>JAVBXO010000292.1 GCA_030824535.1 Azonexus sp. | reverse complement strand
AACGCCCGCGCCAGTCGGTGACGAAAGGCGCGATGTCGGCCGGATCGGACAGCACGTACGCGCTGCCGACAATCTCAGCCAGCTGGGCAATCAGATCAGGCGATCTGGGCGTAGAGGTCATGGTGGTCGGCGTCGATGACCTTGACCTGCAGGAAGTCGCCCGGCTCGGCGTCGAAATGACCGTCGATATAGACCAGGCCGTCGATTTCCGGCGCATCGGCCTTGGAACGGGCGATGGTGCCTTCTTCGTCGACTTCATCGACCAGCACCTGGATCACGCTATCGATCTTGGCCGCCAGCTTGTCCGCCGAGATGTCTTCCTGCACCTGCATCAGCCAGCGGCGACGGTCTTCGCGCACGCTTTCCGGCAGCAGCAGGCCGAGCTCGTTGGCCTTGGCGCCTTCCACCGGCGAGTAGGCAAAAGCGCCGACGCGGTCGAGTTTGGCGTCTTCGAGGAACTGGATCAGCAGGTCGAAATCCTCTTCCGTCTCGCCGGGGAAGCCGGTGATGAAGGTCGAACGGATGACGATTTCCGGGCAGATTTCACGCCATTTGGCGATGCGCTCCAGCGTGTTCTCGGCCGAGGCCGGACGCTTCATCGCCTTCAGAATCTTCGGGCTGGCGTGCTGGAAAGGCACATCAAGGTAAGGCAGGATCTTGCCTTCAGCCATCAGCGGAATCACGTCATCCACCGAAGGATACGGGTAGACGTAATGCAGGCGCACCCAGATGCCGAATTGCGCCATCGCTTCGCACAGCTCCTTCAGGCGGGTCTTGACCGGCTTGCCGCCCCAGAAACCGGTGCGGTACTTCAGATCAACGCCGTAGGCCGAGGTGTCCTGCGAAATCACCAGCAGTTCCTTGACCCCGGCGCGCGCCAGGCTTTCGGCTTCGGCCAGCACATCGCCGACCGGCCGCGACACCAGCGGTCCGCGCAGGCTGGGGATGATGCAGAAGGTGCAGCTGTGGTTGCAGCCTTCGGAAATCTTCAGATAAGCAAAGTGATCCGGCGTCAGACGCACGCCCTGCGGCGGCACGAGGTCGAGGTAGGGATCGTGCGGCTTGGGCAGATGCGCATGGACGTAGCCCATGACTTCATCGGCGGCGTGCGGCCCGGTCACGGCCAGCACCGACGGGTGCGTCGATTGCACGATGTCACCCTTGGCGCCGAGGCAGCCGGTGACGATGACCTTGCCGTTTTCGGCCAGCGCTTCACCGATGGCGTCGAGCGATTCCTCGACGGCCGCGTCAATGAAACCGCAAGTATTGACGATCACCAGATCGGCGTCGTCGTAGTTGGGCGACAGGTTGTAACCCTCGGCGCGCAGCTTGGTCAGGATGCGTTCGGTGTCGGAACCGGCCTTGGGGCAGCCCAGAGAGACGATGCCGATGGTCGGCACTTTGATTTCAGTAGTCATGCAATAAAAACCTTGTCCGGACCAGCCGGCGAGCAAAGGAAAGTATTTTACCGGGGAATGCGCATGACAGACGCCAGAGCGAAGTTTCAAGCCCGCGAAACATGCCGGCCGGAATTTTCACCCTTTATCCCCGCTTGACCGATGCCTGGAAGCTCACTAAATTCGACGGCGGCTAGCGGAAAAACCGCCGCGAATTCAATCATCTTGAAGGGTTTTCAATGGCCAGACACTACGATTTTCTTGCCTTTAGCGGGCACTTTCAGCCGTTTCAGCACGGCCGCAAGGAAGTCATGCAAGAGATCACGCCTCTCACCGATGCGCCCATCCCTTGGATGGGCTTGTTTCAAACCGGAGTTGGTTCTTGATGAATTTCCTGCGCAACATCCTGCTCAATACCGACTCCTACAAGGCGTCGCACTTTCTCCAGTACCCGGCCGGCACCAGCGGCATGTTCTCGTATATCGAGTCGCGCGGCGGCGAGTACGACAAAACCCTGTTTTTCGGTTTACAGATAATCCTCAAGGAATATCTTGCCCAGCCGGTCACGCTGGCCATGGTCGATGAAGCCGCAGAATTTTTCGCGGCCCACGGCGAACCCTTTGATGCCGAAGGCTGGCGTTATATCGTCAGCAAATACCAGGGCTTCCTGCCGGTCCGGATTGCCGCTGTGCCGGAAGGCACACTGGTTGAGGGGCGCAACATCCTGTGCGCCATCGAATGCACCGATGCCCGGGTGTTCTGGTGCGCCAGCTATATCGAGTCGATCTTGCTGCGCGTCTGGTATCCGATTACCGTCGCCACGCGCTCCTGGTCGATCAAGCAGCTGATCTGCAAATACCTGGAACAGACCAGCGACAGCCCGGCCGAACAACTCGCGTTCAAGCTGCACGACTTCGGCGCGCGCGGCGTTTCCAGCGCCGAGTCGGCAGCCATCGGCGGCTGCGCCCATCTGGTCAATTTCATGGGCTCGGATACCGTCGTCGGCGTCATGGCCGCCCGCGAATTTTATGGCGAGACGATGGCCGGTTATTCCATCCCGGCGGCGGAACACAGCACCATCACCAGCTGGCTGCGCGAAAACGAAGCCGAGGCTTACCGGAACATGATTAAGCAGTTTGGCGGCCCGGGCAAAATATTCGCCGTCGTTTCCGACTCGTACAATATTTTCAACGCCTGCGAGCATATTTGGGGCCGGGAACTCAAGCAGGAAGTGCTGGCATCCGGCGCCACGCTGGTGATCCGGCCGGACTCCGGCGAACCGGCCGAAATCGTCCTGCGCGTCGCCAGGATCCTCGAACGCCGCTTTGGGGTCACCCACAACACCAAGGGCTACAAGGTGCTGAACAAGGTCCGCATCATCCAGGGCGACGGCATCAACGAGGACTCCATCAAGCAAATCCTCGAAGCCCTGACTGCCGACAATTTTGCTACCGACAACATCGCCTTCGGCATGGGCGGCGTACTGCTGCAGGCACTCAACCGCGACACCCTGCAATTCGCCATGAAATGCTCGGCCATCCTGATCAATGGCGAATGGCGCGACGTTTACAAAGAACCGCTGACCGACCCGGGCAAGGTATCGAAAAAAGGCCGCCTGACGCTGATACAAAACCACGATACCAGCGAGTTCATGACCATCCGCAAAACCACGGGCAGCATCGGTGATGGGCAAGGAATCCCGCCCGGCTGGCAGGAATGTCTGCTGCCGGTATGGGATACCGGCAAGCTGCTCAAGGACTGGCGCTTTGACGAAATCCGCTGCCGCGCCAATGCACCGGGATCTTCCGGAGATCGCCGGATGCAGAAAAGCGCGAAATAATTTCCAAAACCCGTTTTTGTTGGTTATACTGCGCGCCCTTTCGCGTCCTTAGCTCAGTTGGTAGAGCGTCGCCCTTACAAGGCGAATGTCGGCGGTTCGACCCCGTCAGGACGCACCAGGTTGCCCATGTGGCTCAGTGGTAGAGCACTCCCTTGGTAAGGGAGAGGTCGGCAGTTCGATCCTGCCCATGGGCACCACCCAGCAAGAAAATCCGTTGTACCGGACTTTTTTTGTTTGTGTTACTGATTTAGCGCTCATTGGTTCGAGCGTTTTTCGCCCGGCCAAGGCGAAATCCGGCGGCACCACACCGCCAGAGCATAGCGGCGCCCATGTGGCTCAGTGGTAGAGCACTCCCTTGGTAAGGGAGAGGTCGGCAGTTCGATCCTGCCCATGGGCACCAGCCAACAGAAATCCCGCAACTGCGGGATTTTTTGTTTCTACGCCCTTTGGCTACGCGGCCTGTTTTTTTGAGTTTTCGGCGATAATCGTAATTTCCTGCCCCAAATTTCGACCCGAGCCGACGTGAATCCGCATCTCGCCCAACTCCAGCCCTACCCTTTTGAAAAACTGCGCGCCCTGTTTGCCGGCGTGACGCCCAATCCGCAGCACCAGGAAATCAAGCTTTCCATCGGTGAACCGCAACATGCGACGCCAGCCTTCATCATGGAAGCCCTGGCCAAGGGCCTGAAAGGGCTGGCCAATTATCCAACGACGCAAGGCATGCCGGCATTGCGCCAGGCCATCTCGACGTGGTGCAAGCAGCGCTACGACCTCGACCTGAATCCGGAAACCGAGATTCTTCCGGTCAACGGTTCGCGCGAGGCGCTTTTCTCGCTGGCCCAGACCGTCATCGATCCGAGCCGCGGTTACGTCCCCATCGTCGTCAGCCCCAACCCCTTCTACCAGATCTACGAAGGCGCGGCCTACCTCGCGGGCGCCGAACCGCGCTTTCTGAACAATCTGCCGGAAAACGACTTTGCCTTCGACTTCACGCAGCTTTCCGCCGAAGAATGGGCGCGCGTGCAATTGTTCTATGTCTGCTCGCCAGGCAACCCGACCGGCAAGGTGCTGTCGCTCAACGACTGGAAAACGCTGTTCGCCCTGTCCGACAAATACGGTTTCATCATCGCCTCCGACGAGTGCTACTCGGAAATCTATTTCGACGAAGCCAATCCGCCGATTGGCGGCCTGCAGGCCGCGAAGCTGCTCGGCCGCAGCAGCGAACGCCTGGTCATGCTCTCCAGCCTGTCCAAGCGTTCCAACGTGCCGGGCATGCGCTCGGGCTTCGTCGCTGGCGACGCGACGATCCTGAAGAAATTCCTGCTGTATCGCACCTATCACGGCTGTGCCATGGCGCCCCCGATCCAGACCGCGTCCATCGCCGCCTGGCAGGATGAAGCCCACGTCCTCGACAACCGCAACCAGTACCGGGAAAAATTTGCCGCCTGCACGCCGCTGATTGCCGAAGTGCTCGGTACCGGCATGCCCGACGCCAGTTTCTATCTCTGGGCCAAGACGCCGATTGCCGACACCGACTTCGCCCGTGGTCTGCTCGAACACTATAATGTCGTCGTTTTGCCGGGCTCCTTCCTCGCCCGCGAGGCTCAGGGCATCAATCCAGGCACCAATTTTGTCCGCATCGCCCTGGTCGCCTCGCTCGCCGAATGCCTCGAGGCCACCCAGCGCATTCGCCAATTCGCCCAACAACTGTAAGCAAGAGAGAACATTCATGACCCATCCCCTGCAAGCCACCATTGACGACCTCTGGGAACGCCGCACCGAGCTGAATACCCAATCCGCCGAAGCCATCGCCATCATCGAATCGGTCATCGCCGACCTCGACGCCGGCAAGCTGCGCATCGCCGAAAAGATCAACGGCGAGTGGGTCGTCAACCAGTGGGCCAAGAAGGCCGTGCTGCTGTCCTTCCGCACCCGCGACAACCGCATCCAGAAGGCCGGCGACATCAACTTCTACGACAAGGTCGACACCAAGTTCGAGGGCTGGACTGAAGAACAATTCAAGGCCGGCGGCTTCCGCGTCGTCCCGGGCGCCTTTGCCCGCAAGGGTTCCTTCATCGCCAAAAACTGCGTGCTGATGCCGTCCTTCGTCAATATCGGCGCCTACGTCGATGAAGGCACGATGGTCGACGCCTGGGCCACCGTCGGTTCCTGCGCGCAAATCGGCAAGAACGTGCACCTGTCGGGCGGCGTCGGCATCGGCGGCGTGCTTGAGCCGATCCAGGCCGGCCCGGTCATCATCGAAGACAACTGCTTCATCGGCGCCCGCTCGGAAGTCGTCGAAGGCGTCGTCGTCGGCGAGAACTCGGTGATTTCGATGGGGGTCTACATCGGCCAGAGCACCCCGATTTACGACCGTGAAACCGGCGAAATCAGCTACGGCAAGATCCCGGCCGGCTCGGTCGTCATCAGCGGCAACCTGCCGAAAGATGGCGGCAAGTACAGCCTGTACGCCGCGATCATCGTCAAGAAGGTCGATGCCCAGACCCGCTCGAAGACCAGCATCAACGAACTACTGCGCGCTTAAGACTGCGCGTTTAAGCCAGCTCACCTTACGAAGGTCTTGCGATGATCCTCGACAAACTGTTCCAACTGATGGCCGACAAGCAGGCTTCGGATATTTTCATTTCCGCAGGTGCGCCTATTCACATCAAGATTCACGGCAATTCCGTGCCGGTCAACCAGCAGATCATGCTGCCGGACATGATCGAAAAGATCGCCTATGAACTGATGTCGCCGGAGCAGATCAAGACCTTCGAAACCTGCTGGGAAATGAATCTGTCTTTCGGCGTGGCCAATGTCGGCAACTTCCGGGTCAATATTTTCCGCCAGCGCGGTTCGGCCAGCATGGTCATCCGCTTCATTCTCGGCAACATTCCGGCACTGGCCGACCTCGGCGTCCCCGATATCCTCGGCGAACTGATCATGGAAAAGCGCGGGCTGATCCTGGTGGTCGGCTCGACCGGCTCAGGCAAGTCGACCAGCATCGCCTCGATGCTCGACTACCGCAACGCCAATTACGCCGGCCACATCCTGACCATCGAAGACCCCATCGAATTCCTGTTCAAGCACAAGAAATCGATCGTCAACCAGCGTGAAGTCGGCATGGACACCAAGGACTGGCATGCGGCACTGAAGAATGCCATGCGCCAGGCACCGGACTGCATCCTGATCGGCGAAATCCGCGACAAGGAAACCATGCAGGCGGCCATTGCCTACGCCCAGACCGGCCACCTTTGCCTGGCAACGCTGCACGCCAACAACAGCTACCACGCGCTGAACCGCATCATCAGCTTCTTCCCGATTGAAAACCGGCCGGCACTGTTCCTCGACCTGTCGGTGGCCTTGCGCGCCATTATTTCCCAACGCCTGATCAAGAAACCCGACGGTACCCGCACGCCGACCTGCGAAATCATGCTCAACACCCGCCATATCGCGGAATTGATCGAGCGCGGCGAAGTGCAGGCGATCAAGGACGCGATGGAACAAACCCTGGCGCCGGGATCGCAAACCTTCGAACAGGATCTCTTCCGCCTGTTCAAGGAAGACGTCATCACCCTCGACGAGGCGCTGGCCAATGCCGATTCGCCGACCAACCTGTCGTGGCTGATCAACAATTCCGAATTCGGCAGCTCCAACACCAAGGAAGACAAGAAGACCGACGTCGCTCTCGACTTCGACTCCACCAATCAAGGTGGCGCTTCCTTCAAGGAATTCACGCTCAGTCTCTCCGACGGCGAATAAGAAAGCCCCTGCATGTCCGACCCGACGCTTGAACTGGCACAAGCCATCATTGCCAGAGCCTCCGTCACGCCCGAAGACGGCGGCTGTTGCGAACTCTTTGCCGAACGCCTGGCAGCGCTGGGCTTCACCATCGAATTCATCAACCGCAATGGCGTGACCAATCTTTGGGCGCGGCGCGGCACGACTGCGCCGCTGTTCGTTTTCGCTGGCCATACCGACGTCGTGCCGACCGGTCCGCTGGAAAAATGGACCAGCCCGCCCTTCGCCCCGGAAATT
>JAVBXO010000060.1 GCA_030824535.1 Azonexus sp. | reverse complement strand
CTCAGATTGCGACCATAGCCCAGGCGTAGGCCCAAGCCGGCACTGGCAATCGTGTCGGCAGCGATTTCGCTGGCGGCGGCTTGATTGCGTTGCACCCGGCCAATGTCATGAAAAACCAGCGCCTGGGTCCGGAAACCTTCGAGGCCCAATTGCTTGGACAAATCCGGCGTGTACAGTTCAACACTCAGGCGTTGGCCTTTGTCGTTGGCGACTTCGCGCTCCAGGAAACCACGCACCGTATCCTGGCCGGCAATGCCGAATTGCTCGCCGGCAACCAGCAGGTCGCTGCTGTATTGCCCGGCGAAGACGCCGCGCAACAGCCAGTTCGCCGGTAATAGATGGTTCAGCGTCGCGCCGTAGCGCAGCATCTGGTATTGCGCCGAAGCGCCGGCGCGCGAATTGTTGAAATCGCTCTGGCTGCCCTGGTTGCCGCCAGGGATGTTGTGCGCCCAGGTCAGGTAACCGGAAAAGTCGGTGCTGTCGCTGCGGGTGTTGGCGCTATAGGTCAGCGACAGCGGATGCACGGTGATGTCGGGAATCAGGCTGCTGCCGCCCCCGGCCGGGAGCACGGAGTTGCTGTAGGCGCGGTAGTCGAGGCCGACGGAAATGCGCTGTTCCCAGTCGTTGACCGCAGGAATGTTGAAATTGTAGCGAGCGCCGGCAATCTGGCCCTGGCCGCTGATACCAAGCGCGCCACCGGCAACCTGAACCGTGCCGGAATTGACGTTGGAGTAGCCGTAGGAGAAATCGAGCGAATCACCCCGGTCGTAGAGCGGAACCCGGTAACCCAGACCGACGATGTGCACATCATTTTCATGCCCGGGAGAGGTAATGAACTGGGCCGAGGCCATATGGTCGCGACCGAAAAGATTGGCGTGCTGGGCGAGCAGGCCGAAGCGGAAGTTGCCGGTCGCCTGCGTGCCGGTGTTGTCGAGCGACAGCGCGAACTTGGCTGGGTCTTCGTCAGCCACGCGCAGCACCGCATCGACCTGGTTGTCAGCGCTGGCCGGACGGAAAATCAGGCTGGTCTGCTTGGCGCCGCCTTCGTTGGCAACGCGCAGGCTGGCTGAAATACGATCCATGTTCGGCATGCTGCCGGCCTGCAGTGCAGGCACCGAAGCGCGAATATTGGCTTCACTGAAGTGCTGGTTGCCTTCGACACTGATTTCGCCGACGGTGGCTTCGACAACTTTCAGGCGAATCACGCCATTGTCGACTTCCTGTTCCGGCAACATGACGCGGACCGCACCAAAACCGGCATCGGCATACTGTTTTTCCAGCGCTTTGAGTGCTTCCTGGATGGTTTCAAAGCCACGTCGCTCACCGGTGAAGCTGACCAGCGTTCGATCCACGGTCGCTTGCGGCAGCACGGTATTGCCGCTGACATCGTAAGCCTTGATGGCAAAAACGGCTTCCTCAGCCAGACTCAGGCCTGACGTGAGCGCCGCCAACAAGAGTGCGCGTAAGAGGAGGGAGGACACTGGGCACCATTTTTCTTGAAAAGCTCTGAACAGATTATGGCAGAGATTTAAATGACTGATATGGCAGCTTGTTTACCTATCAAGGCGCGGATCGTCGGCATGCGGCCGGTACTGATGACGTAAAAAAGCCCTGCGAAATTCGCAGGGCTTTTCACGCTAATGCAGATGTCTTACTTGGTCTTCTTGACCGCAGCAGTAACAGCCTGGGTTGCCGAAGCGACATTGGCTTGAGCTTGTTCAGCAAACTGCTTGGCGGTGGCATTCATGTTGCCGAAAGCCGAGGTGGCGGCAGCGATGGCGCTTTGCATGGCGGCAACGGCGCTTTCCGAACCCAGCGGAGCGGCCTTGGTGGCTTGCTCGACCAGACCGGCAACGGTCTTCTGGAAGTCGCCGAACTGGGCTTCAACCATCTTGGTCAGTTCGCCCTGGGTCTGGGTGGAGATTTCGTAGACCGAACGGGCGTAGGCGGTGGCCTTTTCAATGGCCGGCTGGGTCAGGGAGGAGGCGAGCGTGGCCATATCCTGCGGGGTCTTGGCACCGGCCATGGCCTGGACGTTGGCAACGGAGTCTTCCAGCGTGGCACGGGCGGTGTTCAGGTTCAGGGCAGCGATACGCTCGGCAGAAGCCAGGGCGGTGTTGGCAACAGACAGCAGGGAGTCGACAGCGGCTTTGTTGGCGGCGACGAATTTTTCGGTATTGACGGTCATGGTTTTTTCCTGAATTTGGTGGTTGAAAGCTTGGTTCGGAAACGAGTATAACCCAGTAAACGAATAAATGTTGCGGTGCACCATTTATTTAATTTCAGGGCTCTTCAGGACGAGCAGGTGACGAATGCTTTTAACGGCGCCAAATCATGGTCGCGCCGTTGGCTACAGTGTAGTTACGCTTGGTTACGCTTCAAATACAGCATGTCAGGAGCTGTCAGGCAACAATGGAAGCTTCGTCAAGGAGGTTCTCATGGCTTTAGTCGTTCAATCCCAGTTTGCCTGTAGCCATTGGGTGGCTAGTGTGAAACCCAAAACCGGCCCGGAAGTTTCCGTTCATATCCATCGCGGCGCACCCATCGAGGAAAGGGATGCGCTCAGAATCGCCCGCAAGGCCGCGCCGTTTGGCCGGGTTGCCAATCTCATTCCGGTGGGGCCGTGCAGTCCGGTGATTGACGAGGATTATTGAAAGCCTGGCAGAAGTAGCTTGTTGGGCTGGAGCGTTTTTCGCCAGGAAGGCGGATCTGCTCAGGTTGGGAAAAATTCCCGGAAGTGGAAAAATTATCAAAATTGTCAGTTTTGGTAGTGCGGGACACCTTGGTGTCCCGCAAAAGTTTGAGTGCATGAAGATTTTTGCAGCCTGCACCACTCAAAATGATCGCACCTGATCACCGACCTGCTCGGTCTGATCACATCGCTGCCGATACCTGAAGGTACGAATAGTGGTTTGTGGCACATGCACCTTGTGTGCGCCACAGCACAGAGGCACCCGGATCATCGCGTGCAGACTGTCGTATCACCATCTTCAGTCCCGGGTTTCCCCTGGGGTGATCGCCATGAAAATTTCCAGATGTTTGTCTATTTCAGCGCTCGCGTTGAGTTCTGCCGCCATGGCCGTGCAGCCGCCAGTGACCGGCGGGGCGCTGCAGCCGCTACGGTCGCCAGAAGCAATGCCAGCGCCGCCGCCGAAGGTGGATATTCAGCCTGCCAGCACACCGAGTCCGGTGGCATCTGAACTCGACTTGTTGAAAATTGTCGTCAAAAGCCTGCAGGTGAGCGGCTCACAGGCGTTTGCCGAGGCCGATTTAATCGCTGTGACGGGCTTTAAGCCGGGAAGTGTGCTGACGCTGGGCGAATTGCGGCGCATGGCCCAGAAAGTCGCCAGGTATTACCAGGAAAACGGTTACCCCGTTGCGCTAGCCTACCTGCCGGCACAGGACATTAATGACGGCACAGTGATGATCGCCGTGACTGAGGGGCGCTACGGCAAAATTCTGGTGCGCAATCAGAGCAACATCGCGGGCAGCGTGATCACTGACCTCATGGAGGGAATCGCCGTGGGGGACACGGTAAGGTCCGCACCGCTCCAGAGCCATTTATTGCTGCTGTCTGATTTGCCTGGCATCAAGGTGAATTCGACGCTGGTGCCCGGAGCCGCTTACGGGACGACGGACTTGCTGGTCGATGTGCTACCCGGTCGACGGGTTACCGGCAGTATCGATGCCGACAATGCCGGCAATTACTACATTGGCGCCATCAACGTCGGCGCCACTCTTAACTTCAATGAGCCTGCCGGCCAGGGCGACGTGGCGAGCCTGCGTTTATTAACGTCTGGCGAAGGGCTGAATTACTTTCGCGCTTCCTACCAATTGCAAGTCGACAAGCTTCGGCTGGGGGCTGCCTACAGCAGTCTGGAATACACCCTGGGTAAGAATTTTGCGAGCTTGCTGGCCAACGGCACGGCAAAGACCACCAGTTTTTACGGCAGTTATCCCTTGATTCGCTCACCCAACCGCAACCTGTATGTCGGCTTGTCCTACGACAACAAGCGTTTCCAGGATCGGATGGATTCAGTGGGTTCGGTGAGTGACAAATCATCGAATACGCTGACGGCCAGTTTGAGCGGTGATCACCGCGACAGCTGGGGCGGCGGTGCTGACAACAGTTATTCGCTGACACTGACCTCGGGCACGATCAGCATACTCACGCCCGGTACACGGGCTTCCGACGCCGCTGCGGCGCAAAGCAACGGGCGCTTCAACAAGCTTGGCTTCCGCGCCAACCGACTGCAACGGGTGAGCAATTCCTTTGCCCTGTTTGCCGGGATTCGTGGGCAACTGGCAGCAAAAAATCTCGACATCTCCGAAAAAATGGAACTAGGGGGCATGTACGGCGTGCGCGCCTACCCGGAGGGCGAGGCTTTTGGTGACCAAGGCTATCTGCTGACGCTGGAGGGCAGATATCAGATACCGCAATGGTCACAGCGCCTGCCTGGACAGATGCAGTTGATTGGTTTTGTTGATGCCGGCACCGTCAAGCTCAACGCTAACCCATGGACGCCGGAATCCAATAGAAGGACGCTGGGTGCGATGGGCGTCGGTCTGAATTGGTGGATATCCAGTGATTTTGTGATGCAAGCACTCTATGCCCACAAGTTGGGTACGGAGCCTGCCCGCTCTGCGCCAGATGCCTCCGGCCGTTTTTGGCTACGGGCGGTGAAGTACTTTTAATAGCACGGCCGGCTTCAGATACCCGCCGAGCACATTTCCGTGAAAGTTCAGGAGCATCTCATGCACCACATCAATCGACTTGAGCGGAAGCTGCAAACAGGCGTGGTGACTTCCCCTACCCGCGACTTCATTCCGCAGCGTTTCCCCCTCAAGGTTCTGACCGTATGCATATTGCTGGCGCTCATTCAGCCAGCACTGGCTTTGCCCGTTGGCGGCATGGTCAACACCGGTAGCGCCAGTATTGCCAAAGGGCCGGGCATCATGACCATTACCCAGACCAGTCCCAACACCCTGATCAACTGGCAGAGCTTCAGCATTGGGCAGCAGGAATCGGTGCAGTTTTTCCAGCCGAGCATCCAGTCTGTGGCCATCAACCAGGTGCTGGGTGCTGATCCGTCGAGCATTCTGGGGCGACTTTCAGCCAACGGTAACCTGTTCCTGATCAACCCTAATGGCATTGTTTTTGGTCAGGGGGCATCGGTGAATGTGGGTGGCTTGGTGGCATCCACCTTGAACCTGACGGGCAGTGACTTGACGGCCGGTACTTACCGGTTTGCCGGGAATGGCAGCGGGGCAGTGGTCAATCTTGGAAGCATCAATGCCGCGAGCGGCGGCTACGTGGTCTTGCTGGGGGGCAGCGTGGCCAACCAGGGGGTGATCGTGGCCAGGCTGGGCAGCGTGGCATTGGCTGCTGGTGGCGCGGTGACCGTGACGAGCGCAGCGGACGGCTATCGTGATATCAAGCTCACTGAAGGTGCAGCGCAAGCCATGGCCAGCAACAGTGGATTGATTCAGGCCGATGGTGGGCAGGTATTGCTCACCACGCTGGCAAACGGCGGCGTACCTTATAACGCCATCAACAATACCGGGGTGATACAAGCGCAGACCGTCGAGAAACACAACGGCAGCATTCGGCTGATGGGCGACATGCAAAGTGCCGTGGTTAATGTGGGCGGCCGTCTTGATGCCTCTGCCCCGCTGGCCGGGAATGGCGGAATGATTGAAACATCGGCGGCGCATGTCAAAGTCGCCGACAACGCAATCGTGACTACCCGATCAGTGCAAGGTAATTCAGGGACGTGGTTGATCGATCCCAATGACTTTACTGTGGCTGCCGGGGGAGACATCGCCGGCGCCACCTTGAGCGGCAATCTGGTGACAACCAATGTCACCTTGCTGAGCAGCAGCGGCGCAGCCGGGGTGAACGGCGATGTATTGGTTAATGAACCCGTCACCTGGACGGCATCGGGAGCTCCCACAACCCTGACATTGAGTGCTTTTCGCGATGTCGCGGTCAATGCAGCGATCACTGCAACCAAGGGAAATCTGGTGATGAACGCCGGTCGCGATGTCAATGTGAATGAAGCCATCACCACCACCAACGGCAGCGTCATCTCCACTGCAGGGCGTGATACCAATATTGTGAAGGACGGCATACACACCCTCACCGCAGTTACCACGACCGACGGCAACATGAGCTGGGTCTCAGGGAACAGTGTGAACATTGCGAGCGCTGCACTCACCATGACCCGGGGCGACATGGTACTGAGTGCAGGCAACGATGGCACAGGTGCCGGAACCGTGGCTTTTACGCCTGGCACACCCGCCGTGGCAGTCACCGGACCGGGTGTCGTCAGGATCTACAACCCACTTTCCTACACTACTCCCAGGGACTACTCAGCTAACTTCACCCTTAGCAGCGGCGCAACGGTGTCGCAATATGAGTTGGTGTATTTGCAGGGCCTGACGGGTGCGACGGGCGCAACTGGTCCAGCAGGGGCTACCGGCGCCACAGGGGCGACTGGGGCAGATGGAATCGCAGGCGCCATTGGCGCCACCGGTGCGATTGGTGCCACCGGTTTGGTAGGTGCCACAGGACTGACTGGCGCTGCAGGCACGGTAGGCGCTACCGGGCTCACGGGCGCCACGGGTTTATCCGGTGCTGCCGGTGTTGCGGGCGCTACCGGGCTGGCAGGGGCCACAGGAAGTACAGGACTGACGGGGGCTGCAGGCACGCCGGGTACGGCAGGCGCTGCCGGGCTTACGGGTGCCACGGGCTTATCCGGTGCCACCGGCGTCGCAGGTGCAACTGGTTTGACCGGATCAAGCGGTGCTGCTGGCGCCGATGGCGCCACAGGCTCTGCTGGAAGTACCGGACTAACCGGCGCTACCGGGCTGGCAGGGGCGACAGGAAGCACAGGATTGACGGGGGCCGCAGGCACGCCGGGTACGGCAGGCGCTGCCGGGCTTACGGGTGCTACGGGCTTATCCGGTGCCACCGGCATCGCAGGCGCTACGGGTTTGACCGGATCAAGCGGTGCAACTGGCGCCGATGGCGCCACAGGCTCTGCTGGAAGTGCCGGACTAACCGGCGCTACCGGGCTGGCAGGGGCCACAGGAAGCACAGGATTGACGGGGGCCGCGGGCACGCCGGGCGCGGCAGGCGCTACGGGTTTGACCGGATCAAGCGGTGCTGCTGGCGCTGACGGTGCCACAGGCTCTGCTGGAAGTACCGGACTAACCGGCGCTACCGGGCTGGCAGGGGCGACAGGAAGCACAGGATTGACGGGGGCCGCAGGCACGCCGGGT
>JAVBXO010000329.1 GCA_030824535.1 Azonexus sp. | reverse complement strand
CGAACGAGCCGAAGTTCTCCGGTTTCGTGTTCAAGATCCAGGCCAACATGGACCCCAAGCACCGCGACCGCATCGCCTTCCTGCGCGTTTGCTCGGGGCGTTTTGACCGGGGCATGAAGCTCAAGCAGGTTGATGGCGGCAAGATGCTGTCGATCAACAATGCCATCACCTTCATGGCGCGCGACCGTTCGACGACTGACGAAGCCTGGCCGGGCGACATCATCGGCATTCCCAATCACGGCACGATCCGTCTTGGCGAAACTTTCACTGAAGGCGAAGACCTGCGCTTCACCGGCATTCCGTCCTTCGCGCCGGAACATTTCCGCCTGGCGCGCATTGCCAATCCGCTGAAGATCAAGCAATTGCAGAAGGGCTTGCAGCAGCTGGCGGAAGAGGGCGCGACCCAGCTCTTCCGACCAGTCGCCGGTACCGACCTGATCCTCGGCGCAGTCGGCACGCTGCAGTTCGACGTCGTCGCCAGCCGCCTGGAACACGAATACGGCGTGCAGGTCATCTTCGAGCACTACAACTGCGCCACGGCGCGCTGGATTACCGGCGACGCCAACGAACTGCGGCAAATTTCCGAACGCTACAGCGCCAACGTCGCACTCGACGGCGCCGACGATCCGGTCTATCTGGCGCCGAACAACGTCTACCTGAACATGGTCAAAGAGAAGTATCCCAACCTGCGCTTCAACGAAGCGCGCGAGGTGGCTTGAGTGCTTGAGTGCTAGTTGCTAGTTGCTAGTTGCTAGTTGCTAGTTGCTAGTTGCTAGTTGCTAGTTGCTAGTTGCCAGTTGCTAGTTGCCAGTTGCCAGGGAAGGGCTGATCAATTCAGAAATGTCATTCCCGCGCAGGCGGGAATCCAGAAAAATCGACAAACTGGATCCCCGCCTGCGCGGGAATGACGATTCAATCCGCGCCTCCCTGCTTGCTAATAACTAGCAACTAATGACTAGTAACTAGCTTTAAATCGAGAATTCCAATGACAGTACGGGTGCAGGAAGCGGATTTTGATGTGGGCTTGGAGTTGGCCGCCTTGCGCGCGGGTGACGCTCGCGTTGGCGCGCTGGCCAGCTTCCTGGGTCTGGTTCGTGATCTGAACGACGGCGCCAGCGTCTCGGAGATGACCCTTGAGCACTATCCCGGCATGACCGAGAAAGCGCTTGAGGAAATCGTCTGCGAGGCGAAAGGGCGCTGGGAGATTTTCGACGCGCTGGTCATCCACCGCGTCGGCCCGCTCCGGCCTTGTGACCAGATCGTCCTCGTTGCCGTGACCAGCGCCCACCGGGGTGAAGCTTTCGCGGCCTGCGAATTCATCATGGATTACCTGAAAACCCGCGCGCCTTTCTGGAAACGCGAAGCAACGCCCGACGGTGCGCGCTGGGTTGATGCCCGCGAAACCGACGACAGCGCTGCGGCACGCTGGCAGAAAAACTGAGCCGCGTGCTCAGCGGATGATCCGCTGCAGCGCCACCAGCAGCACAACGGGCAACATCGCCAGGCCGAGCCAGAAAAACACTTCGCCGCCGGCCAGCGTCAGCGGGCTGATCAGGCCGCCGTTGACCCCGGACAAGCCATGCAGCGCCTGCGCCCAGCCGGGATGCATACCTTCCGGTTGCAGTTTGAGCTGGCCGGCATAGAAAAACTGCAATGCTGCGGTCGACAGCGCAATACTCGACGAAATGCCCAGTTGGCGGACGATGTTCTTGACCTGGTAGCCATGCGAAAACACCGCTGGCGGCAATTCGGTGAAGGTGCTGAAGGCTACCGGGCCAATAAATACCGGAATGGCAACGCCGAGCAGCAGCGTTGGCAGCAGCAGCCAGCGCCAGTCATCAAGCCGGCCGACTTGGCTGAAAGCGAAGCAGCCCAAGGCGAAAAGCACCAGGCCGGAGAGCATGAACTGGCGCAGCCGGGGATTGTGCCGGGCGGCAGCGGCGTGCCAGATCGCCGCGCCGACGCTGGCGGCCATGCCGGCGCTGAGCACCAGGGCGCTGGTCGTCAGCGGCAGGCCCAGGCCTTCGCGGAAGAAGATCGGCAGCAGGAAACCGCTGGCGCCAATCATGAAATAGCCCGAAAAATACAGGCTGATGCCCAGCAGGTAACGCCATTGCAGCAGGCCGCGATAATTGATCAGCGGCCGGTCCTTTTGCCATTGCCGCCAGGCAAAGAGGCTCAGCGCGGCAATCGAGGCCAGGCCAATGGCAAACAGCAGGCCGCGCGACGAGGCGATGTCGCCGGGGATTTCCTGGATCGTGTATTGCAGCCCGAAAATACCCAGCACCAGCCACAGCAGCCAGCCCCAGTGTTCTTCGCTGCGCTCGCCGGGGGCGGCGGTAGTAGTCGATAGTTGCGGGCCGGCGACGACGGCAATGGCCAGGCACAGCGGCACGACGGCCCAGAAAATCGCCCGCCAGCCCCACAAACCAAGCAGCGCCGCCGCGCCCAGCGGGGCGATGGCCGAGGCGCCGAGCAGGCTGCCGATGAAGCACAGCAGTCCGGCAAAGCGCGCCTCGATGGGCAGGCGGTTCATTTCCATGCGCCCGGCGGTGAAGAAAGTCGCGCCGCTGGCGCCCTGCAGCAAACGGCCAAGGACGAATTGCCCCACACCGTCGGCCGTCGCGGCGAGGATCGCGCCAAGGGCAAAGCAGGCCAGCGAGGCGAGGATGAAACGGCGATAGCCGAAACGTTCGACCATCCACTGATGCTTGTAGAGCATGAAAATCGACGCCACGCCGTAGAGCGTGTAGCTCAGCGCGAATTCTTCCGGGCGCAACTGCAGGCCGGCCATGATCTGGCTCGCGGCAAAAATCACCAGGCCGTTCTCGAGAAACTCGACGCAGGTCACGGTGGCGATGGCCAGCAGCAGCGGGCGGGCGGAGCTTGAGGTACTGGCGGTCATTGTTTTCTGCCCCGGCTCAGCGCGCCAGGAAGCGGCCCTGTTCCCGGTCCTTGACGTATTGCGCATGCGGCAGCACCTGACCGTGCATCGCCAGATAGACACCCGGTGGCAGCAATTGCACGGCGGCGTAGGCGATGCCGACGTTGAACGCGGCGTCCGAGCCGGCGATGCTATACGGCACCATTGCCCCGCTCAGCACCACCGTCTTGTCCGGCGCGGCGGCTTCGATCAGCGCCGCCGAGGCGCCCATGGTGTCGGTGCCGTGGGTGATCAGCACCCGCCGGGCCGGCGAGGCGGCGACGAAGGCGGCGAGGGTGTGGCGTTCGGCGTCGCTAATGACCAGGCTGTCCTTGCGCAGCACTTCCGACACCGCCAGCGCTTCGCCTTCCAGCCCGGCCGGCGCGAGTATCGCCGGCAGCACCGACGGCCCGACATCGAGATGACCGGTCAGCGGGTTGTAAATCTTGTCGATGGTGCCACCGGTGGAAATGAGGTGGATGCTTGCGGAATTCATGGTGAGGTCTCTCTCGCGGAATGCTTGGGGAAACGCCGATTTACTTGGAAATGTCATTCCCGCGAAAGCGGGAATCCATAAAAATCGACGAAATGGATCCCCGCCGGCGCGGGGATGACAATTAAATCAGCGTTTCCTTGGGGATATGGGGATTCTTGCGGCGATTATGCGGCCGATTGCCTGTCGGGCGAAGTTTGCCACGCTACTGCGGTCGACCATCAAAAACGGCCTATTTTCAAGTGCAGCATTTTTCACCCGTTGAAATCGCACGTTTCATCCTCAACTATCGGCTATCAATAATTGACGGCGGAGAGCATTCATGCGCATCGACAAATTCACGACCAAATTCCAGCAAGCCCTGGCCGACGCTCAAAGTCTGGCCGTTCGTGGCGACCAGCAATTCATCGAGCCGCCGCACCTGTTGCTGGCCCTGATCAGTCAGGATGACGGCGGCACCAGCTCGCTGCTGGCCCGCGCCGGGGTCAATGTGCCGGCGCTCAAGCGCGATCTGGAACAGGCGCTGACCCGGCTGCCGATGGTCCAGGGCCATGGCGGCGACGTGTCGATTGGTCGTGACCTGAACAGCCTGTTGAACCTGACCGACAAGGAAGCGCAGAAGCGTGGCGACCAGTTCATTGCCAGCGAGATGTTCCTGCTGGCGCTGACTGAAGACAAAGGCGAAACCGGCCGCATCGCCAAGCAGCATGGCCTCGCCCGCAAGTCCGTCGAGGCCGCGATCATGGCCGTGCGTGGCGGGCAGGGCGTCGATAGCCAGGAAGCCGAAGGCCAGCGCGAATCGCTGAAGAAATACTGCGTCGACCTGACCGAGCGCGCTGCCCAGGGCAAGCTGGACCCGGTGATCGGCCGCGACGACGAAATTCGCCGCACCATCCAGATCCTGCAGCGCCGCACCAAGAACAACCCGGTGCTGATCGGCGAACCGGGCGTTGGCAAGACGGCCATCGTCGAAGGTCTGGCCCAGCGCATCGTCAATGAAGAGGTGCCGGAAACCCTCAAGGGCAAGAAGGTGCTGGTCCTCGACATGGCCGGCCTGCTGGCTGGTGCCAAGTATCGCGGCGAATTCGAAGAACGTCTGAAGGCGGTGCTGAAGGAAGTCGCGCAGGACGAAGGGCGCATCATCCTGTTCATTGACGAGCTGCACACCATGGTCGGCGCCGGCAAGGCCGAAGGCGCCATCGACGCCGGCAACATGCTGAAACCGGCGCTGGCGCGCGGCGAGCTGCATTGCATCGGCGCGACGACGCTCAATGAATACCGCAAGTACATCGAGAAGGATGCCGCGCTCGAACGCCGCTTCCAGAAAGTGCTGGTCGAGGAACCGAGTGTTGAATCGACCATCGCCATCCTGCGCGGCCTGCAGGAAAAGTACGAGCTGCACCACGGCGTCGACATCACCGACCCGGCCATCGTTGCCGCTGCCGAACTGAGCCACCGCTACATCACCGACCGCTTCCTGCCCGACAAGGCCATCGACCTGATCGACGAGGCAGCGGCCAAGATCAAGATGGAAATCGACTCCAAGCCGGAATCGATGGACAAACTGGATCGCCGCATCATCCAGCTGAAGATCGAGCGCGAAGCCGTCAAGCGGGAAAAGGACGAGGCTTCGATCAAGCGTCTGGGCCTGATCGAAGAAGAAATCACCAAGCTGACCAAGGAATATTCCGATCTCGAAGAAATCTGGAAGGCCGAAAAATCGGCCGTGCTGGGTTCGGCGCAGATCAAGGAAGAAATCGACAAGCTCAAGGCGCAGATGGCCGAACTGCAGCGCAAGGGCCAGTACGACAAGCTCGCCGAACTGCAATACGGCAAGCTGCCGCAGCTCGAAGCGCAGCAAAAAGCCGCTGAGGCGGTCGACCCGGAACACAAGGGCAAAAACAAATTGCTGCGCACCCATGTCGGTGCCGAGGAAATCGCCGAAGTCGTGTCGCGCGCGACCGGTATCCCGGTCAGCAAGATGCTGCAGGGCGAGCGTGAAAAGCTGCTGCACATGGAAGATCGTCTGCACAAACGAGTGGTTGGTCAGGACGAGGCCGTGCGCCTGGTCGGCGACGCCATCCGCCGTTCGCGCGCCGGCCTGTCCGATCCCAACCGTCCTTATGGCTCCTTCCTCTTCCTTGGCCCAACCGGTGTTGGCAAGACCGAGCTGTGCAAGGCGCTGGCCGAGTTCATGTTCGATGCCGAAGATCACCTGATCCGCATCGACATGAGCGAATTTATGGAAAAGCATTCAGTCGCCCGCCTGATCGGCGCGCCGCCGGGCTATGTCGGTTATGAAGAAGGCGGTTACCTGACCGAAGCCGTACGTCGCAAGCCGTACAGCGTGATCCTGCTCGACGAAGTCGAAAAGGCCCACCCGGACGTCTTCAACGTGCTGCTGCAAGTCCTGGACGATGGGCGCATGACCGATGGTCAGGGGCGCACCGTCGACTTCAAGAACACGGTCATCGTCATGACCTCCAACCTCGGCAGCCAGATGATCCAGCAGATGTCCGGCGACGATTACGGCGTGATCAAGATGGCGGTGATGGCGGAGGTGAAAAGCTACTTCCGCCCGGAATTCATCAACCGTATCGACGAAGTTGTCGTCTTCCACGCCCTCGACGAAAAGCACATCGCCGGTATTGCCAAGATCCAGCTCGGCTACCTCGAAAAGCGCCTGGCGCAGCTCGACATGGGCATGGCGGTCGACGACAGCGCTTTGGCCGAACTGGCCAAGGCCGGCTTCGACCCGGTCTTCGGTGCCCGGCCGTTGAAGCGCGCGATCCAGCAGCAGATCGAAAACCCGCTGGCCAAGGCCATCCTCGAAGGCAAGTTCGCCGCCAAGGATACGATCAAGGTCAGTTGCGACCCGGCGACCGGCGGCATCATGCGCTTTGCCAAGGGTTAACAGGCGCGGATGTCCTTTGCCTCGCGCTGGCGCTATTGCGCCGGCGCAAGCTTGCTTCAGGCGGCCGGGGCAATATTTGTGCATTTCCCGGCTTTATCCCCGTTACGGTCGGGTAAGTTTGTGGATAAGTTCGGGATAAAGTCGCTAAAGGACTGATCGGCAAGGATTTTGCGGTCGACGCCTAAAAAACGGGCAAATTGCTGCAGCTTTGAGCAGCCCCTTAGCAAAGGCTGGGCGATAACATATAATATATAAGACTTGCGGGCTGCGTTCCTGTGCGCTGTTAACAGAACCATTGGGCCGTGACCGTTGTCGTAAAATATTCGTTTCCCTAGAGCAACCCTTTACGAAAGGAAGTCGCCGTGCTTGAAGCCTATCGCGCCCACGTAGCAGAGCGTGCAGCCCTCGGTATCCCGCCGCTGCCCCTGTCCAAGCAACAGACCACCGAACTGGTCGCACTGCTGAAGAACCCGCCTGCTGGCGAAGAAGCCGCCCTGGTTGAACTGATCACCTACCGTGTTCCGGCCGGTGTCGATGATGCCGCCAAGGTCAAGGCCGAGTTCCTGGCCAAGGTTGCCAAGGGCGAAGAAGCCTGCGCCCTGATCACCAAGGAAAAAGCCACCGAACTGCTCGGCACCATGCTCGGCGGTTACAACGTCAAGCCGCTGATCGACCTGCTGGCTTGCAGCACCTGCGGCACCGTTGCCGCTGAAGGCCTGAAGAAGACCCTGCTGGTGTTCGACTTCTTCCACGATGTCGCTGAGCTGGCCAAGGCTGGTAACGCCAACGCCGTCGGCGTCATGCAGTCGTGGGCCGACGCCGAGTGGTTCACCTCGCGTCCGGAAGTCCCGGCTTCGCAGAAGCTGACCGTTTTCAAGGTCACCGGCGAAACCAATACCGACGACCTGTCGCCGGCACCGGATGCCTGGTCGCGTCCTGACATCCCGCTGCACGCGCTGGCCATGCTGAAGAACCCGCGTCCGGGTATCGA
>JAVBXO010000192.1 GCA_030824535.1 Azonexus sp. | reverse complement strand
CCGGCCGGGCCAGCCGGCCCGCAAGGTGCCCAGGGTAATCAGGGCAACACTGGCGCAACGGGAACTACTGGCACCACAACGGTGGTTGTTCCGCCTCGCTGAAATCCGGATTTGCCAGAAATCAAATGGTCACTTTCAGGTGGCCATTTTTCTGCCTCTTGAGAATGCCTGAAAAACACCATGAAAACCAAACTGAGCGCCCTGATGTTCAGTCTCTGCGCCCTGAGCGCCTGCGCCGGCGAGGCGGTGCCTTCGGGGGTTGCGCCGGCGGCCGAGGCGCCGCTGGGTACGATTGCGGCGCTGGATGTTCCGCGTTACATGGGGCGCGGTACGAAATTGCCAAATTCCCGAACTGGTTCCAGAAAAAATGCATCGGCGATACCAGCGCCGAATACCGTCTCAAGGATGATGGCGAAGTACTGCTCATCAATCGTTGCCGATTTGAGAATGGCGAAATGAATGAAGCCATCGGCACGGCAAGACAGATTGGCGTCGGCACCTCCCCCAAGCTCAAGGTGCGCTTCGCCCCGGCCTGGCTCTCCTTCCTGCCCGGCATCCGGGACGACTATTGGGTCATTGAGCTCGATGAGCACTATCAGTTGGTGGCGATCAGCGAGCCGAAAAGAGAATACCTGTGGGTTCTGTCCAGAACACCGAGCATCACCCCCGCCGCCTACGCTGAGCTACTCGGCAAATTGCAGCGAAAGGGCTTTGATGTTCGCCAACTCGAACTGACGCGGCAGGATTAGGGATATGCATCAGTAATGCAAAAATATCACGCCCGCGAAGGCGGGATGCGAGCGCTGCTCAATGACATGCGCGCCGATGGCGCATGGCGGCCTATGAACAACAGGCATCGTGGCAAGGTCTTGCTTTACGACATTTGAATGTCGTAAAGCAAGACCTCTGCACGGGAATTTCGCGACTCATCATCGCCCCCCGTCCGGGACCGGGACGGCATTGGCGGTAGAGGGGCTGATTCGGCTTGAAAATGGGTTTTCCTACACAGACATCAGCAGGCAACAGCGAAATAAGCACCGGCAATCAATGCTGGGCAAACTGCTTCAGGATCGCCTTGTACAGTGCCTCGGGATCCACCGGTTTGGCGAGGAAAGCGTTCATTCCGGCGGCGACACAGGCTTTTTGGTCTTCGGCAAAGGCATTGGCGGTCATGGACAGGATCGGTGTGCTGAGGTTATTGCTCTGACGACGGATTTGCCGGCTGGCTTCCAGCCCATCCATTTTCGGCATCTGCACATCCATCAGGATCAGGTTGTAGTTGTTTTTTCCGGCCAGTTCAAGCGCCTTGACACCGTCCTCGGCAAAGTCAGTCGCCAAGCCGACATTTTCCAGCAGTGCCAGCGCCACCTCACGATTGAGCGGTTCATCCTCAACCAGCAGAACGCGCCACCCCGCCCCCTTCTCGCGTAACAGGGACTCATTGGCGGCCAGGGTCAGCATTTCCGGCATCTGGGCCGCGCGCTCCTCCCGCTTCAGCCAGGCCGTGAACCAGAAGGTGCTGCCGACCCCGGCGGTGCTTGTCGCGCCCGCCTCACCGCCCATCAGCTGGGCAAATTTACGAGTCACCGCTAAACCTAGTCCGGTCCCGCCATATTTCCGGGTCGTCGAGTTATCGGCCTGCTCAAAGGTCGAAAAAAGTTTGGGCAGAACCTCGGGGGCGATGCCAATGCCTTGGTCCTCGACTTCAAAGCGGACCAGCACCCGCTCGTCAGTTTGCTCAAGCACCCGGCTGCGCAGCGTGATGCTGCCGCTATTGCTGAACTTGATGGCGTTCGACACGTAGTTGACCAAGGCTTGCTGCAAGCGGGTGGAGTCGCCAATCAGCGGGTGCGGCATGGACCCTCGCTCGATCAGCAGGCTCAGATCGCGCTGTTTCGCCTGCTCCCCCAACAGGCAGCTAACGGCGCCAAAGAGACTATCGATAGAAAACGGCAGTTCTTCCAGCATCATGCGCCCCGCCTCGATCTTGGACAGTTCGAGCACACCATTGATGATTTCCAGCAGGTGCCCCCCCGCCAGCGTAATCTTGTCGAGTTTTTGCTTCTGCTCAGGCGTCACACCCGAGCGACCGAGCAAATAGGCCATGCCGGTAATCGCGTTCAGCGGCGTCCGGATTTCATGGCTCATATTGGCCAGGAAGGCGCTTTTGGCCAGGTTGGCCGTTTCGGCGGCTTCCTTGGCCTTGCGCAAGACGGCCTCATTGGCTTTGCGTTCGCTGATGTCGGTCATGAAAGTAATCAATCGCCCGCATGCTTCGGACTCCCCGGCGAGGTAGTAAACACTGAGTTCGACCGGCAGCGCATGACCATCCTTGGCGATTTCCTCCGCCTCATAGCGGGCATAAGCGTGTTCCCGGATTTTTTCGGCAAGCGTTTTGAATGCGGCCAGCGAGAAATTCGGGTCGATCTCCAGCACCGTCCGGTGCAGTAATTCGTTGACCGTGAAACCCAGCATTCCGGCAGCCGCAGGATTCACGTATAACAACTTCCCGGTAGCGAAGTCGACCCAACGAATACCGATGCCGACCCGGTCCATCGCAAACTGGGTATCGAGCAAGCGCCGGTTGAGTTTTTGCAGGCCATCGCTTTGCTCAAGTATCCGGGCCTCCAGCCCCTGGCGATACACCACCAGCTCCACCTCAATCCGCTCGCGCTCGGCCAAAGCCTGAAGCAGGGCGGCATGGGCCTGACGCAGATCCTCGTTCTGCATCTCCAGTTCGACCTGATGCACCTGCAACTCATGCGCCCAGCGCAGGAGGTCACCCTTGCCGGAAAATTCTCGCCCTTGCTGCGCCAGCGCCTCTTCGGCACGTTGGCGTAGCGCTAATGCGTCCAAAGGCTGGTCCGTTTTGTCCATGCTTTCACCTATCTGCCTCTTCCATTATTTATCTTCACGCAATCTGGCTTCCAGCTTCTTGATTTCAGTGATGTCGGTAAAGGTAATGACGACCCCATCAATTACATTGTCCTGGGTGCGGTAAGGCATGATGCGCACTCGATACCAGCGTTCATCATGGGTGCTGACCTGCTTTTCGCAAAAAACCAGGGTCCGGAGCACTTCCTGGGCTTCAATTTTCAGTTGCGGGTAGTCCAGATCATTGACGACATCAAATAGCGGCCGGCCAACGTCGCCCGGAATCAGCTTGAAAATTCGTGTCGCGCGCTCGGTAAAACGCCGGACCCGGAACTGGTTGTCGAGAAAGACCGTAGCGATCTCGGTGCTATTGAGCAGGTTGGTCATGTCGTTGCGTTCCCAGGTCAGGTCATCGACCTTGGATTGCAATTCGGCATTGACTGTTTGCAGCTCCTCGTTCAGCGACTGCATTTCTTCCTTTGAGGTCGTCAGTTCCTCGTTGGTCGATTGCAGCTCTTCGTTGGTCGCCTGCAATTCCTCGTTGGCCGACTTCAACTCTTCCATAGAGGTCTGCATTTCCTCGTGGGTGATGCGCAGCGATTCCCGCAGCTGCGCCAGCTCCTGCAGCAATGCTTCGTGCGTTGCCGAAGCGCTGGACTTGCGCGATCTTTTCCCGGTGCTCGCAGCCGGCACGTCGTTGAACACCACCAGCACTCGACCGCGCAGCATTTCCGGCGTTTCCTGAGCGTGCACCGTAAGATTGATGGTTTGCGTGCTGCCATTGCCGCCAATCTGCAGATTTTTCAGCTGAATGGGCTCGGGCTGGCGCAGCGCCTTGTGAATCACGCCAATCAGCGCTTCGCGCAGGCCTTCACGCGCCATCGCATGGATGTTGATGTTGACCTTGCCAGCCGGTGGCTCAAGGTATTTGCCGATGCGGCCGCTGATATACAGGATGTCGCCATCGGCATTGACCAGCACCGCCGGGGGCGCATAGGTCTGCTGGATCAGGTGATCGGTTTGCTGCCCCAGGTTTTCCTGGCGCTCAGCCGGCAGATCGATCTCCCTGGGTGCTGAGGCCAGCGGCATGCGCGCCGGGAAAGGTAGATCGCCCAGCGAAACAGGCTGGTCAAGTCGCTGGAATAATCGCGCCTTGCCATTCATCGGGGCAAACAGATGACTGAAGCTACCCACCGCCTCGGAAGTGCCCAGCAACAGCACGCCGTGCCGATTCAGCGCGTAGTGGAACAGCGGCAGGAGCTTCTTTTGCAACTGCGGCTGAAAGTAGATCAGCAGATTGCGACAGCACAATAAATCCAGCTTGGTCAGGGGCGGATCGCTGATGAGGTTTTGCGTGGCAAAGATCACCATGTCGCGAATTTCCTTGACGACGCGATAGCCCCCCTTATCGGCGACGAAATAGCGCGCCAGGTGTTCCGGCGAAATATCGGCGGCGATGTTTTCCGGGTAAATGCCTTTGCGGGCTTTCTCGATGGCCGCCGGATCAAGGTCGGTGGCGTAAATTTGCAGGGTAAAACGGACGCCCGGCTTGATTGTCTGGAGGGCTTCACGAAAAACAATCGCCAGCGAATAGGCTTCCTCGCCGCTCGAGCAGGCAGTTACCCAGGCGCGCAGAATCTGGCCATTGGGATAAAAAGAGAACAGATGCGGGAAGGTCTCACTGCGAACCATCTCCCAAACGGCCGGATCACGAAAGAAATTGGTCACGCCGATCAGCAGTTCCCGAAAGAGCAGTTCGACTTCCTGGCCATTTTCCCGCAGATAGCGCAGGTACTCGGCAATACCGCTTAACTGGTGCATGGCCGTGCGGCGTTCGATACGGCGGTAAAGCGTGCTGGTTTTATACAGCGAAAAATCGGCGCTACAGCGCTCGTGCAACAGGTTGATGATTTTGTTCAGGGCACTGGTGTTGTGCGGCGAAGGCTCGGCATTCGTTGCCTGACTGTGCTGCGCATGACCAAAGTAGCTGATGATGCGCGCCGGCATTTCTTCCGGCGACGCGACGATATCTGCCAGACCGGCTTTGATGGCGCTGCACGGCATACTGTCGGCTTTGGCCGTCGCCGGCGACTGAACCAGGGTCAGGCCGGCCTTTTCCTTGATCGCCTTCAAGCCGAGCGTGCCATCGTAGCCCATGCCGGAAAGAATCACCGCCACCGCCTTGTCCATCTGATCGCCAGCCAGCGTCCGCAGGAAAAAGTCGATGGGCAAACGCAGGCCGCGCGGCTCGATCGGTTCCAGCAGAGAAAGTATGCCGTGGCTCAAGGACAAATCGCGGTTGGGTGGAATGATGTAAACCGCATCGGCCTGGACCGTCGTCTGCTCCGCCGCCTCGCTGACCGGTATCAGCGTCACCCGCTGCAACAATTCCGCCAGTACGCTGGGGTGGCTGGGGTCGAGGTGCTGAACGACAATGAAGGCCACCCCGCTATTACGCGGCACATGTGAAAAAAAAGCCTCCAGCGCTTCCAGGCCACCGGCCGAACAACCAATACCCACGATGGGAAAATTGTCGCCCCGCTCGCTCATTTTGCTCAAGGCAGCGGGTGCCAGCGCATAGACAGGCGGGGAATTTTCGGCTAGAGAGGTCGACAACGGCGACAAAACATCAGCAATTGGCGATTCAGGAGGCTGAATATTGGGTATTTCTTCCATTTTGGCTGGCTTTTGCATTGAATCAGTGTACCCGCCAAATTTTGATCAGGCTTGGCTTTTCGCAGGCGATACGGCCGGGAATTCCCTGGTCGTAAGGGCTAAGGAGACGCTGATTAAATACGTCATCCCCGCGCAGGCGGGGATCCAGTTTGTTGAATTTCCTGGATTCCCGCTTTCACGGGAATGACATTTTTTTGAATATTTCAGCGTTTCCCTATTTCCGCCGCCACAAACCGTGCAAGCGTTTTTGCAGGTCGGCGTACAGCCAGCCGCCCTTCTGGCGCTTGTTCAAGACCTGCAATTCGATGGCGGCGCGGGCATGGCTGATGCGTTGGCTGACCAGGTCGGCGTAAATCTGGTCGGCCAGTTGCCGGCGCTTGACGGCATCGCCGGCGTCGAAAAAGCCTTCGATGGCGCCGATGAACTGCTCCAGCCAACCGGTGCTGCGCTGCAGTTGCATGCCCTGGCGGATTTCACCCATGACCGCGTCGAGATTGCGCCGCACCAGGTCGAGTTCGGCAAGATGGCGCTCCTGCAGACCGGGCCGCTGCGCCAGCCGGGCGATGGCGTCCCGCACGTGCTCTTCGCACAGCAGACCGTATTCGTGGAAAGCACTCAAGGCCGCCAGCCCCTGCTCCATCGTCGCCTGCTCAGGCGCCAGCATCTGCGTGCAGGCGCGATGGCAGTTGTCCCAGGCCTGCCAGCGATAGACAAAATCGAGGCCGGTGCCCTTGATGTTCTGGATGCCCATGATGCGGTTTTCCAGACCGGGCGGCGTATGGCTGGCGATCAACTGGATGATCTGGTTGCCGCTGGCGTGGTAATCCTCGACGACAATCAGCTTGCGCTGGAACCATTGCCACAGCAGCTGACGGAAATCGCTGTCGAGCTGGCGACGATCCGCACTGCTCTGCAGGCGCGCGGCGAAATCCTGGTATTCCTTGAGCGTCGCGGCCATTTGCTCGATGCTGGCGAGCATGTCTGCAGCCTGTTCGCCAGCGCAGCCGCGCACGGCAGTTTCCAGCGCCGCGCGATCCGCCCAGCCGGTAATGACGGCTTCGTCCAGCACCAGCCCCAGGCCGGCGAGCATCGCCCGCAAACGCCGTTCGACGGCCGCCGGTTCGGCCGGCAGGCGCAAGCGCCGGGCAAAGCCGGCGAGCACGCTTTGCGGGTCTTCACCCTGCCCTTCCGGCCACAGCGACACGGCCGCCATGCTGGTCTCCCAGGCTTCGCGGACATAGCCCTGCAGACCGGCGAGGTTGGAGCCGATCAGAAAGTGATAGTCGGCACTGATGTCATCAACCAGAATGCCGGCAAAAACCCGCGAACGGGCGACCCGGTCGGCGCGGTTGTTGACGACGGTGCTGATGATCACGCCCGGCTGCGTCTCCGGCGTGATCCGGTCAAAAGCCAGGCGCTGCCAGTTGCCCAGACAACCAAAACGCTCATTGGCCGACATGCCGTTCACAAAACTCAAGTGCCGGCCGGCGATGGCCGCCGCCGGGTACACCTTGAGCACGCCAAGGTCGGCGACGACGCGGTCGGCCATGGCTTTCAGCGCGAAATCTTCCGGCACCTCCAGTTCATCGGCCAGGGCGATGACCAGGGCAATATTGTCCGGGTGCTCCTGATACGGGAAACGTGCCAGCACATCCGGCGTCAGCAAGCCCGATTCCAGCCAGCCGACGCCGCGCAAACGCGTACCCAGGGCATCGGCGGCGGTGCGCAGGATCGGCCGCATCTGCTCCTCGCTGGTCAGCAGGATGCGGTTCTCCGGG
>JAVBXO010000217.1 GCA_030824535.1 Azonexus sp. | reverse complement strand
CTTCAACAATCTCTGCGGCTTTCTCGACGCCTGTTTCCCGGTGTGTCGCAGCCTGCTCGGCGAAAAACGCTGGCGACGGCTGAACCGGACTTTCCAGCGCGACTGGCCCTTGCACACGCCATGGTTTCGCGAGATTCCGCAGGAATTCGTGCTCTATCTCCAGGCCGGCGAAATCCGCCAGCCACTGCCGCGCTGGCTGGCCGAGCTGGCGCATTACGAATGGATCGAACTTGCGGTCGACACCCTGGAAACAGCGGAAATCACAGTCACGCCCGGCGGCGATCTGCTCGATGGCCAGCTATTGCTGAACCCGTCCCTGCAGTGCCTGATTTACCAATGGCCGGTGCAGCACATCAGCCAGGACTGGCGGCCACGCCAACCCCGCGAAACGCATCTGGCGGTTTATCGCGACAGCCACCAGCATGTGCGCTTCAGCGAACTGACGCCGCTGACCACCCGCCTGCTCGATCTGCTGGACAGTGGCGGCATGACTGGTCGCCAGGCGATCCTGCACATCGCCAACGAAATCAATCATCCCGATCCAGCGCAGTTGCTCGCTTTCGGCCTCAGCCTGCTGCGTGAACTGCAAGCACAGGAGATCATTCTGGGGAGCGCGTGATTTGCTGTTACCGCCGTCACACATCATTGTTATGCTGCCAGCGCGACCGCTTTCGTTCAGCCCGACGGAAAGCGCCCTCTGACCCAACCCCAGGAATGATCCGTGCTGATCGACAATGAATTCATCGAGTCTGTCCGCCGCGACATGCTGAAATTCGCGCAATTGCAGTTGCGCGACGCCGCGCTCGCCGAAGACGCGGTACAGGATGCACTGACCGCCGCGCTGACCAGCGAACGCAGCTTTGCCGGCCGTTCGGCGCTGAAAACCTGGGTGTTCGGCATCCTGCGCAACAAGATCGTCGACCTGATCCGCCAGAACAGCCGTACGACCAATGTTTCGTCGCTGAGCGATGAAGAACAGACGATGGATGAAAGCTTCGATGCCTTGTTCAACAATAGCGATCACTGGCAATCGAACAGCCGCCCCGGTACTTGGGGCGATCCCGAGGAAAGCCTGCGCGAACAGCGTTTCTGGGAGGTCTTTGAAGTCTGTCTGAAGCATTTGCCGGAAAATACTGCCCGCGTTTTCATGATGCGGGAGTTTCTCGAATTTGAAACCGCCGAGGTCTGCAGCGAACTGGCAATCAGCGTCAGCAATTGCAACGTCATCCTGCACCGGGCGCGCAACGGTCTGCGCCGCTGTCTTGAAGGCAGCTGGTTCGCCCCAGGAGAACGTCGATGCTGAGCTGCAAGGAATCTACCCACCTGCTTTCCGAAGGCCTTGACCGCTCGCTCGGCACCGGCGAACGGATCACGCTGGAAATGCACCTGCTGATCTGCAAGGGCTGCCGTAATTACCGGCAGCAGATGGATTTTCTCCGCGTCGCCTGCAAAAGTTTCGCCAAAAGGGCTGAAAACGGCCACAACAAGGACGAACGGACGTCGGAATAAGCCAGCCTGCAGCGCGATGATTTGCTAAGCTGAAACAGACTGAATCACGCGAAAGCCATCAATCATGAAACGACGCAAACTGCTCAAAGGTATCGCCGGCCTGCTCATGGCCGAGCGCCTGCTCCATCTTCAGGCCGCCTGGGCCGCCGGCCAGCAACCCTTGCCGCCAGGCATGCATACGGTCAGCGGCGAAGTGACGGTCAATGGCCGCCCGGCCCAGCCCGGCATGCTCGTGCAGGCCGGTGATCAGGTCGTCACCGGCAGTGGCGGCAAGGCCATCTACGTCATCGGCCGCGACGCCTATCTGCAGCGCGAACGTTCTTCAGTGCAGTTCCTCGGCGACAGCGTCAGCAACGGCCTGCGCGTCATCAGCGGCAAGCTGCTGTCGGTTTTTGGCAAGGGCGATAAAAGAATCGAAACGCCGACGGCGACCATCGGCATCCGCGGCACCGGCTGCTATATCGAAGTCGAAAGCGAGCGGATCTATTTTTGCCTGTGCTACGGCCAGGCCGAAATCATCCCGCTGGCCCGGCCCAGCGAACGGGAACTCATCGAAACCCGGCATCACGACAAACCGATGTATATCTCGGCTGACGCCCGCCGCGTAATGGCCCCGGCAACGGTGCAAAACCACAGCGATGACGAGCTGACCCTGCTCGAAGCCCTGGTCGGCCGTGTTCCACCCTTCCTCGCCGACGGCGGCTATCCCCGCTACTAAGTGCGCACCGCCGGCGCCGCGTATGGGACAATCGACGCCTGCCAACGTCAACATTTCCCTGAAAAACCATGAATGAAGGCTGGATCATCTTCGGGCTGTGCGTGCTGACCCTGCTCGGCGCGACGCTACCCCTGCTGTACGAACGCCATTCAGCGAAAAAAAACCGCCCTTCCTCCCACCCCGACAAAGACTGAGCGCTGCATGGATTCCCGCATCACCGAACTCGAAATCAAGATCAGCTACGCCGAAGACCTGGTCGATGAACTGAACCGCACGGTTTATCGTCAGCAGCTACAAATTGATCGCCTGATCGCCGAAATGCGCAGCTTGCGCGACCAGGTACAGAACGCCCAGCCGCTGGAACAGCGCAGCCTGCGCGACGAAATCCCGCCGCATTACTGAAACGCCCAAACCATGGCCCCGATTACCGTTTTCTACCATGCTGACTGCCTCGACGGTTTCGGCGCCGCCTACTGCGCCTGGCGCCGTTTCGGCGACGCGGCCGTTTACCGGGCCATGCATCACGGCGAAGACTGGGACATCAACGACATCGTCGGCCATGTCGTCTATATCCTCGACTTTTCCTTCGCGCCGCAAAAACTGCAGGCCATGGCCGAACTGGCGATCTCGGTCGATCAGATCGACCACCACGCCAGCGCCTTGCAGGCCTGTGCCGGCTGGCTGCATCCGGATCGCGGTGCGCCGATAGAGTTCGACCATCCATCACTGCCCTTGCGCCTGTTCTTCGACATGAGCAAATCCGGCGTGCGCCTGAGCTGGGAACACTTCAATCCGGAGCAAGACTTGCCGCTGGCACTGGCGCATATCGAAGACATCGATTTGTGGCATTTCCGCCTGCCCGGCACCCGCGAGTTCTGCCGCGCCCTGCGCCTGCTGCCCTTTGAATTTCCTGCCTGGGATGCATTGGTCAAGGAATGCGCTGACGCGAACGCCCCGCATTACCAGGAAATGCTGGGCAAGGGCGAGGCCATCGAGACCTTTTTCAGCCTGGAAATCGAACGCCTGACGAGCAGCCGACTGCTGTGCACTGCCCGCTTGCGCGGCGAAGCGGTCGATACGCTACAGGCCGTGCGCCATGGACAGGAAGTCATCGGCGATGGCGAACGCAGCTGGCTGGCGCTGCGCGGTCTGGCGATCAATGCCAGTGCGCTGTTTGCTTCGGAACTCGGCAACCGCCTGGCCGAAAAAAGCGGCAGCTTCGGGCTGATCTGGCAACTGGCCAACGATGGCGAAGCCAAGGTATCGCTACGCTCGCGGGGCGAATTCGACGTTGCCGCCATCGCCAGCCGCTACGGCGGCGGCGGCCACCGCAACGCCGCCGGTTTCCGCCTGCCCCTGGCGATTTTCCTCGGCGAAATTCTCGGGCAGGCCTGAAACGCCCCCCGTTCAAGTCAGCACATAATCCCGCGCCACCGGCGCCTCGCCCAGCGGCGCCACGCCCGCCAGCTCGCAGACCGAGCTTTCGATGGTGTGGCACAGCGCATCCAGCGCCAGATCGTTCAACTCGGTGCCGAAAGGCTCCTCAATCTGTTCGCCGATGATTTCCAATGCCAGGAAAGTATAGGCGACAAAGGTCGCAATCAGCGGCGTCAACCAGCCGATCGTAGTACTCAAGCCCACCGGCAGCAGCAGACAATAGACCATCACGGTGCGGTTCATCAGCACCCGGTAGGTGTAGGGGATCGGCGTGCTGGCAATCCGCTCGCAAGCGCCGGCAGCATCGCCCAGGGCATTGAGGCTCTTGTCCAGCGACTGCCAGGGCACTTCACCGAGCCGTCCGGCACGCTGCAAGCTGGCCAGCAGGCGGGCGATTTCCAGCAGCAAGGCCTGGGGAATGAAACGCACGCCAGCGAGATCGGCCGCACGCGCTACGCCGAGATAGCGTTGCAAATCGGCCTGGCCGTCGCTCTGGCGCAATTGATGTTTCAGGGCATAAGCGAAGGCCGCAAGCTTTCTCGCCAGGGGCAGGCGCAGGCTTTGCGGTGCTTCGTCCGGTAACAGCGCTTCGGCCTGGCGCATCAGCGCCCGCGCCGCGACGAGGATCGCCCCCCACTGCTTGCGCGCTTCCCAGAAACGCTCGTAACTGACCGAATTGCGAAAACCGAGAAAGATCGCCAGCGCCACGCCCATCAGCGTGAAGGGGGGAATGCTCAGCGCCGATTCGGGAAATTTATCCAGCCACCAGTCGCGGCACAGCACACTGAGGATGGAAGCTCCCAGCACGACGCCCAGACGGCCAACGATGTCCGGCAAAACCGAACCGCGCCAGACAAACAGCAAGCGAAACCAGTGGTGACGGGGACGAACGATCATGATGGGCATTCCCTGGAACAGAAAGCAAAAAGCCGCTCATCGGTGGATGGAGCGGCTTGTTTGCTTTGCATCGATGGTGCCCAGGAAGGGACTCGAACCCCCACACCTTGCGGCGCCAGAACCTAAATCTGGTGCGTCTACCAATTTCGCCACCTGGGCAGGCGGCGCGCATTCTAACACTCAAATGGCCTTCGCCTCTATACTTCGGGCCCCATGCCTGTCGAACATTACGAAAACTTCCCGGTTGCCTCACTGCTTGTCCCGGCCCACCTGCGCCCGGCCATCGAGGCTATCTATCATTTTGCCCGCAGCGCCGACGATATTGCCGACGAAGGCGACGCCCTGCCGGCCGAGCGCCTGGCCGGTCTCGCCGCCTATCAGGCCGAGCTTGATCGGATCGCTGCCGGCCAGCCGCCGCAAACCGCGCCTTTCGTCAAACTCGCCGCGATAATCCGGCAATACGCGCTGCCGGTGCAGTTATTCAGCGACCTGCTCGACGCCTTTGCCCAGGATGTCGTCAAGAAGCGCTACGCCGACTACCCGGAACTGCTGGATTACTGCCGCCGTTCGGCCAACCCGGTCGGCCGCCTGGTGCTGCACCTGTTTGGCCGTACCGCGCCGGAACAACTGGAACAATCCGACTGCATCTGCTCGGCGCTGCAATTGATCAACTTCTGGCAGGATGTTGCGGTCGACTGGCAAAAAGACCGGGTTTACATCCCGCAAACTGATTTCCCGCATTTTAAGGTCAGCGAAGCCGACATTGCCGCCGGTCGCTGCTCGGCCAACTGGTCGGCGCTGATGGATTTTGAAATCGACCGCGCCACGGCGCTGATCAAACGCGGCGCACCGCTGGTGCACGCCCTGCCCGGCCGCATGGGTTGGGAAATCCGCCTGACCGTGCAGGGCGGCCTGCGCATCCTTGAACGTATCCGGCAAGTACGAGGCGATGTCTTTCAACATCGCCCCAAACTCGGCAAATGGGACTGGCTCGTACTGGCCGCCCGCGCCCTAGGAATGTAATTTATGAATCCAGACCAATACTGCCAGGAGAAGTGCGCATCCAGCGGCTCCTCCTTCTATTACAGCTTCCTGTTCCTGCCGCTTGAACGCCGCCGCGCGATCATGGCGCTATATGCCTTCTGCCGCGAAGTTGACGATGTCGTCGACGAATGCAACGACCCGGCGCTGGCCTCGACCAAGCTGGCCTGGTGGCGGCAGGAAGTCGGGCGCATTGCCGAAGGGACGACGCAACACCCGGTCGGTCAGGCGCTCAAGGGCATCGCCCCGAGCATCAACCTGCCGCCGGAGCAGTTGCTGGAAATCATCGACGGCATGGAAATGGACCTGCAGCAATCGCGCTATCTCGATTTCAAGAGCCTGTCGCTGTATTGCTACCGCGTCGCTAGCGTCGTCGGCCTGCTCGCCGCCGAGATTTTCGGCTACAGCGACCGCCAGACGCAGAAATACGCCCACGACCTGGGCATGGCTTTCCAGCTGACCAACATCATCCGTGATGTCGGCGACGACGCCCGGCGCGGTCGCATCTACATCCCGATGGAAGAACTGAAACTGTTCAACGTGCCGGCGGCTGACATCCTCAATGGCAAGTATTCCGACAATTTCACGGCGTTGATGCACTTCCAGTACGAGCGCGCCGAGCAATATTACGAACAGGCTTTTGCCCAGTTGCCGGCCGTCGACCGCAAAAGTCAGCGTCCCGGCCTGATCATGGCGGCGATTTACCGCACCCTGCTCGACGAAATCAAACGCGAGAATTTCCAGGTGCTGCACCAGCGCATTTCCCTGCCGCCGACGCGCAAGCTGTGGCTGGCCGTCAAGACCTGGCTGAAGGGCTGATCCGGTGCGTATCGCGGTCATTGGCGGCGGCTGGGCGGGTATCGCGGCGGCCGTCGAACTGAGCAGCGCCGGCCAGAAGGTCACACTGATCGAAGCCGGCCGCGTGCTCGGTGGCCGGGCGCGCTCGGTCGACATTGCCGGCCGCGTGCTCGACAACGGCCAGCACATCCTGCTCGGCGCCTACCGCGACACGCTGGCGCTGATGCGCCGGGTCGGTGCCGATCCCGACGCGCTGTTCACCCGCCAGCCCTTGCAAGTGCTCGACAACGAAGGCTTTCGCCTGCAATTGCCGAAAATCCCCGCCCCCTTCAATGTCGCCTGGGGCTTGATGAACGCTGCTGCGGTCGACCTCCCGGAAAAGCTCAAAACCGCGTTGTGGATGCAAGGCGTCAAATTGCGCCGTTTTCGTCTGGAAAAGGATTGCAGCGTTGCCGAATGGCTGGACGCCGCCGGCCAGACCGGGAAGCTGCGCCGCCACCTCTGGGAGCCGCTGTGCCTGGCGGCGCTGAACACGCCGGCGGAACACGCTTCGGCACAGATTTTCGCCAATGTGCTACGCGACAGCCTGGGCAGCCCGCGCCGCGCCGATACCGACCTGCTGCTGCCGCGCGTCCCGCTCGGCGAACTGCTGCCCGAACCGGCCGGCCGCTGGCTCGCCGCCCAAGGTGCCGAGCTGCGCTACAGCCAGCGCGTCGAAAAAATCCAGCCCGGCAGCGCTGGCGTCAGCATCGATGACGAGCCCTTCGACGCCGCCATCCTCGCCGTCGGCCCGCAACACGCCGCCCGACTGTGGCCGGAAACCATTGTTCCAACGACCTTTGAGCCGATTGCTACGGTCTACCTGCAATATTCGGCCAAAACCAGCCTGCCCTTCCCACTCTACAACCTGCTGGGAAAACACGGCCAATGGGTCGTCGACCGCGGTAATGGCCTG
>JAVBXO010000313.1 GCA_030824535.1 Azonexus sp. | reverse complement strand
CCCGAGTGACCCGGACAGTGCCAGGAGTACGAAGCATCGGCCGCGTAATGCACCAAGGCGCGGAAGAAAGGCGGCGGCAGCGAGGCCAGGTAGGCCTTGGCTTCGCGCTTGACGTTGCGGGCAATGAATTCCGGTGTGTCTTCATGCATGTGGATGAAGCCATGCAGCTCGCGCAGGATATCGTTCGGAATGTGGCGGCTGGTGCGCGTTTCACCATGCAGGAAAATCGGAATTTCCTCGTTCTTGTGGCGAATTTCCTCGACGAAGGAACGCAGTTCCTGCAAGGTTTCTTCCGGCTCCAGCGCCAGTTCCTCGTCGTCAATCGACAGGATGAAGGCCGACGCCCGGCTCTGCTGCTGGGCAAAGGAAGTCAGGTCGCCGTAGCTGGTGACGCCCAGCACTTCCAGGCCCTCCTTCTCCATGGCGTCGGCAAGCGCCCGAATACCCAGGCCGGAAGCATTTTCCGAACGGAAGTCTTCGTCGATGATGATGATGGGGAAGTGGAAGCGCATGGCTCTATCTCTCAAAAAGCGGCGACCCGCCGCAGCGGGTCACAGAATAAGACGTTTTCGTGACAGCTTAAGGTCAGATTTTCGGCAGGGTCACACCAACCTGGCCCTGGTATTTGCCGCCGCGATCCTTGTACGAGGTTTCGCAAACCTCGTCGGACTCGAAGAACAGGACCTGAGCACAACCTTCGCCAGCATAAATCTTGGCCGGCAGCGGCGTGGTATTGGAAAACTCCAGCGTCACGTAACCTTCCCATTCCGGCTCGAAAGGCGTGACATTGACGATGATGCCGCAACGGGCATAGGTCGACTTGCCAAGACAGACCGTCAGCACCGAACGCGGAATGCGGAAATATTCCATGGTCCGGGCCAGCGCGAAGGAGTTCGGCGGAATGATGCAAACGTCGGATTCAACCTCGACAAAAGACTTCGGATCGAAGTTCTTCGGGTCGACGACGGTCGAGTTGATGTTGGTAAACACCTTGAATTCACGGGCACAGCGAATATCGTAGCCATAGCTGGAAGTGCCATAGGAGACGATCTTCTGGCCATTGACCTCGCGCACGAGTTCCGGCGAGAACGGCTCGATCATGCCGTGCTCTGCCGCCATGCGGCGTATCCACTTATCTGATTTGATGGCCATTTTTCCCTGCTGCAGTGTACAAAAAACAAAGGCGGAATTTTACCTGCCTTTACCGCCGGAAATGTCTACAAATCAGCGATTGAAAAGTGGAAATTGCCAGCATTCTCCGCCACCGTCAGGCAAGCCCGATTACACCTCACCCGCCTCAAGCCCCGCAAAAACCTCGGCAGCGGGGCAGCGGAAATTGATGCTGTGGAGTTCCAGCACGGCATCGAATGCCAGGGGGTGTAGTACCCAGAATCCCGAAGCATCGCGGCGAAAAACTTCAATGCGCCGCTCATCCAGGCTAACCAGCACATACTCCTGCAGGGATTCCAACTGGCGATAGGCAGCGAACTTCCTGCCACGATCATAGGCCTCGGTGCTGGGCGACAGAATTTCGATAATCAGTGCCGGATATCGCTTGGCGTAGTTCGCTTCTGGCCGCCGGTCACGCGGATCGCAGGTCACGACGAGGTCTGGATAGAAAAAGCTGTTGACCGCCTCGACATGGACTTTCATGTCAGCGACAAAGGGCCGGCAGGGCGTGCCACGCAATGCGCCGTGCAACAGGGCGGCCAGATTGAGCGCCACCGTCCCATGCCCATCCGACGCACCGCCCATGGCGAAGACTTCACCATCGATGTATTCGTGACGGCCGCTTTGTTCCAACTCCCAGGCCAGATAGTCGTCGGGGCCCAAGGGGATTTTTGCTTGGGGCAGGCTCATGATGGCGCTCCAGGGATCGCAGAAGGAAGCTTGAGCATAGCGACACGCCGCCGCTGCGGCAATCACCACTTGCGACCAAGCTTGTGCAAGTCCCGACTGCTTATAGACAGATTTCTTGAATAGTTGGCTCCCGCCTCTTACGGCTGAAGCGGTCAGTGAACTGACTGCCATTGCCCGTGAGTAGCTTGACGATCTTCATCCTGCGCCGCCGGGCGATTGCCTGCGATCAGCCGTCGCAGCGTTGACGCCATTCATCCAGAAAGCCGCCTGCGATTTCGACACCGATATTTGCTCCCAGCAGTATGCGCCGCGTTTCCTCAAGCATTTTGACGGCGTGGCGAATTTTCTCGACGGGCAAGGAACTGACCGGGTAGACATTGATCGCCCCCGGAATATCGTCGTATTTAACCAGCGACCAGAAGGTCACCCAGACAATGCCTTGTTCGATGGCAAAACGTGCCAGATCGGTAAGGCCATCGACGCTGCGATCATAAACCCCGGCACTGAGCGTAAAGCGTGGCCAGCCCCGGCGTTTGGAGGCTGCGCGTATACGAGCGATATTGTCCGTGATGGTCGACAACTTGACCTTGCGCCGCAGCGCGGCCAGCAATTCGGGGTCCGCCGTATCCATGCTGACCTGAATGGCCCCCAGGCCTGCCATGCATTCAACCTCATCATCCTGCAAGGGGCGGGCCAGATTCGTGATCATGGTCATGACCTTGTTGGGGCGAGCCAGTATCGGGCGACAAAAATCCATCCAGTGGGGATGATAAGTCGTTTCACCATGACCATTGAGCAGGATTTCCGCCTTGTCGTCGGTGTTGTCGACCAGCTTCAGGATGGGCTCGATGGCGTCGACAGGCATGTCCTTGCCAACATAGTTCGGAAAACTGACCGGGCAATACACGCAACGCAGGTTGCAACGCGTCGTGATCTCTATCCGCAAGGATTTGATCTTGTGCGGCTGCAAGGGACGCTCCTGCTTGTTCAGCATTTTGCGGAAAAACCATACGGGAACCAGCGGCCGGATATGGCAGCGTTTGCAGATGTTGCGCAACTCACCGGACGCCAGCTCCTTGCGCAAGGCCATGAAGCCCGGACTGTTCCGGCCCATGTTCAGCGAATCCTTGTTCAGTTTGGCGAGCGGCTGCATCCGGCAGCAAGGCTTGACGCCAAGATCGGGGGTGATCTCGACATAATTCCAGGGATCGAGGCAGGCCCGGGTCGTACGCACACTATTGTCCAGCCGCCAGGTACCGTTGCGGTTCTCCAGAATGCCGTACTCACAAAAATGCTGATAACCCGACTTGAATCGCCCGGAAGCAACCGATGCCGCAATATCCGGGTAATTCGTCAGATACTCCTCCTCGTTCCATCTGGGAGGCATTGCCTGCTCTTCAAGATTTGCCATACCAACCTCATTTGTACTTGCTGGCATCCATTGAACGCCTTGAACCGGCCGAAATGCCAAGCCGGGTATGATATCAATCTATTGAGCCAAAGCCGTCAAATGGCTTTGAGGGCGCTTATCCCTGGCAAATCTGCAGGCTTGCCCGTTTTTTGGGGATTTGGTGGAAATTAGTCAGCGCTTTCGGAGAGAGGTTCCCCCCCGAGTCCACTGACGCCGGACAGCACTCGGGCAAAATTCATGATCCTGGCTTCCGCACTTTCCTGGCCTGGCGGCACGAGGCAAGAGCTGATCACCAGCGACAACCGGAAGCCAGGCAGGATTCAGCCCAAACCATGTAGCGCTTTCCCTCCTGCCTGAATTCGGCGAAAATTCAGCGTTTTACGCGGTCGACCGCAAAAACCCCGATTTCCAAGGATCCCCCATGTCCAACGCCGCCAACGCCGACAACGCCGCCCACCCCGTCCAGCAGGACGAAAACCAGCTCATCGCCGAACGCCGGGCCAAGCTCGCCGAATGGCGCAAAACTGGTCGGGCCTTCCCGAACGATTTCTCGCGCGAAAATACCGCGCAGAAACTGCACGACGGCTACGGCGACAAGACGGTCGAAGAACTCGACGCCCTGCCGCTGGAAGTCAAGGTCGGCGGCCGCATGATGCTGAAGCGGGTCATGGGCAAGGCCTCCTTCGCCACGCTGCAGGACGTCTCCGGCCGCATCCAGGTCTATGTCGCGCGTGACAAGGTCGGCGAAGAAACCTACGCCGCCTTCAAGACCTGGGATCTGGGCGACATCCTCGGCGTCGTCGGCACGCTGATGAAGACCAAGACCGGCGAACTGACCATCCAGGCCGCTGAAATCCGCCTGCTGACCAAGTCGCTGCGCCCATTGCCGGACAAGTTCCACGGCCTGGCCGATCAGGAACAGAAATATCGTCAGCGCTACGTTGACCTGATCATGAACGAGGAAACGCGCTTCACCTTCCGCGCCCGTTCGGCCATCGTCAGCTCGATCCGCAATTACATGAGCGGCCACGGCTTCATGGAAGTCGAAACGCCGATGATGCACCCGATCCCCGGCGGTGCCGCAGCCAAGCCCTTCATCACGCACCACAACGCGCTCGACATGCAGCAGTTCCTGCGCATCGCCCCCGAGCTGTACCTCAAGCGTCTGGTCGTTGGCGGTTTCGAGAAGGTTTTCGAAATCAACCGCAACTTCCGCAATGAAGGCCTCTCGCCGCGCCACAACCCTGAATTCACGATGATGGAGTTCTACGAGGCGTATGCGAATTACCACACGCTGATGGACTTCACCGAAGGCCTCTTGCGTCACGCTGCCCGCGAAGCGCTGGGCAAGGAAGTTTTCGTCTACCAGGGCCGTGAACTCGACCTGTCCAGGCCCTTCCATCGCCTGACCATCAACCAGGCCATCCAGCGCCAGCATCCGGAATTTTCCGATGCCGAACTGGCCGATGGCGAATTCCTCAAAGCCAAGATTGTCGCCTTTGGCGAAAAGCTCAAGCCGGGCGGCCTTGGCAGCCTGCAGCTGCAGCTGTTCGAAGCCTGTGCCGAAGCCCAGTGCTGGGAACCGACCTTCATCATCGATTACCCGGTCGAAGTCAGCCCGCTGGCCCGTGCCTCCGATACCAACCCGGAAATCACCGAGCGTTTCGAGCTGTTCATCGTCGGTCGCGAAATCGCCAACGGTTTCTCCGAGCTCAACGATGCCGAAGACCAGGCCGCCCGCTTCCAGGAACAGATGAAAGCCAAGGATGCCGGCGATGAAGAAGCGATGTACTACGACGCCGACTTCATCCGCGCCCTCGAATACGGCCTGCCCCCGACCGGCGGCTGCGGTATCGGCATCGACCGCCTGATCATGTTGTTGACCGACAGCCCGGCCATCCGCGACGTCATCCTCTTCCCGTCGATGCGTCCGGAATAAGCCGCATCCACCAGTCTGCCCGGTTGCCAAGGCGACCGGGCAAGCCGACCCGCAGCCTCCTTATCGTCACCACTTTCCAGCGAAAGCCCATGCAGATTCGTCAGTTGCAAATCAACTATGACCAATTACAGGACCGCCTGGTCATGCGCGTGGCCAGCACCACCGACGAGGAATACCGCATCTGGATTACCCGGCTTTTCCTGAAAAAAATCTGGTCACATCTCGCCAAATGCCTGCGCAAGAATGCCGAAGCACAGACCCTCGCCAACGCAAGCAACAGCGCTGAAGCCGGCCCCGAAACGGAAAAGACCAAATTCGGCCAAGCCTTTCGTGACGACAATGCCACTTACCCGCTCGGATCGACGCCCTTTCTCGCCAGCGAAATGGACTTCGATACCCTCAAGGATGACATTCAGCGCCTGACTTTCCGCGAAGGCCGGGAGCGCCGCCTGCCGCTGTTACTCACGCCGGAACTGCTCGAAGCCTTCTGCTCGATGCTGCGCGCCGCTGCCGACAAGGCGCAATGGATGCTCAATCTTGATTACGACCTGCGGCCAGCCCCCGCGCCCGTCGCTACCAGCCCCTCGCGTTTGCATTAGTGATACCGCTGCAAGCCGCCCGACTGGAATTCACGCCTGACGGCACGCCCTATTCCAGCACCTACGACGACATCTATTACCCGGCCCAGAGCGGCCCACGGCAAGCGCGCCACGTCTTTCTCGGCGGCAACAGCCTGCCGCAGCGCTGGCAAGGGCGCGACCGCTTCGTCATCCTGGAAACCGGCTTCGGCCTGGGGCTGAATTTTCTTGCCACCTGGCAAGCCTGGCGCGACGACCCGCAGCGCTCGCGCCGGCTGCATTTCATTTCCATCGAAAAACACCCGTTCACCGCCGCCGACCTCGCCATCGCCCACTCGGCCTGGCCGGAATTCGCCGAGCTCGCGGCGGAACTGCAAAAACACTGGCCGCCGCTGACACCGGGCGTGCATCGGCTGTTCTTTGCCGAACAGCAAGTCATCCTGACGCTGATTTTCGGCGACGCCACGAGCGAGCTGCGGAACATCAATGCCGCCGTCGATGCCTTTTATCTCGACGGTTTTTCACCATTGAAAAACCCCGAGTTATGGACGCCCTATCTATGCCGGGCGCTGACCCGCCTCGCCGCCAATGAGGCCACGCTGGCCACTTGGTCGGTCGCCGCGCCGGTGCGGCAGGCGCTGATCGCCGCCGAATTCGATCTGGAAAAACGCCGTGGCCCACCCGGCAAGCTGCACATGCTGGCCGGCCGCTTCCGTTCGCGTCGCCCTGATCGCCACCCCGCTCCCGCTGAGCGCCGAGCCATCGTCATCGGCGCCGGCATCGCCGGCAGCACCAGCGCCTACGCCCTCGCCGCCGCCGGCTGGCAAGTCACCGTGCTCGAAGCCGCCGCTGGCCCCGCCACCGGCGCCTCAAGCAACATCGCCGGCGTGCTGCGCCCCCTGCCCAGCGCCGACGACAGCCACCTGTCGCGCCTGACCCGCGCCGGCTACCTGGCAACCCGGGCGCTGCTGCAAACCCTGCCCGACGCCCGCTGGTCAGCCTGCGGCGTGCTCCATCTCGGTCGCGATGCCACGCACGAAGCACAGCAACAACGCACCATCGCCAAACTCGCCCTGCCGCCGGAAGTCCAGCAATACGTCGACCAACAGCGCGCCTCGACCATGCTCGGCTGGCCCGTAGACACCGGCGGCTGGTGGTTCCCGCAAGGTGGCTGGGTGCAACCACCCAGCGTCTGCCGTGCCGCGCTAGCGGCTTTTCCCGAACAGATCAACGTCCAGTACGCTGCTGCGGTCGACCGCCTGGAGAGGGTAAAAACCACCAGCGGCGAAAAAACCACGGAAACCTGGCAGGCCCTGGCTGCCGATGGCCGCGTGCTGGCCGAAGCGCCGGTCGTCATCATCGCCGCCGGCGCGGCAGCCACGCGCCTGAGCCAGCTGGCCTGGCTACCGCAAACCGCTGCGCGCGGTCAGGTCAGCCATCTGCCGGCCAGCGCCGTCGCGCCACTGCCGCACGTCGTCTGCAAATTCGGCTACGCCATGCCGGACGTCGACGGCCTGCGCCTGATCGGCGCAACGCTACAGGAAGGCGACACCGACCCGCTGCCGCGCCTGGCCGATCACCAGGAAAACCTCGCCCGTTTCAACCTCAGCCTGCCCGG
>JAVBXO010000179.1 GCA_030824535.1 Azonexus sp. | reverse complement strand
TTGCCGGGCTGCACCTGGAAGCGCCACACGGTGGCCGGCAGATCGGGCAATGGGCGATAGGCACGGCGCTCGGGCTGTATTTCACCCCGGCCGTGCTCGCCGAACTCGGCCGCCACACCGGTGCGATCCTGCTGATGGCCGCCAGTGCCGTCGTCTTCGGCCTCATGGCCGCCCGCCTGCTCGAGCGCTGGGGTGGCGTTACACCAAACACCGCCTTCTTCGCCGGCCTGCCCGGTGGCGCTTCGGAAATGGTCGTACTCGCCGAACGCAAGGGTGGCGCGGTCGACCGCGTTGCCGCAGCGCATGCGTTGCGTGTGATGCTCGTCGTCAGCCTCATTCCTTTCGCCCTGCATCACGGCGCCAGCGCCGGCCACGACAGTTTCCGCACCTTGGCCACAGCCGTGGACTGGCAGCGCCTGCCGCTGCTGGTGGCGGCCTCGCTGCTCGGCGTCGGGCTGTTCAGCCGCCTGCGTCTGGCCAACGCCTGGGTGCTCGGGCCGCTGTTTGCTATTGGCGCGCTGACCGCCGCCGGTCTGGCGCTGTCCAGCCTGCCGGGCTGGCTGGTCAATGGCGGCCAGTTGCTGCTCGGCACGGCACTCGGCGGCCGCTTCTCGCCCAGCTTCTTTCGCGCCGCCCCACGCTTTATCGGCGTCTCGGCACTGGCCACAGCGCTGACCCTGCTGCTCAGCGGCGTCTTCGTCGTCGGCCTCGCCCTGCTCTTCCCGATTCCCGTGCCCTCGCTACTGCTCGCCGCCTCGCCCGGTGGCATGGCCGAAATGAGCATCACCGCCCGCGAAATGCAGCTCAGCGTGCCGCTGGTCACCGCCACCCACGTCCTGCGCGTCGTGCTGCTGACCGTCTGCGCACCGCTGCTCTGCCGCCACTACCTCACCTGGCGCGGCGCCGCGCCCCACCCCGATACCGGAGATCAATCATGAATTTTTGCCACGCTTCCCAGCCCAGCCCCAATTCTGCGGTCAACGCCGCCAAACCGCCCTTTTCCAACCCGCTGCCCCCGGACAGCAGCGAGCCGGCTGAGATCGTGGCGGTGGTGGTGCGGGGGTATAACTGAGGAGTGAAAAATTGAAGCCCCCCGGCTCTTCTGAACCTCCTGAATTTTGAATAATTGCTGGGCAAATTGCGGAGCCGAACTAATACAATGGCAAGCCACCCATCCTTCCTTGCGATCATGCCCCCAATCCCTGCCGGCGCTTTAATCATGTTTTCGGTGGCCACTTTGGTGGCTTTGCTTGCCAATTTCCGCCTTAAAGGTTTTTTCTTGGCAACGGCAGCATCCGTAGCCATAAGTCCTTTGGCATTTTTAATTGTATGTATCGCACAAGCTGGTTTACCAGACCATATTGCACTGTTCGACTATCTCGTTCTAGCCGTTATGTCTTTACCATCGGCGGTGGTCGTTGGCCTCAGCTTCAAAGTTGCTCGATCATTTCGTGCAAATAAAAAACCGGCTACTCCTACGCAAGCACCTTAGCCCGAATTCCCATGACACCTAGCGAATCGAAAACGCTCATCGTTAGCGCTGCAAAGCAGGTACTTCAGCCCTTGGGCTATCGGAAAGCCGGCAATACGTTCCAGATGCCGTCACTGAACCTTATTCATTTGATTGAAGTACAGGCATCACGTGACAACACTGCGGCAGATTCAAAATTCACGGTTAACGTCGGCATCTTTGTGCCAGAACTTGTCTACCCCGATATCCGCGACATAACCAAGCCCTCCATGCTCCGCGCTCATTGGCGGCAGCGCATCGGTTTTCTTTCACCTGAAAAGCGTGATCTTTGGTGGAAGGTGTTATCTCAAGCACAGGCCGAAACTGCAGCCCAAGAAATAGCCTATCGTATTCAGAAGTTTGCCTTGCCAGCACTCGCCGAAATTTCCAATATCGACGCGTTGCTTGCCCTTTGGCTCTCAGGAGTCAGCCCAGGCCTCTCTGAACATGAACGGAAAGAATATCTAGCTTTGCTTGATAAGGCATTCGGCGGGAAAACACTATAAAAATCAGAAGCAAGCAATTTGCTTCAATAGCAAACCTTGCCCCCCTCGTTTCAGGCAATTGTTCGAGAACCTCGAATCGAGTAATTTTTCAAGCGGAAAGCGATCAGCCATCGGGCGCTGCAAGATCAAAACACATTGCCCCTCGCTATCCCGCAAATACACACAATCGATTGGCCCGCTCCCCGCCTCCTCCCTAAACTGCACTCATCCGCTCAGCACGAGCGGCACGTCGAGGAGAACGCCATGATTGCCCGTCTGATCCAGCACCTGATCGAGGATGCCCCCGCTTGGGAGCGGCTATTTCGACCTGTTCGCCGGCCTGCCCGGCAATTACTGAAGCAGCGCGCCGCTGAACCAAAGCCGCGCCGGGCACTCCAACGACACCTTTATCCACCCTACAAGGAAACTCCATGACCCAGACCGTCACCCTCGCCGGCAACCCCATCACCCTCAACGGCCACTTCCCGCAAAAGGGCGAAACCGCCCCGGCCTTCTCCCTGGTCGGCAAGGGTCTCGCTGATGTCACGCTGGCCAGCCTGGCCGGCCAACGCAAGATCCTCAACATCTTCCCGAGCATCGACACCCCGACCTGCGCCACCTCCGTGCGCCAGTTCAACGCCAAGGCCAACGGCCTGCCGAACACCGTCGTCCTGTGCATTTCCGCCGACCTGCCCTTCGCCCAGGGCCGTTTCTGCGGCGCCGAAGGCCTGGAGAACGTCGTCACCCTGTCGACCATGCGCGGCCGTGAATTCCTCGACGCCTACGGCGTCGCCATCACCAGCGGCCCGCTCGCTGGCGTCGCCGCCCGCGCCGTCGTCGTCCTCGACGAAAACAACCTCGTGATCCACAGCGAACTGGTCCCCGAAATCAAGCAGGAACCGGATTACGCTGCAGCACTCGCCGTTCTTTGATACCCCACTGATCAAACGTCATCTCCGCGCTGGCGGGGATGACGTTTAATCTCCCCCCAAGGAGAACAACATGGCCGCCCCCAGCTTCCACGACTACCGCGCCCAGGCACTCGCCGAAGGCTACGACGAAGTCCTCGAACGCAGCTGGCCGCCCAACCTGCAAATCGCCACGCACACCCACCCCTTCGCCCTCAAGGCCAGGGTGGTGCGCGGCGAAATGTGGCTGACCGTCGGCGACACCACCCGCCACCTGCTCCCCGACGACGAATTCACCCTCGACCATGACATCCCGCACGACGAACGCTATGGGCACGAGGGCGCGAGCTACTGGGTGGCCAGGCGGAACTGAGACGGGCGGACCAGACCGGGAATAACCGCTCCAGTGGACTGCGGGTTCTTTGGAGCTTAGGCGGAAATGCTTTCGACATCGGGGTGCTGTTGAGGTTTTCATTCAGCACTTTTCCAGGACTCGCTGAATTTGTCCGTTCAAAGGATGGAAGTTTCTGCGTTCTGGTTAGTACAATGGCACGCTTACCGCTCCCCCCTTCGTCTGCATGCCAAATATTCTGGCTTTATCTGAAAACCATGTCCCGACCGGATTTTGCGGCTGTCCGGTGGTCCTGCTTGAAAGAGTATGGCAACTTGCTTATGGCCAAGACAGCTGAACAACAGGGGATAGACTACGATTATGCCAATAGCACAACACGCAGCGGCATCGCGTATCTGCTCCCAATAAATCTCTCCCCCTTACCATCGCCTGAATTCCCACCTTGGGCACCTCAGTAATGGAACCGCAATTGCGCAATCAATAGGTCATCGCCATCAACGCGATACACCATGCGATGTTCCTCTGTTATCCGGCGTGACCAGAATCCTGATAGGGCATGCTTCAGTGCTTCTGGCTTACCAATGCCGGAAAATGGTTCCCGCTGGGTTTCCCGGATCAGTTTGTTGATCCGTTCGACCATGCGTTTATCCTGTTTTTGCCAGCTTAAATAATCTTCCCACGCCTCATCGGCAAAGATCAGTCTCACTTTTCCAGCTCACGTTCAAGGCCTTTTCCGGCGTTCAATTGAGCGACCGCCGAGAGCAGGCGCCGGGCGTTGGCTGGGGTGCGCAAGAGGTAGGCGGTCTCTTCAAGCGCCTTGTAATCTTCAAGCGAGAGCATGACGACAGACTGCTCGCTGTTACGGGTGATAATCAGTGCTTCGTGGTTGTCACAAACCCGATCCATGGTGCTGGCTAGATTTGCGCGAACTGCGGTATAGGTCATTGCATCCATGTTCAAGCTCCTTTTATGTACAACTTACTGTACATATAGAGCAAGCAATTGTCGAGCAAAACAAAATAGTGGGCAGACCAAAAATTAATACCTACGAAATAAAACTCATGGTCTACCCGCTGTTTTTGCCGTGGAGTCCTACAGGATGAAGTCCGCCGAAGACCACAGGTAGGCCATCTCGCTGGGGTAGACCGTGATGTAGAAATCGGCGGCACCATCGCCATCGACGTCCCCTTCGATGGCGCCGGCAAAATAGTGCAACTCGCCGGCAAGCCCATGGAATTGGCCGGTAATGAAGATGAAAGCCTGGTCGCCGGCCAGCGCTGCATTGGCATCCAGCGCACTCAGATCGATCTTGTCGCCGGCTGTGAATCCGTCAATGACGTCGTAGTCGAGCGGAGCACTGTCGTCGGGATGCTGGTAGACGAACAGATCGTTTCCGTTCCCGCCGAAGAGAAAATCCTTCCCGCCTGCGCCTGTGAGCGTGTCGTTGCCATCGTTGCCCCACAGGTAATTGCTGCCCGCATTGCCGGTCAGGGTGTTGTTGAGCGCGTTGCCGGTGCCCTTGATATTGCCGCTGCCAGTCAATTGCAATATTTCCTGATAGTCGCCCAGCGTGTAGTTGAACCCGGCCAGCACCTTGTCATTGCCGCCACCGGCGGCTTCGATCACGCTGTCGCCGAGACCCAGGATGTAGACATCGTTGCCGGCCAGGCCGGTCAGCACATTAGCAGCGCTGTTCCTGGTGCCGTCCAGCGTGTTGGCGGCAGCGTTTCCGCGCCCGTTGATCGCCGCCGAGCCTGTCAGCGCGAGATTCTCGAAACCGGTCGGCAAAGTGCTGCTCACTGAACTGTAGACTTGCTCGACACCACCGGCATCGAGCAGCGCATCGCCGACGTTGTCGACCCAGAATGTATCGTTGCCGGCGCCGCCACTCAGGGTGTCGGCCCCCAGCCCGCCATTCAGCGTGTCGTTGCCGTCGCCCGCGGTCAGCTGATTGTTGCCGGCGTTGCCGGTCAGCGCATTGTTGAGGAGATTGCCGGTGCCGTTGAAATTGCCCGAGCCTGTCAGTGTCAGTTTTTCCTGATACGCACCAAGCGTGTAAGTAAATCCCGCATGGATCAGGTCGATGCCCCCGCCGGCTGACTCGACGACGCTGTCACCAGCGCCGAGCGTATAGACATCGTTGCCGCCCAGGCCGGTCAGGACATTCGCCGCACTGTTCTGGTTGCCCCAGAAGGTGTTGGCAGCAGCGTTACCAGTGGCATTGATCGCTGCCGAGCCTGTCAGATTGATGTTTTCGAAGCCCGCGGCGAGCGTGCGGCTGACTGAACTATTGAGCGTATCCACGCCGCCGGCGTCGATGACGATATCGCCGACGTTGTCGATCGAGTAGACATCGTTGCCTGCGCCGCCGTCCAGGGTGTCCGCGCCCAAGCCACCGGTTAGTGAATCGTTACCGTCTCCGCCCGTCAGGTAGTTGTTGCCGCCATTTCCGGTCAGGGTGTTGTTCAGTTCGTTGCCGACGCCATTGAGATGAGCAGCACCCGTCAAGGTCAATCGTTCGCACCCACTGGCCAGGGTAAAGCTCACCGTGCTGATGACCGTGTCCAGTCCGCTCGGGTCGGCCGCGACGATGTCGTTCAGGGAATTTACATAAAATATGTCATCCCCGTTGCCGCCGCTCATGCTGTCGTTGCCGTTGCCGCCGTACAGCGTGTCGTTGCCGCCGCCACCGTACAGGGTATCGGCGCCATCCAGGCCGTACAGGGCATTGTTGCCAGCGTTGCCCTGCAGGATGTTGGCAGCATTATTGCCGGTGCCATTGATGTCGTCGCCACCGGACAGGAGCAGGTTCTCGACGTTGAGCGCAAGGCTGCGGGTAAGTGTGCTGTAGATCGTGTCATTGCCGGCGCCTGCCACCTCGATCACCAGGTCGCCGCCTTGATCGACGTAATAGGTATCGTCGCCGCCCAGCCCCAGCATCGTATCTGCCCCCGCAAGTCCGTCAATGACGTCATTGGCCGCAGTACCACTGATATTCGGGTTGTCACCGGGGGTAGCCCCCATCTCAACGTATTTTTGTGGGGCATACCAAAGCGTGTAGGTACCGGTCTGGCCGGCGACATTGCTTTGCACGTCGATGGCATGCCATCCGGCGTAGGCCCAGGTGACAATCAGGGCATCTTTGCCGTTACCCGAATCGTTGTCAGAAGCCGTTGTTACGTACCCACCCAGTCCGAGGTTCATCAGGAAATTCACGGCAGGATCGGCCAGTGTTCCGCCCCCCGAGTCGACACCCTCGACGAAAATCACATAGTTGTCATCGCCGGGCAGATTGAATTCATAGCGGATGGAACTGACAGACGCGGTAATCGAGCCTTGCGCGTAGGCGCCGGCAGAAAGTGCGATGCTCATGCTTGTCCCCTTATGGATGGTTCCATGTGAACTTCAGGAAATGGACTCGACGAAGCTGCCTCCCTGCAGACTCATGCGTCGAGTGCGGCACGTAAACAATATTCAGGAGGCGCTGAATTATTCAGAAATTTCATTCCCGCAAAAGCGGGAATCCAGAAAAAGCCACGAACTGGATCCCCGCCTGCGCGGGGATGACAATTTAATCAGCGCATCCTTTTCCTTTACGTAATGACCAGTCTAGTGATCAAACCCCGGTGCGTCGAGAACGACTGCACGCAGCATTTTTGCCCCATTCCTGCGGTCAACCGCAAAAATGAGGGCATTTTCACTCCCAGCAAAATCCATCGCCCACCGGCACTCATGCTATCTTCCCGCCGCCCCCACCCGCCGCATTTACCGTGACTTCGCTCGCCATCCTTCTCGCCGGTTTTTCGCTGTTCAGCGCACTGACGCTGGCTTTCACGCATTTTGGCGGCGAGGCTTACCGCGAGCAGCCCTTGGCGCGGTGGATGGGGCGGCTGTTGTTGCTGGCGCTGGCGGCGCTGCAGTTGGCGCATTTTGTCTGGCTCGATCTGGATCTGGCCTGGATTGCCGGGACGCCTTATCGCATGGCGCTGTTTGTCGTTGCGCCGGCTTTTTTCCTGTTCGCCCGGCCCTTGCTGCACCCGGAAAGTCCGGGCGATTTCCGCCCCGCGCTGCTCGGGCATTTTTTGCCGGTCGCGCTGGCGCCCTGGCTGCCGACGGATGTCGCCTTGCCGGCAGCTTTTCTGGTTGGCGCCAGCTATATGGTGTGGC
>JAVBXO010000366.1 GCA_030824535.1 Azonexus sp. | reverse complement strand
AAATGGGGTCTACCATCAAAATTATCGCGAATGAGAGATGCGTGTGGAAGCCGCACGGAGCGTAGCGAAGTGCGGCTTCCACACGCGGCATCGGCGGAGTAGGATTGGCATCGACGGGGGTGTGGCTCATGGGGTCCGTCGGAGTCGTTAGCTGATTCACTCTGAATTGCCGCCTCCGTCATTCGCATCATCCGTAGCGTCTTCCGGGATGGTGCCGATTCTCTCCAGAATAGTGGCTCTGCGCAGTAGACGAGACGTTCGGATGATGAACCGTTCTGTCTTGATTGAAGGGAGTCGCCATGAACCCCGAACTGCAAGTAGCCGTCGATGTGGGATGCACTCGGCATCGCGTAGCCATCGGTTTGTCCGAAGGCAAATTGCTGGAAGAATTCGACATTAGCCATGATACCGCCGGCCTGAACGAGTTCTTTTCGCGCGTGGAACGTCACGAACGGCAATGGGGATTGCCAGTAGCGGTCGCCATGGAAGGCTACAACGGCTATGCTCGACCACTGGATGAGCGGGTGCTGTTGCATGGTTACCGCTTGTTCAACGTCAACAACCTGAAGCTGGCGCGGTTCAAGGAAATCTTCCCGGGGCCGGCGAAGTCCGACCCGGTCGATGCGCGCAAAATGCTGGAGATGTTCAGCCTCAAGGACAAGCTGCCACTGGCGCGCGAGGTGCTGCAAGAAGTGGCGCCGGTAGCCCAGGTCAATGTGCAACTCAAGGCGCTTACCCGCCGCCGCAAGCAATTGGTGAATGAGAGGAAACGAGTCAGCTCGCGCTTGCAGACCGATTTGCAGGCGGTGTGTCCGGGCTTGCTCGATATTACGGGTGAAGCCGATAACCTGTGGTTCCTGAAGTTCCTGAGCTGTCGCGCCGATTTGACCAAGCTGAAAACCGTGCGCGAAGCTTCGCTGCTGGCCCTGCCGGGGGTAGGCAAGCGCTATGCAGGCACGATCAGGCTTTGGCAAAAACAAGCGACGTTCTCCGACACCGTGGCCTGGATCGGCCCGATGATTGTCGAAGACGCAGAAAGAATGCTTGAATTGCGCCGTAAGATTGGCGCTCTGCAAGAGCAGATTGATGCCTTGGCTGCCGATTCGGAGATAGCATGCCACATTGATACCATCCCGGGTTTTGGCCGTGTTTGTTCGGCAGAGCTCGCCGGGGAGATTGGCTCGCTGCAACGTTTTAGCGGGGAATCCAGCCTGGCGCTCTACGTCGGCATGGCGCCGCTGAACAACAGCTCGGGGGCACGTTCGGGCAGCAAGCCGCCGCGCCACGTCAATGTTCGAGCCAAGGCGGCGATGATGATCGCTGCGGCACAAAATGCGGCTACTGTGCCAGAGTCCAAGGTCTTCTACGACAAAAAACGGGTACAGGGAAAAACCCACAATCAAGCACTGCGGGCCTTGGCGCGTGTTCTCGTTCGGATAATTTGGTCCATGCTCAAACACGGCCGTGATTACCAAACCTTTTCACCAACAAAAAATGCTTGAAATTTCGGGAGGGATGTTCAGAGTCGATTAATTTCAATTAAATAATCGGGTCCGCCCATTTTTGTGCGATGAGCAATGGCCGCGTCCGTGATCAATGTACGAGCGCGCCCGAGCGAATGCAGCCATCAGCACAGCGGCTGCCCCAATTCCCCGTTCCGCTAACCAAGCGTTTCCTGGCGGCTGCTTGAGTTGCTGAGTCGCTCAAATCCTTTAACAGCCATTTCCTTGTTAATACTTTCACGAGTTACGTTTAACAAGAAAGCGTAGCGCGTCGGCTCAGGCCGAGTTGCCGCAAGCTCTCCTCCGCCTGACCGTGAATCAGAATTTTCCTACACCCCTCCCGGACTTTTCCGGCTGCGCGGTCTGGTCGGCCTGCTTAGTCTCCTTCCTTTGTTCACAAGAAAAAGGAGACAAGGATGGCGCTGGAATCGATTGAAGTTAGCCCTTCGGCTTATACCTATCCGCTGCTGATCAAGCAGTTGCTGCATACCGCGCAGGCGACGGCGGGTGGGCGTGAGATTGTTTATCGCGATCAGCAGCGTTACACCTACACGCAGTTTTTTGAACGCCTGGGCCGGCTGGCCAATGCGTTGTCCGGGCTGGGGGTGGGGCCGGGGGATACGGTGGCGGTCATGGATTGGGATAGCCATCGCTATCTCGAAGCCTTTTTTGCCGTGCCGATGATGGGCGCGGTCTTGCAGACGGTGAATGTGCGTTTGTCGCCGGAGCAGATCCTGTACACGCTGAACCACGCCAAGGCCGACGTTGTTGCGGTCAACGTCGAATTTATCCCGATTTTGGCGATCATTCGCGAGCAGCTGGAGACGGTGAAGAAGTTCATCCTGATCAGCGACGACGGTTCAACGATGAGCAGTTTCAAGGTGCCGTATGCCGGCGAATACGAAGCGCTACTTGCCGCTGCACCAGCTCATTACGATTTCCCCGATTTCGACGAAAACACTCGCGCGACGACCTTCTACACCACCGGCACGACCGGGCTGCCGAAGGGCGTCTATTTCAGCCATCGCCAGCTCGTGCTGCATACCCTGGGCCTGGCGACGGCGCTGGGGACGGCGGCCGGGCAGGGGCGTGTGCATCGCGACGACGTCTATATGCCGATCACCCCGATGTTCCACGTGCACGCCTGGGGCATGCCTTACGTGGCGACGATGCTGGGTCTGAAGCAGGTTTATCCCGGCCGCTATACGCCGGACATGCTGCTGCAACTGATTGCCACGGAAAGCGTCACTTTCTCGCATTGCGTGCCGACCATCCTGCACATGTTGCTGAGCAGCAAGTTGTCGGAAGGCGTTGATCTGTCGCGCTGCAAGATGATCATTGGCGGCGCGGCTTTCCCCAAGGGCCTGGCGGCGGCAGCGCTGGCGCGGGGGATGGATGTTTTTACGGGCTACGGCATGTCGGAAACCTGCCCTATCCTGACCATCACCCACGTCCGCGAGGACTTGCCCGATGCCGACGCGCAGGCCGCCGAGCGCATCAGGACCGGCTACGCCATTCCGCTGGTCGACCTGCATACCGTCGATGCCGAAATGCTTGATGTCGAGCGCGATGGCAAGGCCAGCGGCGAAATCGTCGTGCGCGCGCCGTGGCTGACGCAGGGCTATCTGCACAATCCGGCGGCTTCCGCAGACCTGTGGGCCGGCGGCTATCTGCACACCGGCGACATTGGCAGCTTCGACCCGCGCGGCATGCTGACGGTGACCGACCGCCTCAAGGACGTGATCAAGACTGGTGGCGAATGGGTGTCGTCGCTGGAACTGGAAAGCGTCATTTCCCAGCATCCGGCAGTCAATGAAGTCGCGGTCATCGGCATCAAGGACGACAAATGGGGCGAGCGGCCGCTGGCGATGATCGTCCTGCGCGCCGAGCACAGCGCCAGCGTCGATGACATCAAGCAGCACGTGCTGCGCTTTGCCGAAGCCGGCCACATTTCCAAATTTGCCGTGCCCGAGCAGGTGCGCTTCGTCGACAGCCTGGCCCGCACCAGCGTCGGCAAGCTCAACAAGAAGGCCATGCGCGAGCAGTTGGCGGGTTAATTCGTTTCAGGAGAATGCTTTGAATAAATTCACGGTTAAAAAAGCCGCCGTTCTGGGCGCGGGCGTCATGGGGGCGCAGATTGCCGCGCATCTGGCCAACGCCAATGTGCCGGTGCTGTTGTTCGATCTGCCGGCCAAAGAAGGCGACAAGAACGGCATCGTCAAAAAGGCGCTCGACGGCTTGAAGCGCATGCAGCCGGCGCCGCTGGTCACGCGCGACAAGCTGCAATACATCGATGCCGCCAATTACGCAGAGCATCTCGAACTGCTCGCCGGTTGTGATCTGGTCATCGAAGCCATCGCCGAGCGCGTGGACTGGAAGAACGATCTCTATCTGAAAATTGCCCCTTTTCTGGCGTCGACCGCAATAGTCGCGTCCAACACCTCCGGGCTGTCGATCAATGCCCTGGCCGAGGTCTTGCCGGCCAATTTGCGCCCGAATTTCTGTGGCATCCACTTCTTCAACCCGCCGCGCTACATGCCGCTGGTCGAAATCATCGCCACCCGCAGCACCGATCCGGCGACGCTGGATGGCCTGGAAACCTGGCTGACGTCGCGCCTGGGCAAGGGCGTGGTGCGGGCGCTGGATACGCCCAATTTCGTTGCCAACCGTATCGGCGTGTTTTCGATTCTGGCGGTCATGCAGCATACGGCGGCCTTCGGATTAGGCCTGGATACGGTCGACGGCCTGACCGGGCCGAAAATCGGTCGCCCGAAAAGCGCCACCTACCGCACCGGCGATGTTGTCGGCCTCGACACCCTGGCGCATGTCGTCAAAACCATGCGCGACACCTTGCCCGATGATCCGTGGCACGCCTGTTTCAAGCTGCCGGCCTGGCTGGATGGCCTGATCGCCCAGGGCGTGCTCGGCCAGAAAACCAGGGGCGGCATTTATCGCAAGCAAGGCAAACTGATCGAAGTTTTCGACCCGGTCAGCGGCGCTTATCGCGCCAGTGACGACAGCCTCGCCGTCGAGGTCGAGGCCATGCTCGGCATGAGCGACCCGGCAGCCCGCCTGCTGGCGCTGCGCACGTCCAGCCATCCGCAGGCGCAATGCCTGTGGGCGATTTTCCGCGATCTCTTCCATTACTGCGCCGTGCAGCTGGAAAACGTCGCTGACAATGCCCGCGATGTCGATTTCGCCTTGCGTTGGGGCTTCGGCTGGGCGCAGGGGCCGTTCGAGTTGTGGCAAGCCGCCGGCTGGGCGGAAACGGCGCAGGCGATTGCCGTTGACATCGCCGCCGGCAAGGCCATGAGCCCGGTGCCGCTGCCGGCCTGGGTCATGGAAAAAGGCCGCAGCGGCGTGCATGGCGCTGCTGGTTCGTGGTCGGCCAGCCGTCAGTGCGCCGTGCAGCGCTCGCCATTGCCGGTCTATGGCCGGCAGCTGTTCCCCGAGTTGCTGCTTGGCGAAAGCGGCCCGCAGCCGGCCAGCAGCGGTGAAACCCTGTTCGAGAACGAAGGCCTGCGCCTGTGGCGTTTGCCGATGCTCGACGCCGGTATCGGTATCGTTTCCTTCAAATCAAAAATGCACGCCATCGGCGACGAAGTGCTCGACGGGGTGCTGGCCAGCCTGCATCAAGCGGCGGAAAACCTCGATGGCCTGGTCATCTGGCACGATGCGCCCTTTGCCGTCGGGGCCAATCTCAAGCAGATCAGCGAGGCCTGCGCGGCGGGCGATTTCGCGCGCCTGGAACAGACGGTCAACAAGTTCCAGCAAGCGACGATGGCGATCAAGTACGCGCCGCTGCCGGTGATTGCTGCCGTGCAGGGCATGGCGCTGGGTGGCGGTTGCGAATTTGCCATGCACGCGGCCAAGCGCGTACTGGCATTGGAAAGCCAGCTCGGGCTGGTCGAAGTCGGCGTCGGCCTGATTCCGGCCGGTGGTGGGTGCAAGGAACTGGCCTTGCGTGCTGCGCGCTGGGCGGCGCAATCGGCGACTGCCAGTGAAGTGCTGGGCAATTTGAACCCGGCCTTCATGACCGTGGCCATGGGCAAAATGGGCAAGAGCGCCCACGAAGCCATCGACATGGGTTTTGCCAAGGCCGGTGACAGCATTCTGTTCAACGCTCGCGAACTGCTGTTTGTCGCGCTCAAGGAAGCACGCCTGCTCGCTGATGCCGGCTATGTGCCGCCAGTCCCGGCGCGCGGTGTATCGGTCGCTGGTCGGGCCGGCATCGCCAGCATGGAGATGACGCTGGTCAACATGCGCGAAGGCGGCATGATTTCCGCGCACGACTACCGCGTCTCGCGCGCTGTCGCCGTCGCCCTGTGCGGTGGTGACGTCGAATACGGAAGCCAGGTCGACGAAAACTGGCTGCTCACCGTCGAACGCCAGCAATTCCTCGAACTCCTCCAAACCCCGGAAACCCAGGCCCGCATCCAGCACATGCTGGAAACCGGCAAGGCGCTGCGGAATTGAAGGATCGAGGATCGAGGATCGAGCTGTTAGTTGGTTTTGCTACCAGCTCTAGCCTCCTAACAGCTAAAAGCTAACAAGGACAAAGCATGAGACAAATTCAAGACGCTTATATCGTCGCCGTGACCCGGACCCCGGTTGCCAAGCGCAAGGGGATGTTTCGCAATGTGCGGCCGGATGATTTGCTGGCGCATGTGCTCAAGGGGGTGATGGCGCAGGCGCCGGGGCTCGATCCGGCGCTGATCGGCGATGTCATCGTCGGTTGCGCGATGCCGGAAGCCGAGCAGGGCATGAACGTTGCCCGCATCGGCGTATTGCTGGCCGGGCTGCCGAACAGCGTGCCGGGCATCACCATCAACCGTTTCTGCTCCTCCGGCCTGCAGGCCGTGGCCGATGCCGCCAACCAGATCCGCCTCGGTCAGGCCGACGTGATGATCGCTGCCGGCACCGAGTCGATGAGCGTGATGAGCAACATGATGGGCAACAAGGTCGTCGTCAATCCGGCAGTTTTTGCCGCCGACGAACAGCGCGGCATCGCCTTCGGCATGGGCCTGACCGCCGAGAAGGTCGCCCAGCAATGGCAGATCAGTCGCGTCGCGCAGGATAGTTTTGCCGTCGAGTCGCACCGCAAGGCCAGCGCGGCGATTGCTGCCGGGCATTTCAAGGCGGAAATCACGCCTTATGCGGTCAATGAACATCTGCCGGACTTGCAAAGTGGCGCCGTCAAGATCAGCCAGCGCCTGTGCGAGCACGACGAAGGTGCGCGCGGCGATGTGACGGTCGACGGCCTGGGGAAGCTGAAACCGGTTTTCCACGCCAAAGGCACGGTGACTGCCGGCAACGCGTCGCAGATGTCGGATGGCGCCGCCGCCGTGTTGCTGGTGTCGGAAAAAATCCTCAAGCAGTTCAACCTGACGCCGCTGGCGCGCTTTTGCAGCTTCGCGGTGGCCGGTGTGCCGGCGGAAATCATGGGCATCGGCCCGGTCGCGGCGATTCCCAAGGCCTTGCAACAGGCCGGCATCAGCCAGCAGCAACTGGACTGGATCGAACTCAACGAAGCCTTCGCCGCGCAGGCGCTGGCGGTGATGCAGGATTTGCAGATCGACCCGGCCAAGGTCAATCCGCTGGGCGGCGCCATTGCCCTCGGCCACCCGCTGGGCGCCACCGGCGCGATCCGCACGGCGACGCTGGTGCATGGCCTGCAGCGGGTCGGCGGGCAGTACGGCATGATCAGCATGTGCATCGGCAGCGGCATGGGTGCTGCCGGCATTTTCGAGCGGCTGTAGGACGTCGCCCGCTGAAACGCGGGCGTCTTCCCTTGGTGGTTTTGGCCCTTTTTGGGCCGTTGACCGCAGAATCAGGCGCCAAGCAGCTTTGGCGCCTCGAACAACGAACTGATCTGAACGCGGCGGATGCCTGGGTGATCGGGGACGGTGTACATCACCTCGGTCATCATTT
>JAVBXO010000068.1 GCA_030824535.1 Azonexus sp. | reverse complement strand
TTTGCCGTAATAGTCCATGCCACTCTTCTCTCGCCGTTTTCAGATCCCAAAATTAAACACTTGTTGGGCTGCCTTGTCTTGCCAAAAACGGGAAATTATTTCGTAGGCGTTCCTAAGCACATTTCATTTTTGGGTATTTTTGAGGGTCGACCGCAGAATTCAACGACCGCCCTGCCCATGCCACTGGAACAGCCATCATGCTGAAAATCGACACCCTGAACCAAGCCTACGGCGGCAGCCACATCTTGCGCGGCCTCTCCTTCGAGGTCAAAACCGGCGAAGTCACGACCCTCCTCGGGCGCAACGGCGTCGGCAAGACCACGCTGCTCAAATCGCTGATGGGCCTGGTCAAAACCAAATCCGGCAGCATCACTTTTGACGGCCAGGACATCACCCACCTGCCACCGCACGAACGCGTCCGCGCCGGCATCGGCTACGTGCCGCAGGGCCGCGAAATTTTCCCGCGCCTGACGGTCGAGGAAAACCTGTTGATGGGTCTGGCCACCAAGCCCGGCAACAGCAAAATCCCGCCACGCATCTTCGAGATGTTCCCGGTGCTGAAACAGATGATGCATCGCCGTGGCGGCGACCTCTCCGGCGGTCAGCAGCAGCAACTGGCCATCGGCCGGGCGCTGGCCATGGGGCCGAAGCTGTTGATCCTCGACGAGCCGACCGAAGGCATCCAGCCGTCGATCATCAAGGACATCGAACGCGCCATCCGCATGCTCGCCGAAACCGGCGAAATGGCCATCCTGCTGGTCGAACAGTATTACGACTTCGCCGAATCGCTGGCCGACCAGTATCTGTTGATGGAACGCGGTGAATTCATCATGCGCGGTCGGGGCGAAACCATGCCGCAGGATGGCGTCCGGGAAGCGCTGGCGGTTTAAACAAAACCTACTGACTATTTTCTGACAAAAAGAGAGATTTTTCAGCTCGGCGTTACTCTCGTTTATATCACCATAAGGTAAAGTAGCGCCCTATCGTTATTAATCAGAGATTTGCCATGTTGAGTTTGGAGTCGGAATCGATAGAGATTATCCGGGAAGCCGTAGCCTCCGCGCGTAATCCGGTCATGATGTATTCGATCGGCAAGGATTCGTCGGTCATGTTGCACTTGGCGCGCAAGGCTTTTTACCCCGCGCCGCCGCCCTTTCCGCTGTTGCATGTCGACACCGGCTGGAAGTTCAAGGCCATGTATGCTCACCGCGACCGCATGGTCGAGGAAAGCGGCATGAAGCTGATCGTCCATACCAACCCGGAAGGTGTGGCCGCTGGCGTTGGTCCTTTCACGCATGGCAGCAACTACCACACCGATATCATGAAAACCCAAGGTCTGAAGCAGGCGCTTGATGCGCACGGCTTCGATGTGGTTTTCGGTGGTGCCCGCCGTGACGAAGAGAAGAGCCGCGCCAAGGAGCGCATCTTCTCGTTCCGCGCTCCCGGTCACCGTTGGGAACCCAAGGCCCAGCGCCCGGAACTGTGGAATCTCTACAACACCCACATCCAGCCGGATGAAACGATCCGCGTCTTCCCGATTTCCAACTGGACTGAACAGGATATCTGGCAATACATCCACGCCGAGAATATCCCCATCGTCCCGCTCTACCTCGCCGCCGAACGCCCGGTCGTCAATCGTGGCGGCCAACTGATCATGGTCGATGACGAGCGCTTCCCCTTCCAGCCCGGCGAACAGGCCGAAATGCGCCGGGTCCGTTTCCGTACCCTGGGCTGCTGGCCGCTGACGGCGGCCATCGACAGCGATGCCGACACCCTGGAAGCCATCATTGCCGAAACATTCAATGCCCGTAGCTCCGAGCGCCAGGGGCGCCTGATCGACTCCGATACGCCGGGATCCATGGAAAAGAAAAAGCAGGAAGGTTATTTCTGATGCACACACTTCAAGCCAACGATATTGCCCTCTTTCTTGAAGAACAGCGCAACAAGGAAACCCTGCGTTTCATCACCTGCGGCAGCGTCGATGACGGCAAGAGCACGCTGATCGGTCGCCTGCTGTACGAGAGCAAGAATATTTTCGACGACCAGCTGCAGTCACTGGAAAGCGACTCGCGGCAATACGGCACCCAGGGCGAAAAACTCGATCTGGCCCTGCTGGTCGACGGCCTGCAGGCAGAGCGCGAGCAAGGCATCACGATTGACGTGGCCTACCGCTTCTTCGCCACCGACAAGCGCCGCTACATCGTCGCCGATACGCCGGGCCACGAGCAGTACACCCGCAACATGGCCACCGGCGCCTCGACCGCCGACCTCGCAGTCATCCTGATCGACGGTCGCAAGGGCGTGTTGCCGCAAACCCGCCGGCACAGCCGCATCGTGTCGATGATGGGCATCCGCCACGTCGTCCTGGCGATGAACAAGATGGACCTCGTCAATTACGACGAAGCCGTGTTCAACAAGATTGTCGCCGAATATCGCGAATTCTCCGCTGCGCTGGGCTTCGTCAGCATCCAGGCAATACCGCTGTCCGGACTGGATGGCGACAACGTGCTGGTGCGCAGCGACAAGATGCCCTGGTACGATGGCCCATCACTGATGGAATACCTCGATACGGTGTCCATACACCGTGACGACAGCCAGGATCCATTCCGTTTGCCGGTGCAATCGGTCAACCGTCCCAACCTCGATTTCCGTGGCTATTGCGGGCGCATCGCCGCCGGCGTCGTCCGCCCGGGCGACGCGGTTCGCGTGCTGCCGTCGGGTGTCGTAACCACCGTCAAGTCAGTCATCGCCGGTTTCGATACGGTCACCGAAGGACATGCCGGCGACTCCGTCACCATCACCCTGACTGACGAAGTCGATGCCAGTCGCGGCGATGTTCTGGTCACCGCCGACCGCCCCGCCGAAGTGGCTGACCAGTTCGAAGCGCGTCTGCTGTGGATGAGCGAACACGAGATGTCACCCGGCCGACAGTATTTCCTGAAGCTGGCCTGCAAGGAAACCTCGGCAACCATCACCGAAATCAAGTTCAAGGACGATGTGAACAGCGGCTCGCACCTGGCGGCTAAGTCCCTGCACCTGAACGAAATCGCCACGGTCAATATCTCGCTCAGCGCACCGCTGGTTTTCGAACCCTATGACACCAATCGCATTCTCGGCGGTTTCATCCTGGTCGATAAACTGACCTTCGAAACCGTTGGTGCCGGCATGATCGATTTCGCGCTGCGCCGCGCCAAGAACATCCACTGGCAAGCGCTCGAACTGAACAAGATGGTCCGTGCCGCCGCCAAGCATCAGAAACCGCGCTGCATCTGGTTCACCGGCCTCTCCGGCTCGGGTAAGTCCACCGTTGCCAACCTGCTCGAGAAGCGCCTGTTCGCCGAAGGCAAGCACACCTACCTGCTGGATGGTGACAACGTCCGCCATGGCCTGAATCGTGACTTGGGCTTCACCGAGACCGATCGTGTCGAAAATATCCGCCGCGTCGCCGAAACTGCCAAATTGATGGTCGATGCCGGCCTGATCGTGCTGGTCAGCTTCATTTCCCCGTTCCGCAGCGAACGGGATATGGCACGCAGCCTGTTCGAGGAAGGCGAATTCACCGAAGTCTTCGTCAGCACCCCGCTCAATGCCTGTGAGGATCGTGATGTCAAGGGACTCTACGCCAAGGCCAGACGCGGTGAACTGAAGAACTTCACGGGGATCGACAGCCCCTACGAAGCGCCGGAAAACCCGGAGGTATCGCTGGACACCCTGCAGTTCACGCCGGAAGCCTGCGTCGAACAGTTGCTGAAAGTCCTGCATTGATGGATCCGATGCTGATTGTTGCCGGTGCATCTACCGGGCTGCTGGTCGGCCTGACCGGCGTGGGAGGCGGAGCCTTGATGACCCCCCTCCTGCTTCTGATTTTCGGCATCGCCCCGCTCGCAGCAGTTGGTACCGATTTGTGGTTTGCCGCCATTACCAAACTGTTCGCAACGCGTGTTCATCATTCACATGGACTGATTGACTGGCAAGTAGTCAAACGCCTGTGGATGGGCAGCCTGACTGCATCGGCATCGACCTTGATCTGGATGAAAATCCACCCGGTCGATGCTGATGCCGTGCATCTGCTGAAAACGGCCATTGCCTGTGCGGTGCTGGTAACCGCGCTAGGCATGATCTTCCAGAAGCCGCTGCATTCGCTGGGCACGCGCTTCCGCACCACGGATGCCAACCACTTCAAGTCACTCCAGGCGCCCCTGACCATCCTGGCAGGTGCCATCCTTGGCTCACTGGTCACACTGACCTCGGTGGGTGCCGGTGCGCTGGGCGCGGTCTTCCTGGCCTATCTGTACCCACTGCGCCTGACGCCGCCACGCCTGATTGCCACCGATATCGTGCACGCCATTCCCCTGGCGATCTTTGCCGGCATGGGACATCTGCTGATCGGCAATGTCGACCTGGCTTTACTGGGCAACCTGCTGCTTGGCTCGATCCCGGCCGTCATCATTGGCGCCATGCTTTCTTCCCGCCTGCCGCACGGCCTGCTGCGCGCGCTGCTGGCTGGCGTACTCCTTCTGATCAGTATCAAACTGTGGTGGTCTTTGTACCCATGACACTTTCCGAACAACAACTGAACTCACTCTGCAACCTGGCCATTCTCGCCGGCAATGAAATCATGGCCGTTTATGAAAGCGGTGGCGAAATTTGGCAAAAGGCCGATGCGTCACCGGTTACCGAGGCAGATCTGCGCGCGGATGCGGTCATCCGGAAAGGACTGGAAAGCGAGTTTCCCGACATATTCATCCTCTCGGAAGAATCCTCTTCGACGCAAACCGGCAAGATCGACAGCTTTTTCCTCGTTGACCCGCTCGATGGCACCAAGGAGTTCCTCAAGCGCAATGGCGAGTTCACGGTCAATATTGCGCTGATCCACAATTCGCGCCCGATTGTCGGCATCGTCTATGCCCCGGCGCTGGATACACTCTATTTTGCTGCCGAAGGACTGGGCGCCTGGAAACGCCAGCAACGTGAGCTAACCCCGCTACAAACGGTTGAGACGCCGGAAACCATGCGGGTAGTTGGCAGCCGCTCGCATGGCGCCGACCGCCTGGCGGAATGGCTGGCCTCAGTCAATCGTCCCTACCGTTTCGAACCCGCAGGCAGTTCCTTGAAGTTTTGCCGGATCGCTGAAGGCCTGGCCGACCTGTATCCGCGCTTTGGGCCCACCAGCCAATGGGATACAGCGGCAGCACAGTGCGTACTGGAAGTCGCCGGCGGACGAGTCATCGACCTGCAAGGCCAGACGCTGCGCTACGGCCTGGACCGCCCTATCCTGAACCCGGAGTTCATCGCCATCAGCACCCCTGCCCTGCTGACAGAACTCGGTTTCTAAAAAACAGTTGCTGAAAGACAAAAAGCGTTTGGCCGGACAGCCAAACGCTTTTTTTTCGCCCGGTCATCGGAGAAAAACTATCCGATCCGGCAAAGCCGCTCAGGCAGAGAAGGAAGAGCCGCAGCCACAGGTGGAGGTGGCATTCGGGTTACGAATGACAAACTGGGAACCCTCCAGGCCTTCGGAGTAGTCGATCTCGGCACCGACCAGATACTGATAGCTCATCGGATCAATCAGCAGCGTCACCCCATTCTTCTCCATGGTGGCATCGTCTTCATTGACCTCTTCATCGAAGGTAAAGCCGTACTGGAAACCGGAGCAACCGCCGCCCGTGACGAACACACGCAACTTCAGCGCCGGGTTACCCTCCTCCTCGATCAGCTCCTTGACCTTGTTGGCAGCGTTATCAGTAAAAACCAGGGGAACATTCATTTCGGTCACAGCATTCATCAGCAAACTCCTTAAAAATCAGCCCGGAATTATCCGGTGCCAAAAAAACGTGGTCAATGAACTTAGTTCTGAATTTCCGGTTTTTGTTCCGTTGACAAGCCAGATTTTCCATCACGGTGCAGCAAATGGCCTTCAATAATTGCGCCTTGATGCATTTCTATCAGATAGTAATTAACATCGCCGACAATTTTTGCTTTTGACTCCATTTCCAGGGACTCGGTAACCACGACCCTGCCCAGCACCGTACCGTTCATCACCAGATGCGCCACATTGACCTCCCCCTCAATCGTTGCATGCTCGCTGATGATCAAGGTTGAACTAGTGGCATCGGGTGCAGCTGCGACATTGCCTTTGACGACACCGTCAATTCTCAAACCGCCCGAGAAATTGATATTCCCCTCAATACAGGTTCCCACACCAATCAAACTATCGATTCGCCCCTGAGGAACCGGATTGTTTTTTTTGCCAAACATTGTTTATCTCTTCATAACTGGGTTAATTTTCGCGCCTTCAGCGCGTCGCCCTGAAAAATACGGGCCTCGATGGTTTTCAGCTGCGCTCCGGGAGGCAATTTGACAGTGCCCTCACGACGCAGATAATGACGAAGTTTCAAGTCATATTCCGGGCCGTCACTACTGGGCTCCGGCTGATCAAGCTGAACCTCTCTCCCCTGAAGAAGATAAGTCACAACAAGTCGCAAACGACCACGAAAATCGGCATTATTTTTGTCAGGTGAGTAAGCAAGAAAAACACGATAGCGGTAGGTGCTTTCGCCATCAGGCAGAATCCGGAAATTCTCGATACGCAGCATGGCTGGCGCATCCGCACTGGCACCCAGATGCTCGAAAGCACGAACATCCTCCTTGAGCAGGGCATTTTCGCGTTCCAGCCCCTCAACCTTGAGCAGCAGCTGTTGCTGCACGGCTTGCTCCATGGTCACCGCCTGGCGCCCCGTTCCCGCTTCCGAGCGAGTCAGCAGCAGTTCCCCCTGACACTGAAGCAATTGTGCTCCAAGCTCCCCCGCAGACCTTCCCGCAGAAAATTGCTCATAGCTCCCCCGGACAACCCAGAAGCCTGCGCCAAAACCAGAAATCAGGGTTAACACAAGGAGTAGCGACAGTTTCCAGGGAGCATGGGTCTGCACAACCACTTTGGGTGCAGCAATGCCAAAGTGTCGTTGAAACTTGCGCAATCTCCGTGAAACCGCCGGATGGCGAATTTTGAACATCGTATGGGCCACCACGAAAAGCATCATGATACCTGCGCCGCATGGAACATTGAAGGCAATCATTCCTTCAAGCCCAAGCAAGGCCATGGAGAAGCCTTACAAACCGCTACAAGCAAAAAAAATGCCGTCCAGAAAATACTGAACGGCATCTTTGATCTGGCAAAAACTGCCGGATATGTAACTTAGCGCTTGGAGAACTGCTTCCGGCGGCGAGCTTTGTGGAAACCGACCTTCTTACGTTCGACTTCGCGGGCATCGCGGGTAACAAAACCAGCCTTGGAAAGAGCAGGCTTGAGCGCTGCATCGTATTCGATCAGGGCACGGGTGATACCGTGACGAACAGCACCAGCCTGGCCAGATTCACCACCGCCGGTAACATTCACCTTGATATCAAAACCGGCCAGCTGCTCGACCAATTCCAGCGGTTGACGGACGATCATACGACCGGTTTCGCGGGAGAAGAACTGATCGACCGGCTTGCCATTGACGATGATGGCGCCAGAACCGCGCTTCATGAAGACACGAGCAACGGCGCTCTTGCGACGACCGGTACCGTAGAAGTAACTTTCAGCCATGATGACTCCTTAGATTTCCAGAGCCTTGGGCTGCTGGGCGGTGTGCGGATGCTGGTCGCCGGCGTAGCACTTCAACTTCTTGAGCATGGCGTAGCCCAGCGGACCCTTCGGCAGCATGCCCTTGACGGCCGTTTCCAGAGCACGACCCGGGAAACGTTGCTGCATCTTCTTGAAGTTGGTTTCGTAGATACCACCCGGGTAACCGGAGTGACGGAAGTACTTCTTATCTTCGGCCTTATTACCGGTAACGGTGATCTTGTCGACATTGGTGACGACGATAAAATCGCCGGTATCAACGTGCGGGGTGTAGATAGCCTTGTGCTTGCCACGCAGACGGCGGGCAATTTCGGTAGCGAGGCGGCCGAGCACCTTGTCTGTGGCGTCTACCACAAACCACTCGCGCTTCACCTCATGTGGCTTGGCGGAAAACGTTTTCATGTGTGTGCCGTCCTGAGAATTTGGCGGATATTTGAGAAAGCCGTGGAGTATATTCCACTGATCTCGAGATGTCAATGCAAAGATGCGAGATCAACAGAATACCGTTCTCGCCCACCGGGACCATATATCACTCATCCAGCGGCAATCGATTAACCGCAAGGCAAGACCGGAGAAAAAAAAACGCGGCTCGCTGAGCCGCGTTAAATCCACACCAAAGGAGGAGGGTGGAGGAGACAAATCTGAGCTAAAGACCCCTCAACCACTTAAGTCTCTAGCTGCAACGGTTCCCATTCTGCCTGAAGCAAGAGCCGACCACAAGACAAAATTGTGCATTGCACAATAGTATAATTTATCATTTAAAAACAATTATTTATGCACAATAACATATTGTTTTTATTGAATACTTAAATAACTCATGAAACCAATATTGCGATGTATAACTTCGATCACAAAGACCAAGCGCACCTCAAAACAAGGTCAAATTGCTGCACTGCAGCAACAAAGCAATCCGAGCGTCTGATGAGCTACTTCCGTTAAAATCCAACCCCTTTCTTGGAGATTTTCGATGGAATGCACTGTTAGATGGATGGGCAGCGACGCCGGAATGGCTTTTGTGGCGGAAACCGGCAGCGGCCATGCGGTGGTTATGGATGGCGCACCTGAAGCCGGCGGCCGGAATATCGGCTTGCGGCCGATGGAAATGGTTCTGGCGGGAACAGGGGGCTGCTCGGCTTTCGACGTCGTCCTGATCCTGAAAAAGGGCCGACACGCCGTCAGCGGCTGCGAAGTGTCACTACTAGCGGAACGTGCCGACAGCGACCCGAAGGTATTTACCCGGATCCACTTCCACTATCGCGTCAAGGGCAAGCAACTCAAGGCCGAGGCCGTAGCGCGAGCCATAGAATTGTCGAAGGACAAATATTGCTCGGCCTCAATCATGATGGCAAAGACTGCGGAAATCACCCACGACTTTGAAATCATTGAAGAAGCCTGAGATTCGTCAAAGACGATAGGCGGTTCCGGTCATGAGCCTGGCCGCCAGTTTCATTCCCAGTTTGACCGGTTGCGGCAACTCGGCCGCACCAAACTCCACGGCCATTTCAGCATGCTCGATTTCATCGTCACGCATTTGCCTGACGATCGCCCGCGAGCGCTGGTCATCAACAGGCAGATCGTCCAGATGCCCATCCAGGTGCGCCTCCACCTGGCGTTCGGTCTCGGCGAGAAAGCCCAGATTCCAGCGATCACCAAGCACGCCCGCCAGCACGCCCAAGCTCAGGGATCCGGCATACCAAAGGGGATTGAGCAGGCTCTTGCGCCCCCCCAGCTCGGCGATCCGTCGCTCAGTCCAGGCCAGGTGCTCGGTTTCCTGCAGCGCCGCCCCCTTAAGCGCTTCGCGCACCGCCGGGTCACGGGAAGTCAGCGCCTGCCCTTGGTAAAGCGCTTGAGCACAAATTTCACCACAGTGATTGACCCGCATCAGACCGACCACATGCTGACGCTGCTGCTCATCGAGCTGAACATCCGGAAACTCGGCGCCTGGCACCGGGCGCACCGTGCAGGCTGGCGCCGCAACAGTACGCAGGGCCAGATCAAACTCACCGATTAATCGATCCAGAAGCATAAACTACCAATACTTGACCATGGGATGGACGCCACGTTTCAGCGCATCGCGTGCTTCGTCAGCGCTTAGCACAGCCACTCCTAGCGGACAGAAATAACTGGAGTACAAAGCCGCATGCTGACGATTGGCAGTGACATCGCGAATACGCACCCACTCCTTGTTACGTGCAGCAGACCAGGAGCCATCGGAACGGCCCAGCGCATAAATGCGCCGCTGCCCACTCTCACAGCGAATACCCTCGAAACTGATGTTACGCCCACCTTCTGCGGTTTGCGCGACCAACACATACCTGACAACGCCATCCGAGCCAACGGAAATACTGGCCAGGTCAACATAGAAACGATTCGTCGTCGCGGCGCTGACAAAGAACTCCTTGAGCGTAGTTTCGCTCGGCGGCAGAGGAAAAGTTGCCTCAACTTCCTGCCAGCGCGAGGGACGGTAGTCCTCACCGTCGTTTTCGCCAGCCAAGACTTGGCCTGTCGCGCCCAACAAGAGCACGCCGGCCAGAATAGCGCCCAACTTCATAATGACTCCTTATCCGACCCACCCGAGAAGCCATCAAGATGCTCTTCCCCGGCCCGCCGGGGCTTGCCCAGACGTCGGTCCTGCTCAAGAAAGCGCACCAGTTCCCTGAGCGCCTGTTCATAGACGCTGCGCTTGAATTCAATCACGGCATCGAGAGGCACCCAGTACTCGTTCCAGCGCCAGGCATCGAATTCCGGCTTGTTGGTCGCACGCAGTGAAACATCGCTGTCTCGCCCAACCAGTCGCAGCAGGAACCAGATCTGTTTCTGCCCTTTGTAAGATCCGCGCCATTCGCGCTTGATCCATTGTGTCGGCACTTCATAACGCAACCAGCCCTTGGTCCGTCCGAGGATACGCACGTGCTCGGGCAAGAGCCCGACCTCTTCATACAGTTCACGGAACATGGCATCTTCGGGCGATTCGCCGCGCTTGATGCCACCTTGTGGAAACTGCCAGGAATGTTCCCGTATGCGCTTACCCCAGAAAACCTCGTTTTTGGCGTTACAAAGAATGATGCCGACGTTCGGGCGATAGCCTTCACGATCAAGCATAAAAATCCTGCAAAATTATTGGTTGCCCGAATTCTTTCACAAAGGCTGCCCCGGTGCAAAGTCGCCTCTCCGTGTAAAATCCGCTTTTTGCAACGAATTCAAGAGCATCCCATGCGCACTTCGCAGTTTTTCTTCAGCACTCTCAAGGAAGCCCCGGCCGACGCCGAAGTCATCAGCCAAAAAATGATGCTGCGCGCCGGCTATATCAAGCGTGCCGCCGCCGGCATCTACACCTGGATGCCACTCGGCCTGCGGGTATTGCGCAAGGTTGAAGGCATTGTCCGTGAAGAAATGAACAAGGCTGGCGCACTGGAATTGCTGATGCCCGCCGTCCAGCCTTTTGAACTGTGGCAGGAATCCGGCCGTGGCGAACAGTATGGCCCCGAACTTCTGCGTTTCAAGGATCGCCACCAACGCGATTTCGTCATCGGCCCGACGCACGAAGAAGTGATTACCGACGTCGTGCGCCGTGATGTCAAAAGCTACCGCCAGCTGCCGATCCACCTTTACCAGGTGCAGACCAAATTCCGCGATGAAATCCGCCCGCGCTTCGGCGTCATGCGTGGTCGCGAATTCCTGATGAAGGACGGCTATTCCTTCCATACCTCTTTCGAGGATCTGGTGCGCGAATACGGCAACATGTACGCCACCTACAGCCGCATCTTCACCCGTCTGGGACTGAAGTTCCGCGCCGTTGCTGCCGACACCGGCTCGATTGGCGGTGATGGTTCGCATGAATTCCACGTGCTTGCCGACTCCGGTGAAGACGACATCGCCTTCTGCCCGACTTCCGACTATGCCGCCAACGTCGAACTTGCCGAAGCCCTGGCGCCGGCCACGCCCCGCACCGCTGCTGACAAGGCCATGGAGAAGGTCGCCACGCCCGGCAAGATGGCCTGCACCGATGTGGCCGGCTACCTGTCGGTCGAACTGACGCAGATCGTCAAATCCATCGCTGTCGTCAGCGACACGGAAGACGAAAAGAAAACCTTCGCACTACTGCTGCTGCGTGGCGATCATGAACTGAACGAAATCAAGGCCGGCAAGATTCCCGCGCTAGGTGCTTTCCGCATGGCGACTGAAAGCGAAGTGATCGACGCGCTGGGCTGCATTCCGGGTTATATCGGCCCGGTTGCGGTCGACCATGAAAAAGTGGCCATTTTCGCTGACCGCACGGTCGCCGCCATGAGCGACTTCGTCTGCGGCGCCAATGAAGCCGGCTTCCACCTGACCGGCGTCAATTTCGGTCGCGACCTGCCGGAAGCCGAAGTTTTCGACATCCGCAATGTCCTTGCCGGCGACCCTTCGCCGGACGGCCAGGGCACACTGGAAATCTGCCGCGGCATCGAAGTCGGCCATATCTTCCAGCTGCGCAGCAAGTACGCCAAGGCGCTGAACTGTTCCTACCTTGACGAACAAGGCAAGAGCCAGATCATGGAAATGGGCTGTTACGGCATTGGTGTCTCACGCATCGTCGGCGCCGCCATCGAACAAGGCAATGACGACAGGGGCATCATCCTGCCCAAGGCCATCGCCCCCTTCGAGGTCTGCATCGTCCCCATGGGCTACTTCAAGAGCGAGGCCGTCAAGGCCGCTGCCGACCAGCTCTACACCGACCTCAAGCAAGCTGGCGTCGATGTCGTGCTCGATGACCGCAACGAGCGTCCCGGCGTGATGTTTGCCGACATGGAACTGATCGGCATCCCGCACCGCGTGGTCATTGGTGAGCGTGGTTTGAAGGAAGGGCAGTTCGAATACAAGGGTCGCCGCGATGCTGAAGCGACCATGATTGCCCAGGCCGATATCCTCGCCACCCTGCAAGGGAAACTGTGCGCCGCCTGATCGCCGCCCTGCTCTGTTTCTGCGCCACGGCAACCTACGCTGGGGCGCAGAAATACGAGCCACTCTCCGCCAGCGTACAGGGCGCCTTGCACAAGGCGGTCTCGGATTCACGACCGGCAGTCAGTTCGTTCAAGACTTCGATGGATGCCGTTGACTGGCTGACGACCATGTCGCCGCGTCTGGAAAAGCGCATTCCCGGCCGGGAATATCGTATCGACTTGTTGCGCAGCGTACATTACGAAGCCACCCGCGCCGGCCTTGATCCCCAACTGGTGCTGGGACTGATGCAGGTCGAGTCGGGCTTCCGCAAGTACGCCGTCTCGTCGGTCGGCGCCCGTGGCTACATGCAGGTCATGCCATTTTGGGTAAAATTGATCGGTCGACCGGAGGATTCATTATTCGACCTGCGCACCAACCTGCGCTACGGCTGCACGATCCTGCGCCACTATCTGGATATTGAAAAAGGCGATCTTTACCGGGCGCTCGGCCGCTATAACGGCAGCCTCGGCAAACCGGAATATCCGAATATGGTCCGCGCTGCCTGGCAAAATAACTGGGGCTACGAAAAGGCCGGAAAGCTGGCGCAAGCCGGACAGTAAACGGCCATTTTCAGCGTCGACCGCGCATTCCTGCGGTCGACTGCTTCAAACGGGCAAAAATCAACGCATCCCCGGCATCATGCCCTTCATGCCGCGCATCAGCTTGCCAATACCACCCTTGGAAAACTGCTTCATCATCTTCTGTGTCTGCTCGAACTGGTTCAGCAGGCGATTGACTTCCTGCACCTGAACCCCGGACCCGGCGGCAATCCGCCGCTTGCGGCTGGCCTTGATGATTTCCGGCTTGGCGCGCTCGGCGGGCGTCATCGAATTGATGATGCCCTCAACCCGACCAACGATCTTGTTCTCCGCCCCGGCCGGCAACTGCCCGGCCATTTGCGAGAACTGCGCCGGCAGCTTGTCCATCATCGACGTCAGGCCGCCCATATTGCGCATCTGGGCAATCTGTTCCTTGAAATCGTTGAGATCGAAACTCTTGCCCGCCTTCAGCTTCTTGGCGAAGGCAACGGCCTTTTCCTCGTCGATCCCCTTGCGCGCATCTTCGATCAGCGACAGCACGTCGCCCATACCGAGAATCCGGGAAGCCATCCGCTCCGGGTGGAAAGCCTCCAGGCCGCTGAGCTTTTCGCCCACACCGGAAAATTTAATCGGCTTGCCGGTGATATGGCGCACGGAAAGCGCCGCACCACCACGCGCATCGCCATCAAGCTTGGTCAGCACGACGCCGGTCAGCGGCAGGGCCTCGTTGAAGGCCTTGGCCGTATTGACCGCATCCTGGCCAAGCATCGCATCGACCACGAACAAGGTTTCAATCGGTTTGATGGCCGCATGCAGGCGCTTGATTTCGGCCATCATTTCTTCGTCGACCGCCAGACGGCCGGCGGTATCGACCAGCAGCACATCATGGTAGTGACGCTTGGCCCAATCGAGGGCCGCCAGCGCAATCGCTTCTGGCTTTTCACCGACGTGCGACGGGAAGAAATCAACGCCCGCCTGGCCTGCCACCGATTTCAGCTGTTCAATAGCCGCTGGACGATAAACGTCACAGGAAACCACCAGCACCTTCTTCTTGTGATTTTCCTTCAGGAACTTGCCAAGCTTGCCGACCGTCGTCGTCTTGCCCGCCCCCTGCAAACCGGCCATGAGCACAATCGCTGGCGGCTGGGTATTGAAATTGATCCCTTCATGGGCCTCGCCCATGATTTTGGTCAGCTCGCCATGGACGACGCCAATCAAGGCCTGGCCAGGATTCAAGGAGCCGATGACCTCCTGGCCAACCGCCTTTTCCTTGACGGCGGCAATGAAATCCTTGACCACCGGCAAGGCCACGTCGGCCTCGAGCAGCGCCATGCGCACTTCACGCAGAGCGTCGGCAATATTGGATTCGGTCAGGCGGGCTTCGCCCTTGAGCGTCTTCATGACGCGAGCAAGGCGGGTAGTCAGGTTGTCGAGCATGTCAGTTGGGCTTCTAGTAGAATTCGCGGATGGCCGACATTGTAATTCAGCTTCTGCCCCACATTCTCGCCGCGCTACTTTATGCCGCGCTTGGATTCCATTTCTGGAATACCCGCTGGCGCGAGAGCGACACTCAGCACCTTGCCCGTCCGATGCAAGCCTGGGAGCGTTACGCCATTGCCGGCGTTCTGCTGCTGCAGGGATACGGACTCTACGATGCCCTGTTCGCCGAAGTCGGGATGCGTTTCTCGTTCAGTTTCGCACTGTCACTGATGATGTGGCTGGCTGTCTTGATTTACTGGCTGGAAAGTTTCATGGCCCGCATGGAAGGGATGCAGCCCATGGTCCTGCCACTGGCCGCCCTCTGCGCTGCCTTGCCGGTAATTTTCCCCAATGTTCATCTGGTTGCCCACGCCAGTGCCACGGGATTCAAACTACACTTCCTGACCGCCATGCTGGCTTACAGCCTGCTCACGCTTTCCGCGCTGCACGCCATTTTTATGGGATTCACCGAAAATGCATTGCACAAGCGCCTCCTGAAACGCAGTCTGAGCAGCCTGCCACCGCTACTCACGATGGAATCCCTGCTGTTTCGCATGCTGCTGATTGGCTTTATCCTGCTCACGCTCACTGTCGGCAGCGGCCTGTTTTTTTCCGAGGCACTTTTCGGCAAACCCCTGGCGCTGGATCACAAAACGCTCTTTGCCTTCGCCTCCTGGGCCATTTTTGCCACCTTGCTGGTTGGCCGCCACGCCTGGGGCTGGCGGGGAAAACGCGCCCTGCGCTGGACCCTGAGTGGCTTTGCGCTACTTATTCTGGCCTATGTCGGCAGCCGCTTTGTCGCCGAAGTAATTCTTGGCCGCGTTTGATCGCTAATGGCTGACATTCCGCTTTCCGCGCTCCTTGGCGCACTTTTCGTCCTGCTATTACTGTCCGGCATTTTTTCGGGCTCAGAAACCGCGATGATGGCGGCCAACCGTTTCCGCCTGCGGCATGCTGCTCAGGCCGGGGACCGGGGAGCCAAGATGGCTATCGCGCTCTTGGGTAAAACCGACAAACTGCTCGGACTGATCCTGCTGGGCAACACCCTGCTCAATGCCGCCGCCGCAACCATGACCGGCTACATTGCACTGGCGCTATTTGGCCAAACCAAATGGGCACTCGAAATTGGCACGCTCTGCATTACTTTCGCCCTGCTGGTTGTTGCAGAAATTTCCCCGAAGGTCATTTGTGCCGCCCATGCTGACCGCCTGGCGCCACTGCTGAGCTACGTCCTTACCCCTTTGCTGCGCCTGGCTTACCCGATCATCTGGTTCGTCAATCTATTTGTAACCGCGCTGCTGAAGAGCTTACGACTGTCGCCAGGAAACGGGCATGGCGAAAACAAGCTGACCCAGGAAGAGTTGCGCAGTCTGGTGCTGGAATCATCGCACCTGATCCCGCAAAAACATCACGCCATTCTTTCCCGGCTGTTTGAACTCAACAACATTACCGTAGAAGATGTGATGACTCCTCGTGGCAACATCGAGATCATCGATCTCGATCTACCCTGGGATGAGGTCAAGACACAACTGGCGACTAGCCACCACAGCCGCCTGCCCGTCTGCCGCAACTCCCTGGACCAATTACTGGGCATCCTGCCTGTTCGTCGACTGCTAGCCAACTGGCTGCCGCAAGATTTCGATGAGAGCGCATTACTGGGGCAACTCAATACCCCTTATTACATTCCCTCAGGCACACAAGTCTTCACCCAGCTGGCTTTTTTCCAGGAAAATCGACAGCGCATCGGTTTTGTCGTTGACGAATACGGTGAAATCCTCGGGCTCCTGACCCTTGAAGACATCATCGAAGAATTTGTTGGCGACTTCACCACTTCCCTGCCCGGTTTGACTCAGGATCTGAACTGGCAGAGTGATGGCAGCGCCATTGTCGAAGGCTCAAGGCAGTTACGCGATATCAACCGCATGCTCGAACTGAACTTGCCGCTTGAAGGCCCGAAGACGCTGAACGGGCTGATTCTGGAACATTTCCAGGATATCCCCGAAGCCGGCATCAGCCTCAGACTCTCGGGAATTACCCTGGAAATACTGCAAACCAGGAACCGCAGCGTCGTGACTGTCAAGGTATTTCGCCCAAAGAGCGGCTAAGCAGGGATGTCGCGCCTTTACAAACCCGAGCCTACGTAGCATTATCCATCGATCAAATCGCTGCTTAATCCAATCTGAATAATAAATGGCTGCTACCCCTCAAACCCCGCCCATCAGTGGCTTGGCACGTGCGCTCGTGCAGGCAGGAAAGCTCACCGAGACGGAAGCAGAGCAACTACTTGCGCAGTCCCACAGCACAAAAACTCACCTGATTGAGCAAATTATTGTTGCGCGAAAAGCCAGCGCACTCGAAATTGCCAAATTTGTCGCAGAGACTTTTGGCTACCCACTGCTTGATCTTGCGGCATTTGATGACGCTCATATCCCGGCAGAAGCCATCGACCGCAAGCTGATCGCAGCTCACCGGGTAATTCCGCTGCACAAACGCGGCAATCGCCTGTCGGTAGCAATCGCCGACCCAACCAATCTCCGCGCCCTCGACGAAATTCGTTTTCAAACTGGCTTGGCGGTCGATCCAATTGTCGTCGAGCACACCAAGCTTGCCACATTGGTTGGCAAATATTCAGAATCCGCAAGTGAAACACTTAAATCACTCACGAATGATGAAATAAATCTCGATTTCCTCGATGAAGATGCCAATGCGAGTGCTAACGCCAAGGCCGAAGAAGCTGCGAATCAGGATATTGACGATGCCCCAGTTGTCAAATTCCTGCAAAAAGTTCTGATCGATGCCATCAACGAAGGGGCGTCGGATATCCACTTCGAGCCTTATGAAAAGTTCTATCGCATTCGCTTCCGGGTTGACGGCATCCTGAGAGAAGTTGGCACCCCGCCACTGGCAATCAAGGACAAGCTGTCATCCCGCATCAAAGTCATTTCGCGCCTGAACATTGCAGAAAAACGCATTCCGCAAGATGGGCGCATGAGGTTGGTGCTATCCAAAAGCCGTGCCATCGATTTCCGGGTCAGCACCCTGCCTACCCTGCAGGGTGAAAAAATCGTCATGCGTATTCTTGACCCGACCTCTGCCACCTTAGGCATCGAAGCGCTGGGTTATGAACCTGAACAAAAAGCCGCTTTGCTTGATGCCGTGAGCCGTCCTTATGGCATGGTACTGGTCACCGGCCCTACCGGCTCCGGTAAGACAGTCTCGCTTTACACCTGTCTGAATATCCTGAACAAGGACAGCGTCAACATTTCCACTGCAGAAGATCCGGCAGAAATCAATCTTCCAGGCATCAATCAGGTCAACGTCGACGACAAGGCCGGGCTGACTTTCTCGGCAGCACTCAAGTCCTTCCTGCGCCAGGATCCGGATATCATCATGGTCGGTGAAATCCGCGATATTGAAACGGCTGAAATCGCCATCAAAGCAGCGCAGACCGGTCACTTGGTGCTGTCCACTTTGCACACTAATGATGCACCACAGACGCTGACCCGCTTGATGAACATGGGGGTACCCACTTTTAATATTGCCTCAAGCATCCTGTTGATCACGGCACAACGACTCACCCGACGACTCTGCAATTGCAAAAAACCCATGACCGTTCCGGAACAGGCGCTGCTTGATGCTGGATATAAGAAGGAAGAGCTGGATGGCTCCTGGACACTTTATGGCCCTGGCGGTTGCGACCGTTGCAAAGGCTCCGGATACAAGGGGCGAGTTGGTATTTATCAGGTCATGCCAATTTCAGAAGCCATGCAACGTTTGATCATGAGCGGTGCATCCGCCATTGACCTTGCCGTGCTGGCAAAAAAAGAAGGGGTAAAAGATCTGCGCACCTCGGGTTTACTGAAGGTCAGGCAAGGCGTTACCTCGCTGGACGAAGTTCTGAGCACCACTAATGCATAAACGTGAGGATACCTGATGGCAACCGCCTCTCGACGTAACACCGCAAATGTCAAAGAGATTACCTTTCAATGGGAAGGCAAAAACAAGGAAGGTAAAGTCGTTCGCGGAGAAATGCGTGCAGCCAGTGAGTCGGTTGTCAGAACTCTCCTGCGCCGCCAATGGATCACTGCCACAAAAGTCAGCAAGGTCAAGTTCGCCAGTGGCGGAACAGTTTCTGACAAAGACATCACCCTTTTCACGCGCCAATTGGCAACAATGATGAAAGCGGGTGTACCACTGCTGCAATCCTTCGAAATTGTTGGTCGAGGACACTCCAATCGCGCTGTGGCAAAGCTGCTCCTGGATATCAAGTCAGATGTGGAAACAGGAAGCTCGTTATCCCAAGCTTTTAGAAAATATCCGCTATATTTTGATCTGCTTTTTTGCAATCTCATCAGTGCTGGTGAGCAGGCAGGTATTCTCGACTCCCTGCTGGATCGTCTCGCCACCTACAAAGAGAAAATTGTTGCAATCAAGAACAAGATCAAGTCTGCACTGTTTTACCCGGTTGCAGTCATCATCGTGGCTTTCCTCATCACTGCAGTGATCATGATTTTTGTGATTCCTGCTTTCAAGGACGTATTCAAGAGCTTTGGCGCCGACCTGCCGGCCCCCACAAAAATGGTAATTGCTGCCTCCGACTTCTTTGTCGAATACTGGTATGCAATCTTCGGAATAGTTGGCGGTGGCATTTATTCATTTTTGGAATCCTGGAAACGTTCCGAAGTTGTTCAAATCGCCATGGATCGCATCATGCTCCGTATGCCGATTTTCGGTGAAATCATCCGCAAGGCAGTCATTGCCCGCTGGACTCGAACCCTGGCCACGATGTTTGCCGCAGGGGTACCTTTGGTAGAGTCCTTGGACTCCGTTGGCGGCGCTGCTGGCAATAACGTCTACAAAATGGCCACCAAAAAAATCCAGGGTGAAGTGTCGTCCGGCACCAGCCTGACGCTATCCATGCAAAACGTAAATCTTTTTCCAAGCATGGTTATCCAAATGGTTGCCATCGGCGAGGAATCTGGCGCCCTCGACTCCATGCTGGGTAAGGTTGCCGATTTCTATGAGCAAGAGGTCGATGATGCAGTGGAAGCGATGTCGAGCCTGATGGAACCGATCATCATGGTTGTCCTTGGCGGCCTGATTGGTGGCATGGTTGTCGCCATGTACCTGCCAATTTTCAAACTGGGTTCCGTCGTCTAATGCAGCCAGAAACGCTTTGGATCGCATCAAGCATCGCTGGACTACTTGGTCTTTGCGTCGGCAGCTTTTTGAATGTTGTCATTCACCGCCTCCCTCTGATGATGGAGCGTGAATGGCATGTACAGTGCGCAGAATTGCGGGGCGAAGCATCGTCTGAACCGACAGAAATACTGACGCTTGCTCGCCCCCGCTCCCGCTGTCCTGCCTGCGGCCATAAAATCAGTGCAGTTGAAAACATTCCCTTGGTCAGCTATTTCCTGATTTTGCGCGGCAAGTGTTCAGGTTGCGGAACGAGCATTTCTCTCCGCTACCCGATCATCGAGCTGGCTAGCGGCCTGTTATCCGCCTACGCAATATGGCATTTTGGCCCGACTACTCAAGGGGCCGGTGCGGTCATCCTGATATGGGCTTTGCTGGCGCTGACCTGCATTGACATCGACACCCAACTCTTGCCCGACAGCATTACCCTGCCCTTGCTGTGGCTAGGTTTGCTGGCCAATCTTTGGGGCATTTATACCTCGCTGGACAATTCGGTGATTGGCGCAGTCGCGGGCTATCTCTCGCTGTGGAGCATCTTCTGGTTATTCAAGCTGGCCACGGGCAAGGAAGGCATGGGCTACGGCGACTTCAAATTGCTGGCAGCCCTGGGCGCCTGGCTGGGTTGGAGCCTGCTACCGGCAATCGTTCTGCTGTCATCTGTCGTTGGTGCAGTTGTTGGTATCACGCTGATCATGGTGAGCAAGCACGGCCGCAATGTTCCGATACCTTTCGGCCCTTATCTCGCTGCTGCTGGCGTGATTGCCCTGTTCTGGGGACAGCAATTGACGCGCGGCTATCTGGATCTTCTCCCTTGAAACAGGAAGTTGCGCCCGAATATATTGGCAGCAAGCTCTCAGTTATAATTCAAGGTTTTGGAGGATTCTGATGCCGATCTACGAATATCGTTGCGATTCCTGTGGCTTCCAGAAGGAACATCTGCAAAAGATGAGTGATGCCACGCTGACTACTTGTCCGGAATGCGGCAAGGAAACTTACAGCAAGCTGCTCTCGGCTGCCGGCTTTCAGCTCAAAGGCAGTGGCTGGTATGCCACCGACTTCAAGGGCAGCCAGCAGAAAAGTGCCCCCCCTCCCTGCCAGACTGGCGAAGGAAGCTGCTCATCGTGCGTGGCCAGCTAATCAAGCGTTATTTCATTACCGGTCTGCTGATCTGGGTACCGCTGGTCATCACTGGCTGGGTGCTGTCGATGATCGTCAGCACCCTCGACCAGTCGCTGCGCCTTCTTCCCGCCTCAATCCATCCCCAGACTCTGTTCGGCTTCGCCATTCCCGGTGCCGGCGCAGTCCTGACACTGGGGATGATTTTCATCACGGGCCTGCTGGCGGCCAATTTCATCGGTCAAAAGCTGGTGGGCTGGTGGGAAAAGCTGCTTGCCCGCATTCCGGTGGTCAACTCGGTCTATAACAGCGTCAAGCAGGTTTCCGATACCCTGTTCTCGCCTAACGGCAACGCCTTTCGCAAAGCCATGCTGGTTCAATACCCGCGGGCAGGTTGCTGGACAGTAGCCTTTTTGACCGGCCAACCGGGTGGCGACATAGTCAACCATCTGACTGGTGACTATGTCAGCGTGTATGTTCCGACTACCCCCAATCCGACCTCAGGTTTCTTCCTGATGATGTCGACCAAGGATGTGGTAGAACTCGACATGACTGTCGATGAAGCCCTCAAATATATTATTTCGATGGGTGTCGTGGCGCCGCCGCCACACCCTCGCGTCGTAACCAATATCTAAGCAACCCCACGGAAAGTTTCATGCGTACCCATTACTGCGGACAACTCAATGCCGCCCTCGACGGGCAGATCGTTACCCTATGCGGCTGGGCCCACCGTCGTCGCGACCACGGCGGCGTCATCTTCATTGACCTGCGCGACCGCGAAGGCTTGGCCCAAATCGTTTGCGACCCGGATCGTGCCGAGTCTTTCAAGATTGCCGAATCCGTCCGCAACGAGTTCTGCCTGAAAATTACTGGCAAGGTTCGTCCGCGCCCGGCCGGTACGACCAACGCCAACCTAGCTTCCGGCGAGATCGAAATCCTCTGTCACGAGATCGAAGTACTCAATCCCTCGGTAACCCCGCCCTTCCAGCTCGATGACGAAAATCTGACCGAAAACGTCCGCCTGCTGCATCGCGTCATCGATCTGCGTCGCCCGCAGATGCAGAACAACCTGATGCTGCGCTACAAGACCTCCCGCGCTTTCCGTCGCTTCCTCGACGACAACGGCTTCATCGATATCGAAACACCGATGTTGACCAAGTCGACCCCGGAAGGCGCCCGCGATTATCTGGTGCCGTCACGCGTTCATCCAGGCCAGTTCTTCGCCCTGCCGCAATCGCCGCAACTGTTCAAGCAGCTGCTGATGGTCGCCGGTTACGACCGCTACTACCAGATCGTCAAATGCTTCCGCGACGAAGATCTGCGCGCTGATCGCCAGCCGGAATTCACCCAGGTCGATATCGAAACCTCGTTCATGAGCGAGGCCGAAATCATGGCGCTGACCGAAACGCTGATCCGCACCGTCTTCAAGGAAGCGATCAACGTCGATCTGCCCGACTTCCCGCGCATGACCTATGCCGAAGCCATGCACCGTTTCGGCTCGGACAAGCCCGACCTGCGTGTCACGCTCGAGCTGACTGAAGTCACCGATGCCTTCAAGGACGTCGCTTTCAAGGTCTTCGCCGGTGTTGCCAACAGTGAAGGCGGCCGCATCGCCGCCATGCGCATCCCGGGCGGCGCGACGCTGACCCGTGGCGAGATCGACGCCTACACCCAGTTCGTCGGCATCTACGGCGCCCGTGGCCTGGCTTATATCAAGGTCAACGACGTCAGCCAGATCAACGAAACCGGCCTGCAGTCGCCGATCGTCAAGAACCTGTCCGAAGCCTCGCTGCGTGCTGTCATTGAACGCACTGGCGCGCAGTCCGGCGACCTGATCTTCTTCGGTGCCGACAAGGCCAAGGTCGTCAACGATGCCTTGGGCGCGCTGCGCATCAAGATCGGCCACGAAAAGGGCTTCGTCACTGGCGCCAAGTGGGCGCCGCTGTGGGTCATCGACTTCCCGATGTTCGAGTACGACGACGAATCCAAGCGCTGGACGGCTTGCCACCACCCCTTCACCAGCCCCAAGGACGAACACCTCGACCTGCTGGCGACCGATCCGGGCAAGTGCCTGGCCAAGGCTTACGACCTTGCCCTCAACGGCTGGGAACTCGGCGGTGGCTCGGTGCGTATCCACCGTTCCGATGTTCAGGAAAAGGTCTTCTCGGCACTCAATATCGGTCCGGAAGAACAGCAGCTCAAGTTCGGCTTCCTGCTCGACGCGCTGAAGTACGGTGCGCCTCCGCACGGTGGCCTGGCCTTCGGTCTGGACCGTATCGTCACCATGATGACTGGTGCCGAGTCGATCCGCGACGTGATCGCCTTCCCCAAGACCCAACGCGCCCAGTGCCTGCTCACCGATGCGCCGTCGGCGGTCGACGAGAAGCAGCTGCGCGAACTGCACGTTCGCCTGCGTCAGAAGGTCGAAACGCAAGTCGAAGTTAACCAGGCCTAAGCTATGACGAACCGCTGGTTGCGCCTGCTCGTCATCCTCTGGCTGACGTTTTTTGGCGCGGCCGGCGTCGCCCACTCGGCTTTTGCGGTCAACGGTGAAATCGGCACGATTTTCGCCCGCGACCTACCTTTCGAGGGCCGGCAAGCGCTGGCTCTGATACGCCAAGGCGGCCCCTTCCCCTACGACCGGGATGGCATCGAATTCCGCAATTTCGAGCGCCGCCTGCCGCGCGCCAGTCGCGGCTACTATCGCGAATACACCGTCAAGACGCCGGGCGAACGCTCGCGTGGCGCGCGACGCATCATCAGCGGCGGCAATCCGCCCAATGAGTTCTACTACACCGCCGACCACTACGAAAGTTTCCGGCGCATCCAGGAGTAAGCCTTGGCGACCCCGCTATTCAGCCGTTGCGATCTCGCCGGCCCCTACCGTCTGCCCGCTCAACGCTTGCCGGCCGTTCAGGAAGAAATTTCCGCCAGCGGCCTGAGCGCCATCCGGATCGAACCTGGCGCCGCCTCGGATCGCCCGACCTGGCTGCAAGAGGCGGGTCGCCAACTCCAGCTTCCCGAACATTTCGGCGCCAATTTCGACGCCCTCTACGACTGCCTGTGCGACCGCGACTGCCTGCCGCAAACGACGCTGCTCCTGCTCATTGGCAACACCGCGGCGCTTGGCGAAGAAGGCACCGACACCCTGATCGCCGTTCTCCAGGCCGCAGCTGACGAATGGCGCGAACAGGAACGGGCACTCTGGGCACTCTTCCTCGCCCCCGGACTTGATCTCGATTCCCTGCCCACCCCCAAGGCATGAACCTCGCCACCAGCGACGCAGCGCCAGCACCCAAGCAGCCCGTCTCCGTCCTCGTCGTCATCCACACCCCGGCGCTCGACATCCTGATGCTCGAGCGTGCCGCCCATCCTGGCTACTGGCAATCGGTGACCGGTAGCCGCGAGGGCGATGAAACGCTGATCGCCACCGCCCGCCGCGAAGTCGCCGAAGAAACCGGGATTGACACCCACCAGCACCAACTCTCCGACTGGCAGCTGGGCAACCGTTACGAAATCTTCCCGGAATGGCGCCATCGCTACGCACCTGGCGTCACCACCAATCAGGAACATGTTTTCAGCCTGCTCGTGCCGGAAAAACTGCCCATCAAAATCGCCCCCGACGAACACCGCAACTGCTGCTGGCTGCCCTGGCAGGAAGCCGCAGAACGCTGTTTTTCATGGAGCAATCGTGACGCGATTGGCCTGTTGGGGCTTGCGCAGGAAACTTGAGCTAAGTTTGCCCAAGGGCAGGCCCCAAGCATCGCACTGAGCGAATTCGCATCAGCTACCAAGGCCAGCCCCCGCGCTGGCGCTTTTCTTTGTACAATCCGCGGCGATTTCCTATGGAGCCCGCCATGAGCATTGAAAACCTCGCCCCCGGCATCAAGGCCGCCGTTCTCGCCGAAGCCCTGCCTTATATCAAGCGCTTTCACGGCAAGACCATCGTCGTCAAATACGGCGGCAACGCCATGACCGACGAACACCTCAAAAGCTGCTTCGCCCGCGATGTCGTGCTGCTTGAGCTGATCGGCTTCAACATCGTCGTCGTGCACGGCGGCGGACCGCAGATCGAAAACCTGCTCGCCCGCGTCGGCAAAAAAGGCGAATTCATCCAGGGCATGCGCGTCACCGATGCCGAAACCATGGAAGTCGTCGAAATGGTCCTCGGCGGCCAGGTCAACAAGGACATCGTCAACCTGATCAATCAGCATGGTGGCAAAGCCGTCGGCCTGACCGGCAAGGACGGCAACTGCATCCGCGCCAAGAAGCTGATGCTCGAAGACAAGGATCATCCGGGCGACCTCATCGACGTCGGCCAGGTCGGCGAAATCACCAAGATCGACCCCTCGCTGATCGACCACCTCGACAAGGGCGCCTTCATCCCGGTCATCGCCCCAATTGGCGTTGGCGAAAATGGCGAAACCTACAACATCAACGCCGACGTCGTCGCCGGCAAGATCGCCGAAGTGCTGAAAGCCGAGAAACTCGTGCTGCTCACCAACACCCCTGGCGTGCTCGACAAGGCCGGCAATCTGATCACCGGCATCACCCCCAAGCAGATCGATGAAATGGTCGAAGACGGCACCCTCTCCGGCGGCATGCTGCCCAAGATCAGCTCGGCGCTCGATGCGGCGCGCAATGGCGTCAAGGGCGTGCACATCATCGACGGTCGGGTTGAACATGCGCTGCTGCTCGAGATTCTTACCGACCATGGCGTCGGTACGATGATCAAGTCGCACTAAGGCGACCGCGGGGCGCGATGCAAAAAACCTGGCTGTTCGATCTCGACAACACGCTGCACAACGCGACCCCGCACATCTTTCCGCACATCAACCGCTCGATGACCGAGTACATCGAACGGCACCTGGGGCTCGATACCCGCGAGGCCAGCCGGGTACGCCAGAACTACTGGCAACGCTACGGCGCCACTCTGCTCGGCCTGATGCGCCACCACGGCACCGATCCCCGGCACTTCCTGTGGGAAACGCATCAGTTCCCCGACCTCAAGCGCATGGTCGTTTTCGACAAAGCGCTGCTGCACACCCTGCGCCGCCTGCCGGGACGCAAGATCCTCTTTTCCAACGCCCCGCGCCACTACACCGACGCCATTCTCGCCATCACCGGTCTGGAACGCTGCTTTTCTGCGGTGTACTCGGTGGAAAACGTCAAATTCCAGCCCAAGCCGATGCCTTCGGGGTTTCGCACGCTGCTCAAGGCCGAGCGCCTGAATCCCCGGCAATGCATCATGGTCGAAGACAGCCTGCCCAACCTGATGACGGCGAAGAAACTGGGCATGCGCACCGTCTGGGTCAATAGCGGCACACGCCAGCCACTTTGCGTGGACGTCAAACTCGCCTCGGTCCTCGATTTGCCGCAATTCTGCGGTCGACTGTGATTTTCGGGCAAAAATGACAAAGGCGGCCGCAGCCGCCCTTGATTTACCAAGCGCACAGCTTCAACGCTTGAGATACTCCGCTGCATCCAGTGCGAAATAGGTCAGGATGCCATCAGCGCCAGCGCGCTTGAAAGCCAGCAGACTTTCCAGCACGCAAGCTTCTTCATTCAGCCAACCGTTCTGCGCCGCCGCCTTGAGCATCGCGTACTCGCCGCTGACCTGGTAGGCATAGGTCGGCACCTTGAACTCGTCCTTGACGCGCCGGACGATGTCCAGATAAGGCATGCCCGGCTTGACCATGACCATGTCGGCGCCTTCGGCCAAGTCCTGCGCCACTTCGCGCAAAGCTTCGTTAGTGTTCGCCGGATCCATCTGGTAGGTATATTTGTTGCCCTTGCCGAGATTACCGGCCGAGCCCACCGCATCGCGGAAGGGACCGTAGAAGCTTGAGGCATACTTCGCCGAATAGGCCAGGATGCGCGTGTAAATTTGCCCAGCAGCTTCGAGTTCAGCGCGAATCCGGCCAATCCGGCCATCCATCATGTCCGATGGTGCCACGACATCAGCCCCGGCCTGGGCATGACACAGTGCCTGTTTGGCGAGCACGGCCAGCGTCTCGTCATTGAGCACATAACCCGTCTCGTCGATCAGACCATCCTGACCGTGGCTGGTATAAGGATCGAGCGCGACGTCGGTAATCACGCCCAAATCGGGAAACTCGCGTTTGAGCGTGCTTACCACGCGCGGCACCAGTCCATCCGGGTTATACGACTCTTCGGCACCCAAGGACTTCAGCGACGCATCAACTACCGGAAACAGCGCCAGCGCCGGAATCCCCAGCTTTACCGCCCGCTCGGCCGTTTTCAGCAGTACATCCAGCGACTGCCGTTCAACACCAGGCATCGACCCGACTTTTTCAATCCGTCCTTCGCCCTCAAGAACGAAAACCGGGTAAATAAAGTCGTCGACCGTAAGAACCGACTCGCGCATCAGGCGGCGGGAGAAATCATCGCGCCGCATCCGGCGCATCCGGGTACCGGGGAAAATTCCGCTAATCGTCATGCTTGAAAAAACCTCGAAAAAATTTCAGAAAGTTTGCCAGCGCGCGGAACTTCTCGCCTTGACCTGCATCTGAGTAGGCAGATGGCACGCGCTGTCTCCCGCTTCACCTCCCTGAGCGGGTGCCTTGACCCAATTTATCAAGGCATTTTGGCCCCCGGACCCCCCTTATCCGGGGGCCCTTTGTTTTCCAGAGCTTTCTTTTTGCGCTCTATGCCCAGCCAGCCCGACAAAACCGCTTCCGCTTCCTCGACACCGGTCTTTTTCAGGCTCGAAAACAACTGCACCGAATACAAGTCGGCATCACCCCAGGTGGCGATTTCGGCCTTGACCGAACTCAGCACCTTGGTCTGCTCCTGGCGACTCAACTTGTCAGCCTTCGACAACAGGATGTGCAACGGTCGACCGGTCGGGCGGAACCAGTCAATCAAACGAATATCGAGATCGGTAAAAGGTCGGCGGGAATCCATGATGACCACCAGCCCGGCCAGTTGTTCGCGCTTGCTCAGGTAAGGGCCGATCAGGCCTTCCCATTGCGAACGGATTTCTTCCGGCGCTTTGGCATAACCATAGCCGGGAAGATCGACAAAATATTTACCTTCGTCGAGCGTGAAATAATTCAGATGCTGGGTTCGTCCCGGCGTCTTGCTGACAAAAGCCAGCCGGACACGGCCGGCCAGGGTGTTGATGGCTGAGGATTTACCAGCGTTGGAACGGCCGGCAAAAGCAACTTCGCATACTGCATCGCGCGGCAAATCGCGCAGATTGGCGACGGTCGTATGAAAGACCGCCTTCTGGAACAGAGGCATAAAAAACGCGGAAGACCCGCCTTGAAATAGGGGAACTGATATAGAATAACAGGTTTGTAACTTCCGTTCCGGCCAAAGCGCCCATAGACGCGCATTAGGAGTTCGAAAATGATCCGTACAGCGGCAATGGCAATTCTGTTCGCCACCAGTTTCGCCACCCACGCTTCCGAAGAAGCACACGCTAAGGCCGACCCTGCCAAAGGCAAGGTCGTCGCCGAAACCATCTGTGTCGCCTGCCACGGCGCCGATGGTAACAGCCCGACTTCCGCCAATCCCAATCTGGCGGGTCAAATTCCCGAATACATCGCCAAGCAGTTGTCGAACTTCAAGTCCATCGACGGCAAGCCCGCTCTCCGCGCCAACCCGATCATGGGTGGTATGGCTGCCGCGCTGTCCGACGAAGACATGAAAAATGTCGCCGCCTGGTTTGGTAGCCAGTCAATGAAGCCAGCTGCCGCCAAGGATGAAAGCAAGATTGCACTGGGCCAGAAGCTATGGCGCCAGGGCGACTTCAAGAAGGGTATCCCGGCTTGTGCAGGCTGCCACGGCCCTGCCGGCGCCGGCCTTCCCGCCCAGTATCCGCGTCTGGCTGGCCAGTACGCCGAATACACCGAAACCCAGTTGAAGGCTTTCCGCCTCGACGAACGTGCCAACGATCCGGAAAAGATGATGCGTACGATTGCCGCCAAGCTCTCTGACGCAGAAATCAAGGCCGTATCGGAGTTTGCTGCCGGTCTGCGCTAAAGCGCCCTGCAGTTCCTCTTCAAAAAGGCAGCTACGGCTGCCTTTTTTGTGCTTCCGGATTTATGCCCCTTGGCAGCCGTGCACCGCACCGCTAGACTGCCCCCACCGCACCCAACCACGGAGGAGCATTCCATGAATACACTCAAACAATTACTCGCAAGTAAACAAGGCCCACTGGCTGTTGTCGCTCCCGGCGATAGCGTTTTCCACGCCCTGGAAATCATGGCCAAGCATGGCGTTGGCGCGGTGCTGGTACTGGATGGCGGACAACTGGTCGGGATCTTTTCCGAACGCGACTACGCCCGCAAGGTCATCCTGCACGGCAAGGCGTCCAAGGACACGCAAGTGCGCGAGATCATGAGTGATCGCGTCGCCTATGTCAGCCCCTCCGCCACCCTCGACGAATGCATGGCGCTGATGACGGAAAAGCATTTCCGCCATTTGCCGGTGCTCGACGATGAAGGCAAGCTGGTCGGCGTCGTTTCGATTGGCGACCTGGTCAAGGCCACCATCAGCTCGCAGCAATTCCTGATCGAGCAACTCGAACGCTATATCGCCGGCTAATCCTGCTCAGCCGCAGTGACCATTCAGCAGACCGCCCACGGGCGGTCTTTTCATTCACGCCATGCCGTCAGGCGAACCACGCCCGGCAGCACCGGTCAGACTCAGGTAGTTCGCAACGCGAGCACTGTAAGATTTTTGCCCTGCCGCACGACCAAGGGGAAACACCCTGGGAGAAGCACCATGCTGATACGCCACCGGCCGGACATCCTGCCATCAGAAATCACCACCGAGACGCTCTACACGCAACGCCGGCAGTTTCTCGCCCGCTTTGCCGCCGGCCTCGGCACGCTGGCTCTGCCCGGACTAAGCACCTCGGCGGCGGCCACCAGCGAAAAACCTTTTGCCAGCCTGCAAAGCAGCCCGCTGTCGACGCGCGATGAAAAAATCACCGCGCAGTCCAATGTCACCAGCTATGGCAATTTCTACGAATTCGGCCCGGACAAGGATAGCCCGGCGAAAAACGCCCATCGTCTGCGCACTGCACCATGGAGCGTGACCATCGACGGCGAAGTCAAAACGCCCCGGACCTATGCCCTCGAAGACATCCTGAAATGGGCGCCACTGGAAGAGCGCATCTACCGCATGCGTTGCGTCGAAGGCTGGAGTGCGGTGATACCCTGGGTCGGCATCCCTTTCAGCGAAATCCTGAAACGGGTCGAGCCAACGGGCAATGCCAAATTTGTTGAATTCTGGAGCCTGGCCGACCCCGAGCAGATGCCTTTTGTCCGTCTGCCCTTCCTCGACTGGCCCTACATGGAAGCCGTGCGCCTCGATGAAGCCCGCCATCCCCTGAGCCTTCTGGCGGTCGGCATGTACGGCGAGGCCATGCCGAAACAGAACGGCGCACCAATCCGTATCGTTTTCCCGTGGAAATATGGCTTCAAGGGTGCAAAATCCATCGTCCGCATCCGCTTTGTTGAAAAGCAGCCGGCGACCGTCTGGACCAAGGCCGGCCCGGACGAATATGGCTTTTATTCCAACGTTAATCCCGACGTCCCGCACAAGCGCTGGAGCCAGAGCCAGGAACGGCGGCTGGGCGAATTTTTCAAGCGCAAGACCCTGCCCTTCAACGGCTATGCTGAACAGGTGGCCGGCATGTACGCCGGCATGGATTTGAGAAAGTATTTCTGACCATGAGCTTTACCCCCAACCCACGCCAGCTCGCGCTGATCAAGATCGCACTGTTTGCCATTTGCCTGCTGCCGCTGGCGCCTTTGCTGCACGCCGCGTGGAGCGGTAATTTCGGGCCGAATCCGGTGGAATATGTGCAACGCTGGACCGGCACCTGGACGATCAACCTGCTGGTCATCACGCTCTGTGTCACGCCCTTGCGGGTGATCTCCGGCCTGCCCTGGCTGACGCGCCTGCGGCGCATGCTCGGACTGTTCTGTTTCTTCTACGCGCTGCTGCACTTCCTGGCTTTCATTGGCTTTGATCACGAATTTGCGGTCGACGCCATTGCCCGGGATATTTTCAAGCGCCCCTTCGTCACGGCCGGTTTTGCCGCCTTCGTGCTGCTGCTTCCACTGGCCGCGAGCTCGAACCAATGGGCCATCCGCCGGCTGGGCGGACGGCGCTGGCAGGAACTGCATCGCAGCATCTATCCGCTGGCGATCATTGCCTGTGTGCATTACTTCTGGCTGGTCAAAGCGACGGCCCTGCTCTGGCCGCTGGCCTATGCCATCGCTGTCACCCTGCTGCTCGGCTGGCGCGTCCGCGAACGGCAGCGCAAGGCTATCCCGGTGCCACAATCCGGAATCGCCAAGTCGGGCGCAGCCAAGCCGCTGAAATTTTTCAGTCAGCGGCCGAAGTGACTATTTTTTGAACTTGTCGAAGCGGATGATCGCCCGGCCATCGGGCGTCTGCTTCGGCGCGGCTTTCCAGGCATGGCCATAGACCACTTCAAAGGTCGCCGGCAGCTTGCCATCACGGCGCAAGGCCTCGTAGGCATCGCGCACCTGCTGCCAGCGCTGGCGGCCCATCAGCCCACGCCGGCGGTCGCGCATGGCACAGGACGAGCCGGCGGCGCGCAGCTCGCCGAGCATGGCGTCAAAATCATCGTAGGTCAGGGTGATGACTTCCATGTCCATCACCGGGTCGGAGAAACCGCAACCGACCAGCATGTCGCCGAGATCGTGCATGTCGGCAAAGCGCTGGGTGTGGGCATCGCTGTCGCCGAAAGCCTGGCGCAGCTCGCGCAAGGAATCCGGGCCGAGCGTCGAAAACATCAACAGGCCGCCGACTTCGAGCACGCGATGCGCTTCGGCCAGCGCCGGAATCGGATTATCCAGCCAGTGCAGTAACAGATTTGACCAGACTAATGCGGTCGACGCCGATTTCAGGGGCAAATTGCTCGCATCGGCCACCAGCCGCAAAGGATCGCTACGCCCCATACCCAGCAGGCGTTGCCAGGCCGGGCGAGCGCTACGCCCGGCGCTGAGCATCGCTGGCGAGATATCCAGGCCGAGGATGCCGGCCTCGGGATAGCGTTCCTGCAGCGCCGCAAAGCTGGCGCCGCGACTGCAGCCGAGATCGAGGATATAGCCCGGCGCCAGGCGAACGTAATCAAGCCGCTCCTGCATCCGCTGATCAACCTCACGAACCAGGAAATCGGCCTGATCATAAGTGCCGGCCACCCGCGAAAAACGCCGGGCGACCTGGCGGTGGTCGACGAAAGCTGCGCTCAAACCGCTTTCAGACCAAGACGGGCGAACAGTTGGTCATCGCGGTCGATATCCGGATTTCCGGTCGTCAGCAGGCGTTCACCGTAGAACATCGAATTGGCGCCAGCGAGGAAGCACAGGGCTTGCAGCTCGTCGTTCATTTCCTGGCGACCGGCCGACAGGCGCACCCAGGAAGTCGGCATGGTGATGCGGGCGGCAGCGATGGTGCGCACGAACTCGAACGGATCGAGACGCGAGCTTTCGGCCATTGGCGTCCCCGGAATCGGCACCAGGTTGTTGATCGGCACGGATTCCGGCGGCTTCGGCAAATTGGCCAGCTGAACGATCAGTCCAGCGCGATTTTTGCGCGACTCGCCCATGCCAATGATGCCGCCGGAGCAGACATTGATCCCGGCATCACGCACCTGCTCAAGCGTGTCAAGGCGGTCATCGTGGGTATGGCTCTTGATCACCTGACCGTAGAACTCCTTGTCGGTGTCGAGATTGTGGTTGTAGTAGTCGAGGCCGGCGTCCTTGAGCTTGTCGGCCTGACCCTCCTTGAGCATGCCCAGGGTCACGCAGGTCTGCATGCCCAGCGCCTTGACCTCGCGCACCATCTCCAGCACCTTGTCGAGGTCGTTATCCTTCGGGCCACGCCAGGCGGCACCCATGCAGAAGCGCGAAGCGCCCTTGTCCTTGGCGGCCTGCGCTGCAGCGACGACATCGCCAATCGGCATCAGGCGCTCACGTTCGGTGTCGGTGTCGTAGCGCGCCGATTGCGAGCAATAGCTGCAGTCCTCGGAACAACCGCCGGTCTTGACCGACAGCAGCGCCGAGCGCTGGATCGCGTTCGGATCGAAATGCTGGCGATGCACGCCTTGAGCGCGCCAGATCAGATCCATCAACGGCATCTCGTAAAGCGCCAGAACCTGCTCAACGGTCCACGGGGAACAGGGAGCATTCTGCTGCGTTGAACAAACGGCGGCGAGGGAGCTTGCTTGCATGAGTAACCTTGGAGAAAATACGTTAAAAATCAGTGCCGAAGCAATTCGGTAATTATGAATTATCAAAGACGCTGCGGCGGATGTCAATTTTACCCTACCCTTTCCAGCATTCTCCAGCAACGCTGACAAAGCTCATCCAGCACCTCCTGCCGCCCGGCAGTTGTCTGCTCTGCGGCGCCGACGCGCTGAGCAATGCGCCGCTATGCCAGGGCTGCATCGGCGACCTGCCGCTGATGCCGGCGGCGCGCTGTCCGCAATGCAGCATCGTCACCACCCACGGCGAATACTGCGGCGCCTGCCTGCATCGGCCGCCGCATTTCGACCGCTGTCACGCCCTCTTCCCTTACGACTTCCCCGCCGACCGCCTGATCCAGGCGCTGAAATACGGTCACCAGCTGCTCCTCGCCCCCTGGTTCGGCGAGCAACTCGCAACACACTTGCAGCCGTCGGCCAGCGACCTGATCATTCCCCTGCCCTTGCATCCAGAGCGCCTCTGTCAGCGCGGTTTCAACCAGTCCGGGGAAATCGCCGCGACACTTGGAAAATGCCTCAAATTACCCGTTGACCGCAGAATCCTGATTCGCAACCGCGCCACCCATCCGCAAGCCGAATTGGCCCCGAAAGAGCGGCTGGCCAATGTGCGCGGGGCTTTCGAATGCCTTGGCGATCTCAGTGGCCAGCGGATTTTGTTGATCGACGACGTGCTGACCACCGGTGCCACAGCCAACGAATGTGCCCGTGTGCTCAAGCTCCATGGCGCGCGGCAAGTCGAGGTCATGGTCGTGGCCCGCGCCTTCAGGCATTAACAAGCCGGGCAAAGCAGCCGATAATCGCGCTTTTTGCCAAAGCCACTGCCCCATGCTCGCTGTCGTCCTGTTTCAACCTGAAATCCCGCCCAACACCGGCAACATCATCCGCATGTGCGCCAATACCGGCGCCGAACTGCATCTGGTTGAACCGCTGGGTTTCACCATCGACGACAAGGGCCTGCGCCGCGCCGGACTCGATTATCACGAATACGCCCGTGTCGTCCGCCATCCGGACTGGGCCAGTTGCAAAGCGGCGTTCGGCAATCGCCGCCTGTTTGCGATGACGACCAAGGGCCAGGTCAGCCCCTTCCAGATTCAGTTACAAGCCGATGATGTATTTGTTTTTGGCCGGGAAACCAGCGGCCTGCCGCCGGAAATCATGGCTGAATTCGCCAGCGAGCGCCGCCTGCGCCTACCCATGCGTGCCGATCAGCGCAGCCTGAACCTGTCGAATGCCGCCGCCGTGACCATCTTCGAGGCCTGGCGGCAAAACGGCTTCGACGGCAGCGCCTGAACGCTGCCCTCCCCGAATCAGGCCAGCTCTTCCTTGGGATCGCGGGCCATCAGTTGCTCAACCGCCTGAGCCGCCGTCAGACGCCCATCGAGCACGGCCGCCACGGCAGCGCTGATCGGCATGTCGACACCGTATTGACGAGCCAGCCGGTCAACTTCGCGGGCGGTGTAAACACCCTCGGCAACATGGCCGAGTTCTTCCAGAATCTGCGGCAGGGATTTGTTTTCCGCCAGCGCCAGACCAACGCGCCGATTGCGTGACAAGTCGCCGGTACAGGTCAGGATCAGATCACCCATCCCGGCCAGGCCGAGGAAGGTTTCCCGTTGTGCACCCAGCGCCACGCCAAGCCGGGCAATTTCCGCCAGGCCACGGGTCATCAACGCCGCCCGCGAGTTGAGGCCCAGCCCCAGACCATCGCAAGTACCACTGGCAATCGCCAGCACATTCTTGACCGCCCCACCGACTTCAACGCCAACCAGATCGTCATTGGCGTAAATCCGCAGGCGGGAGGTATGCAGTTGCCGCGCCGCTTCGCGGGCAAAAGCCGGATCATTGGCCGCCAGCGCCACCGCCGTCGGCTGCCCAGCAGCAACTTCCTCCGCAAAACTTGGACCGGACAAGGCGCCATAAATCGCCCCCTGCCCCAGTACCTCGGCGACCACCTGATGCGCCAGCTTGCCGCTACCGGCCTCAAAGCCCTTGCAGACCCACAAGACCGGGCGCTGCAGGCCCAGGGCTTGCAGACGTTCGACCGTCGGCCGCAGGCCGGCAATCGGCGTGGCAACGATCAACCAATCAGCAGCAGTAACCGCCGCCGCAAAATCCGTTGAAACCTCAACCGATTCCGGCAAGCGATAGCCAGGAAAGAAACGATGATTTTCGCGAGTCACCAGCAGGTCGACCGCAACATCAGCTTCACGCGACCACAAGGTCACCTGATGCTTGCCGGCAAAGGCAATCGCCAGGGCGGTTCCCCAGGCCCCGGCGCCAAGCAGCGTGATTTTCATAAACCCCAGACTTGTATGGTGCGAACGTAGCCGGTCACGCCATCGCGATGGCGCACCTTGACCCAGCCAGGCTCGCCGGGCTCGAGATAGTCAACGGCAACGCCCTTGGCCAGCTCGGCCAGCACACTGGCGCTGGCATTGGCCGACTGGCGGATCTCGGCGCTGGTAGCTGAAACCACCAATGTCCGTCGTTCAGCCAGATTACGCCCCTCGATCCAGGCCAGCGTTCCCTCAAGATCGCGCACCTTGGTCCACGGACCGACGCGCACCACAACTTCAACCGGCGTCAGTTCGCGCATCAGGTACAGCTTCTTGCCCGCCTGCGACGGCGCGTCGTAAAGAATCGCCGCCGGCACCGCGACCGAGCGGTAATCAAGCGCTGCTGCCGGCACAGCCAGCAGGGCCAGGGAAAACGCAGCGAGGAGGCGGCGGCACATGAAAATTACTGAATCGACGCGTCGGCCGGAGCGGACTGCTGTTGCTCCTGCATACGCTGCATGTACATGGCTTCGAAGTTGACCGGTTGCAGCACGATGGGCTGGAAGCCGGCGCGACCGATCGCATCGGAAACCACTTCGCGGGCATACGGGAAGAGCACGTTCGGGCAAGCCACGGCGATCAGCGGCTCGATCTGTTCAGCAGGAATGTTCATCATGCGGAAAATACCGGCCTGACCAGCTTCAACCAGGAAAACCGTCTTTTCGCCCAGCTTGGCGGTGACCGTCACGGTCAGTACTACTTCGAAGATGCCTTCGTCGATGTTACGACCGGAAGTCCCGAGCTGGATTTCAATTTCCGGCTGTTCGCGCTCCAGGTAAATTTCCGGCGCATTCGGCACTTCGACCGACAGATCCTTGACGTACAGTTTTTCGATACCGAAGACGGGTTGTTCGTTTTGTTCCATGATTTGCTTTCAGGTGAGTATTCTGTTTAGTTGCCGGCAGCCAGCAGGGGCTTCAATTCGCCGGCGGCATCCAGCGCCATCAGATCATCGCAGCCGCCCACGTGGGTTTCGCCGATATAAATCTGCGGCACAGTACGCCGATTGGTTTTCTGCAGCATTTCATCGCGCCGCTCGGGATCAAGATCAACCCGCACTTCTTCGATCTCGGTCACGCCACGGGCCGCCAGCAGTTGCTTGGCCCGAATGCAGTACGGACAAACGGCGGTGGTATACATCAGCACATGCGCGCTCATTTGCGGGTTCCCTTCTTGATTGGATAACCGGCGCCAACCCAGGCGTCAATCCCGCCGCTCAGGTTAAACAGTCGGGAAAATCCGGCTTTTTTGAGTTCCCCGCAGGCCTTGCCCGAACGCATACCGGAGGCACAGCAGACGATCAGCGGCTTGTCCTTGTATTTATCGAGCTCGCCCAGACGGTCGGCCAGCTTGCTGAGCGGCATGCTCTTCGCATCTGGCAGATGCCCGGAAGCAAACTCGTCCATCTCACGCACGTCGAGCACCAGCGCATCTTCGCGATTGATCAACAAGGTTGCCTCGCCAGGATTGACGCCATTGCCCACCGGGCGCATGAACAGCGGCCAGAGCAGGCCCATGCCGCTGACGACGATGATCGAAATCAGCAGGATATTCTGGTTGATGAAATCCATCGGCATTGCTTAAGCCTCCTCTACGCCGCAGAAAATACCGCGCATCATAACCACTAGTTGCAGGGTGCGCTGATCGCCGACCCGGTAATAAACCCGGTTGGCGTCCTTGCGCGTCAGCAGCACGCCTTTTTCGCGAAGAATGGCCAGGTGCTGGGAAATATTGCTTTGCGAAGTGCCAACGGCTTCGACGATTTCCTGTACGCAGGCTTCCTGATCGCCGAGTACGCAGAGAATCTTCAGCCGCAGGGGGTGCGCAATCGCTTTCAGCGCCCGAGCCGCCATTTCGATGTGCTCTTGCTTGTCGATCAAATTAAAGGAAGGCGTTTCCAAGATTAAAACCTCGTTCCGGAAGAATGGGGCATTATAAAATAGCGATTTGCATTTCGCTCAACCGAAATCAAATGGCGATGAATCTCGCAAAATCAAGGCTCGACGGCAAATCGCCAAAATATTCAGCGCACATCCCGGCGGCAGCCCTGTTGGCTGCCGCTTTGTTTTGCCCCCTCGCCGGCGCTGCTGCGGTCAACACCCCGGAAATCAGCGAAAAGCAGGCCGATCTGGGCGAATTACGCAGCCGCATCGATAGCTTGCGCAAGGAACTGAGCGCCAGCGAAGGCAATCAGGCCGATGCCGCAGACCGGCTGCGCGCCTCCGAACGCGAAATTTCCCGTCTGCAACGCGAACTCCACGAACTGTCCGGGCAACGCGGGCAATTGCGCAAGCAACTCGGCAGCCTGCAACAGCAACAGCGTGAGCTGGCGACAACACAGGCCCAACAACAGGCGCAGCTGGAAAAACTGCTCTACAAACAGTATTTACGCGGCAACCCAGATTCGCTGCAATTACTTTTCAATGGCAGCAATCCCAACCAGATGGCCCGCGACTTGCACTATTTATCGGCAATTGCCCTGACGCGCGCCGAGCTGATGGGCGAAATCAGCGCCACGCTCGAGCGCAAGAAAACGCTGGCCAATGCCGCCAAGGAGCACAGCAACGAACTGGCCGAGATCGAAGGCGAACAGCAAAAGCGCCACGATGACCTGCAGAAGCAGCGCGAAGAACGTCAAGCGCTGTACGCCCGGATTTCCGACAAGGTCCGTAACCAGCGCAAGGAAATCGGCAATCTGCAGCAGGACGAGCAGCGACTTTCGCGGCTGATCAATCGCCTTTCCTCACTACTCGCCAGCCAGGCGGCACAGGCAGCGCAAGCCGCGCAAAGTGCAGCCCGGACGGCCGAGCAGGCACGCGCCACCGAGGCCAGCCGGGCTGCAGAAGCCGTCCGCCAGAAGGAAAAGGTATCGCGGAGCGAGAATGAGCCTCGACCCGCCGCCAAGCCGATGGAGCCTCTACCACCCAGCAAGCCTGTGGAAACTGAAAACCGCCACGAGCCAACTGCCGTCAGTGGCAATTTCGCGCTGCAGAAAGGCAATCTCCGACTCCCGGTACGCGGCAATCTGAGTGGCCGCTTCGGCAGTCCACGTGAAGGCGGCGGCACCTGGCGCGGACTTTTCATCCGCGCGAGCAACGGCAACGAGGTCAAGGCGATTGCTGGCGGTCGCGTGGTTTTCTCGGACTGGATGCGCGGTTTTGGCAATTTGCTGATCATCGACCACGGCAATGCCTACCTGTCGATTTACGGCAATAATGAATCCTTGCTCAAGCAGGTCGGACAGGCCGTACGCGGCGGCGAAACCGTGGCCACCGTAGGCAACAGCGGGGGCAATCCGGATTCGGGTTTATACTTTGAGCTCCGCCACCAAGGGCAACCGATAGACCCGATGAAATGGGCCAGTTTGAAATGAGCAAAACCAAGACCATCAGCCTGACCGTCGGCGCCTTTATCGCTGGCGCCATGATCAGCCTGCACATCCCGGCCCTCGCCGAAAAATCAGCCCCGAGCGGCCTGCCCATCGAGGAGTTGCGCACCTTCGCCGAAGTGTACAGCGCGATCAAGCAAGGCTATGTCGAGCCAGTTGACGACAAGAAAATGATCGCCAATGCCATTTCCGGCATGCTCTCCAACCTGGATCCCCATTCCACCTATCTTGACGCCGATGCCTTCAAGGATCTGCAGGTCGGCACGCAGGGCGAGTTTGGCGGCCTAGGTATCGAAGTCGGCATGGAAGACGGCCTGGTCAAGGTCATTTCCCCGATTGAGGACACCCCGGCGTATCGCGCCGGCGTCAAGACCGGCGATCTGATTTATAAAATTGATGACACCCCAGTCAAGGGGCTGACGCTTAGTGAAGCCGTCAAAAAGATGCGCGGCAAGCCGAAGACGCCGATCAAACTGGCGATTCTGCGCAAGGGTGAAACCAAACCCATCGAAGTGACGCTGGTCCGCGAAGTCATCAAGGTCCAGAGCGTCAAGTCCAAGCTCGTCGAACCGGGCTATGGCTGGGTGCGGATTACCCAGTTCCAGGAAAACAGCATCGCCGAGCTGGGCAAGCATCTTGGCAAGCTCTACCAGGACGGCAACCTCAACGGCCTCGTGCTCGATCTGCGCAACGACCCGGGCGGCCTGCTCAACAGCGCCATCGGCGTCTCGGCCGCCTTCCTGCCGCCAGACGTCAAGGTGGTCTCGACCAACGGCCGCAGCGAGGATGCCAAGCAGGAATTTCTCGCGCGCCCCAGCGACTATCTGCGCAGCAATGGCAGCAAGGATGACCCGCTGCGCAGCCTGCCGGTCGACGTCAAGAAGGTGCCGATGGTTGTGCTGGTCAATGCCGGGTCGGCCTCGGCCTCGGAAATCGTTGCCGGCGCCCTGCAGGATCACAAGCGTGCCATCGTCGTCGGCACCCAGACCTTTGGCAAGGGTTCGGTCCAGTCGGTGTTGCCGCTTCCCGGCAATGCCGCAATCAAGCTGACCACCTCGCGCTACTTCACGCCATCGGGGCGTTCCATCCAGGCCAAGGGCATCACCCCCGACATCATTGTCGAGGAAACCGCCAACGGCAGCGCCTCTCCGCGCGTTCGCGAAGCCGACCTGGAGCGCCATCTGGCCAACGGCGACAAGGACAGCAGCAAGGAAACGCCAAAAACAGAAGTCAAACCGCAAGCCAAACCTGGCGCCAAGCCGGGCAAGGACGAAGCCGACGAGGAAATGCCGGCGCGTCTGGAATATGCCGGCAAGGGTGATTACCAGTTCCAGCAGGCCATGAATCTTCTCAAGGGCCTGCAGATCATGCAGAATAAGTCGCGCTAGGAATACTCACCGGGAGGGATGATGTCCGGCACTGAACTGAAAAAAAATCGGGAAATCCTGTTTTCAAAGTTTCCGCCAGGACAGGTACCCGAGGCCGCCGACGATCTCAAGCATCTGGAAGACGTCGCCGTCCAGGCAAAACTCGAGAACCGCTCGCTGGGGGTCAGCTATGACCTCCAGCAGCATACCTTGCGCGAACTTGACGAACATCTGGTCGACAAGGGCTACCACCTCGACAACACGCTGCTGACCAAGCTGACGCGGGCCTTGATCTACTACGTCGAGGACACCCAGCTGCACAACGTCGGCGCCCCCGAGAAACGCCTCAAACGCTCTTCGCAAGAAGCCTACGTCCAGGCCTGGGGCCATCATCCTCACGGCGACCACGACGACACCCCGCCGGAATGGCGGGAATATAAGTAGGATCGAGGATTGAGTCATTAGGATCGAGTTTCCTAGGCAACTCGATCCTCGATCCTAACTCCTCGATCCTAAAATGACCGATGACCAGCTTCTCCGCTATAGCCGCCACATTCTTCTTGATGCCCTGGGGATTGAAGGGCAGCAACGCATTCTTTCGACGCATGCATTGATCGTTGGCGCTGGTGGCTTGGGCTCACCAGCAGCGCTCTACCTGGCTTCCGCCGGGATTGGCCGAATCACGCTGGTTGACGACGACAGCGTCGATTTCACCAACCTGCAGCGCCAGATTCTCCATACCCAGGACCGCGTCGGCCTGCCCAAGGCTGAATCCGGTCGCCAGGCACTGGCGGCGATCAATCCTGAAATTACCATCGTTCCACTGCAACAACGCCTCGGCGGCAGCGAACTGGATGCGCTGGTGGCAAGCGCCGACATCGTGCTGGACTGCACTGATAACTTCACCACCCGGCATGCGATCAACCGGGCTTGTGTGCATCATAAAAAACCGCTGGTTTCCGGTGCGGCGATTCGCTTTGATGGCCAGATCAGCGTCTACGACCTCAGTCGCGACGATTCGCCGTGCTATCACTGCCTGTTTCCCGAGGCCGAGGATGTCGAGGAAGTGCGCTGTGCGGTCATGGGGGTTTTTGCGCCGCTGACCGGCATCATCGGCACGATGCAGGCCGCCGAAGCACTCAAGCTGGCGGCTGGCATCGGGGAATCGCTGACCGGCCGCTTGCTGCTGCTCGACGCATTGAGCATGGAATGGCGCACCGTGAAGTTCCGCCGCGATCCCGGCTGCGCCGTTTGTGGGCCTAACTCGGCCGTGCGATCAGGCGAATATCTTGTCCAAGCTGACGCAGATCACGAATCTGCAGCTGGCGCTTGCCGTCTAGCGTAGCCAGTTCCGGCAGGTTGAACAGGCCGCTGGCCTCGTGGCCGATCAGGCAGGGGGCGAAATAGAGCAGGAACTCGTCGACCAGGCCTTCGCGCAGCAAGGAGCCATTGAGCTTGAAACCGGCTTCTGCATGCACTTCGTTGATGCCGCGCCGGCCCAGCTCCGCCAGCAGCGCCGGCAACTCAACCTTACCCTGGGGATTGGGCAAAACCAGTATGTCGGCACCCGCCGCGCGGAGCATTTTTGCCCGTTTTTCATCGTCGACCGCAGCAGCGATCAAAACTGGACCACCTTGCAGGATTTTTGCGGTCAACGGGGTTTCGAGGCGACTATCGACGATGACGCGCAAGGGCTGACGTGTCGTTTCGACATCGCGCACCGTCAGACTCGGATCATCGTCGCGTACCGTGCCGATACCGGTCAGAATCGCGCAAGCCCGCGCCCGCCAGCGATGACCATCACGCCGCGCCTCCGGCCCGGTGATCCACTGGCTGAGGCCATTATTCAGCGCCGTCTTGCCATCCAGACTGGCGGCCGCCTTCAGGCGCAACCACGGACGACCACGGGTCATGCGCGAGACAAAACCGATATTCAGTTCGCGCGCTTCGTTTTCCAGCAGGCCACTGGCTGCAGCCATGCCCGCCGCCTGCAACAGCGCCAGCCCGCGCCCGGCGACCAGGGGATTAGGGTCGGTCATCGCCGCGACGACGCGACTGACACCGGCAGCAATCAGCGCTTCGGCACAGGGTGGCGTGCGGCCGTGATGACTGCAGGGCTCGAGCGTGACGTAAGCGGTAGCGCCACGCGCCCGCTCGCCGGCCGCGCGCAAGGCATGAACTTCGGCATGCGCCTCGCCGGCTTTTTCGTGCCAGCCCTCACCTACGATCTCGCCGTCGCGCAGCAGCACGCAGCCGACGCGCGGGTTGGGCGAGGTCGTCCATAGGCCACGCTCGGCGAGTTGCAGCGCGCGCGCCATCATGCCGTGGTCGACGGCGGTAAAACTCATGGTTTTTTGCGGGGCGTCGATGGGGAAACTTCGCGGATGGCCTTGGAAAAGGCATCCACGTCTTCAAAATTGCGATAAACCGAAGCGAAGCGAATATAGGCAACCTTGTCGAGCTTCTTCAGCTCGGCCATCACCAACTCACCCACTTGCTGCGAACTGACTTCGCGCATGCCGGCCGAGAGCAATTTTTCTTCGATTTCAACAATCGCAGCATCGACCAGCTCAGTCGATACCGAACGCTTGCGCAAAGCCAGCTCGAAACTGGCGCGCAGCTTGTCGCGGGAAAACTCGGTCCGCGAACCGTTTTTCTTGACCACCTGCGGCAGGCGAATTTCCGCCCGCTCGTAGGTAGTAAAGCGCTTGTCGCAGACATTGCACTTCCTGCGGCGACGAACGATATCGCCCTCGTCGGAAAGACGGGTATCGACGACAGCTGTTTCGTCATGACCGCAGAAAGGACATTTCATATAAGGATCGAGGATCGAGGATCGAGGATCGAGTGCCTTTGCTGGCAGCTCGATCCTGAATCCTGGATCCTGCTTAGGCCCCGTAAACCGGGAAGCGCTTGCACAGGGCCGAAACCTTTTCGCGCACCGTGGCGGCAACTGCTTCGTCGTTCGGTGCGTCGAGCACGTCGGCGATCAGGTGGGCGATCTGTTCGGCTTCGATCTCGGTGAAACCACGCGTCGTCATCGCCGGCGAGCCGATACGGATGCCGGAGGTGACAAACGGCTTCTGCGGGTCGTTCGGGATGCCGTTCTTGTTGACCGTGATGTGGGCACGGCCCAGCGCGGCTTCGGCTTCCTTGCCGGTGAGCTTCTTCGGCTGCAGGTCGACGAGGAAGACGTGGCTTTCGGTACGACCGGAAACGATGCGCAGGCCACGTTCTTCACCCAGCACGCGGGACATCACGCGGGCGTTGTTGATGACCTGTTCCTGATAGTTGCGGAATTCCGGCGTTGCGGCTTCCTTGAAAGCGACGGCCTTGGCGGCGATCACATGCATCAGCGGGCCACCCTGCAGGCCGGGGAAGATGGCGGAATTGATCGCCTTCTCGTGTTCGGCCTTCATCAGGATCACGCCGCCGCGCGGGCCGCGCAGGGTCTTGTGCGTGGTCGAAGTCACGACATCGGCGAAAGGCACCGGATTCGGGTAGAAACCAGCGGCGATCAGGCCGGCGTAGTGCGCCATGTCGACCCAGAAAATCGCGCCGACTTCCTTGGCCACCTTGGCAAAGCGTTCCCAGTCGATGCGCAGGGCGTAGGCGGAAGCACCGGCAACGATGATCTTCGGCTTGTGCTCGCGGGCCAGGGCTTCCATCTTGTCGTAGTCAATCGCTTCATTGGCATCGAGGCCATAGGAAACGACGTTGAACCACTTGCCGGACATGTTCAGCGGCATGCCGTGGGTCAGGTGACCCCCTTCGGCCAGGCTCATGCCCATGATCGTGTCGCCCGGCTTGGCGAAGGCCATCAGCACGGCCTGGTTGGCCTGCGAACCGGAATTCGGCTGGACATTGGCGGCATCAGCGCCGAACAGGGACTTCAGGCGGTCGATGGCGATCTGCTCAACGACGTCGACATGCTCGCAACCACCGTAGTAACGCTTGCCCGGATAACCTTCGGCGTACTTGTTGGTCAGCTGGGAGCCTTGGGCTTCCATGACGGCCTTGCTGACGTAGTTTTCGGACGCGATCAGTTCGATGTGGTCTTCCTGACGCTGGTTCTCGGCCTGTACGGCCTGCCAGAGTTCGGAGTCAACGGTTGCCAGGGTGTCTTTCGCGGAAAACATGGGGAATGCCTCAAGCCATTGAAAAGGGGTGGGATTTTATCACGAAGGCAGTTCGTCCAACGCCCCCGGTTCAAGATGCGCGGTTTCGCCCCAGGATTCGAGGTGCCAGACCCCGTTGACCGCAGTAATCCAGTTGATGCCGGCATTCGGAATCAGGAAGTCGCGCGGCATTTCCAGCGGATTGCCCCGAACAAAGCGATTGATCACATCGAGCACGCCGCCATGCAGCACCACGACCACATTCTGCCCCGGATGCGCCGCGGCAATTTCCTTGAGCTTGCCGGTCACGCGGGCAAACATCACGCTCAGGCTTTCGCCGTTTTCGAAAGCGTAATCGGCATTGCGCCCCTCGAAAGCGGCATAGCCCTCGGGGTAACGGGTGTGCGCTTCGGCATAGGTCAGGCCTTCGAAAATGCCGTAGCGCCGCTCGCGCATCTCCGGCACGGCTTGCGGCGTCAGGCCCAGAGCCCGGCCAATGGCTTCAGCCGTCGTCCAGGCCCGCTTGAGATCACTGCTGTACAAGGCCGCGATGCCGGCCCCCTGCAGCCAGCGCCCGGCTGCCTCGGCCTGGTGCCGACCGATGTCGTTCAAGCCGATGTCGATCTGCCCCTGGATGCGCCGCTCGGCATTCCATTCGGTTTCCCCGTGGCGCACGAGGCAAATACGGGTCGCTTGAGTTGTAGGGATTTCCACCATGTTCTGTCTATTACCTTCGATGTAAATTCAGCGACGTGGGATTTTCATTCAACCCCGACCACTCCAGAAGTCGGGCATTCTATCAACCGAGGAGAACAATTCGTGACCCTTCTGCTCAAGCTCTCGCAGCTCATCGACACGCTTAATGAGCGTGTCGGCAAAGGCGCGTTCTGGCTGGTGCTGGCCATGACCATCATCAGCGCCGGCAACGCCAGCGTGCGTTTCATTTTCAACTACAGCTCCAATGGCCTGCTGGAAATCCAGTGGTACTTGTTTGCCGCCGTTTTCCTGCTCTGCGCCCCCTATACCCTGCAAAAAAACGAGCATGTACGCATCGATGTGCTGTCAAGCAGGTTCTCGCCGCGCGGTCTGGCGGTCATCGACATCATCGGCACGCTGTTTTTCCTGCTGCCCATGGTCATCACCGTCCTCTGGCTATCGATGCCGCTGATTGCCGAATCCTACAAGATCAATGAAATGTCGGCCAACGCCGGCGGCCTGATCCGCTGGCCGGTCAAAGCGCTGCTGCCCATCGGCTTCACGCTGCTGGCGCTGCAGGGCATCTCCGAACTGATCAAACGCATCGCCTTCCTGCAGGGCCTGATTGGCGACCCCAACCTCAAGGAACAGGCCCCCACCCCGGAAGAAGAACTGGCTGCTGCCATCGCTGCCGCCAAAGCCAAGGAGGCCAAATAATGGAATGGATCATCGGCAACATGGCGCCGCTGATGTTCGGCGCCCTCGTCCTCTTCCTGCTCTTCGGCTACCCGGTGGCTTTTGCGCTGGCAGCCAACGGCATCGTCTTCGGCCTGATCGGCATTGAACTCGGCCTGCTCACGCCGGCACTGTTCCAGGCCCTGCCCGAACGCATTTTCGGCATCATGGCCAACGACACGCTGCTGGCCATTCCCTTCTTCACCTTCATGGGACTGATTCTTGAACGCTCGGGCATGGCCGAGGATCTGCTCGACACCATCGGCCAGTTGTTCGGCCCGATGCGTGGCGGCCTGGCCTATGCCGTGATCTTCGTCGGCGCCCTGCTCGCCGCAACGACCGGTGTGGTTGCCGCGTCGGTGATCTCGATGGGCCTGATCTCGCTGCCGATCATGCTCCGCTACGGCTACGACAAGCGCCTGGCTGCCGGCGTCATCGCCGCCTCCGGCACGCTGGCACAGATCATCCCACCGTCGCTGGTGCTGATCATCATGGCCGACCAGCTCGGCAAATCGGTCGGTGACATGTACGAAGGCGCAATGATCCCCGGCCTGGTGCTGACCACACTCTATGTCGGCTACGTCGCCATTCTCTCGGTCATCAAGCCGGCCAGCTGCCCGGCCCTGCCGCTCGAAGCCCGCAGCCTGCGCGGCCTGAAGCTGCTGGTGCGCGTGCTGACCACGCTGGTGCCACCACTGCTGCTGATCTTCCTGGTCCTCGGCACGATCTTCCTCGGCATCGCGACGCCGACCGAAGGCGGCGCCATGGGCGCAGCCGGCGCACTGATCATGGCCCTGGTCCGCCGCCGCCTCGACTGGAAGCTGCTCAAGCAGGCCATGGCCACGACCGGCAAGCTGTCCTCCTTCGTCGTCTTCATCCTCGTCGGTTCGACAGTCTTCGGCCTGGTCTTCCGTGCAGTCAATGGTGACCTGTGGGTTGAACATCTGCTGCTCGGTCTGCCCGGCGGCCAGATGGGCTTCCTGATCGTGGTCAACATCCTGGTCTTCGTGCTGGCCTTCTTCCTCGACTTCTTCGAGCTGTCCTTCATCATCGTGCCGCTGCTGGCGCCGGTGGCGGACAAGCTGGGCATCGACCTGGTGTGGTTCGGCGTATTGCTGGCGGTCAACATGCAGACCTCCTTCATGCACCCACCCTTCGGCTTTGCGCTGTTCTACCTGCGCTCGGTCGCCCCGCCCTCGGTCAAGACCACGGATATCTACTGGGGCGCCATTCCCTTCGTCTGTATCCAGATCATCATGGTGGCGATCATCATCGTCTTCCCGAACATCGTCAGCTACGGCGATCCGGTCGCCAAGGCCCAGATGGAGCAGCAAGGCGAGGTTGATCTCGAATCGCTGATGCGCGACCAGAACAACGGCGGGAATGAAAACAGCAGCCAGGACGCGGCCTCCGAATTGCTGAAAAACATGCAGAGCGAAAACAAGTAGCACCACAAACAAGCCGGTAATTTAAAGAGGGCGGGGAATTTTCCCCGCCCTCTTTTTTGCGATAGGCCAGACCTATCGCCAGCATCGTTGCAATCGATTGGCCCCTTATCTGGCCGCGCACCATACTCGACACATGGTTCAGGCAGGCTGACATTTCAGCCCAGGATCAATCATCGCAAAGGAGCGAAAAATGGACATCGGCATCAGCAAGAAAGATCGTGAAAAAATCGCCGACGGGCTGTCACACCTGCTGGCAGACTCCTTCACCCTCTACCTCAAGACCCACAATTTCCACTGGAACGTCACCGGCCCGATGTTCAACACCTTGCACGTGATGTTCATGGACCAGTACACCGAACTGTGGAACGCGCTCGACCTGATCGCCGAACGCATCCGCGCGCTGGGCGTCGCCGCCCCTGGCACCTACCGCGAGTTTGCCCAGCTGACGGTGATCAAGGAAAGCGAAGGTAAGGTCTCGGCCGAGGACATGATCCGGCAACTGGTCGCCGGCCAGGAAGCCGTGACCAAGACCGCCCGCAGCATCTTCCCGCTGGTCGACAAGGCCGGCGACGAGCCGACCGCCGACCTGCTGACCCAACGCATGCAGATCCACGAAAAGAACGCCTGGATGCTGCGCAGCCTGCTTGAAAGCTGAGCCTGGGCAAACGTCAGACGTAAAAAAACCCGCGAGCATTTCGCGGGTTTTTTGGGCGTTGACCGCAGAATTACTTGTGCGACTGCAGGAAGCTGTCCATGCGCATTTCGGCCAGACTGAACCAGGCGTTCTGCTGCTTGCGGTACTTGTCGTACTCGACGTAAATCTTCTTGAAAGCCGGATTCTTGCCGGACTCGTCGGCGTAGAGCTCCTGGGCGGCCTTGTAGGCGGCATCCATGACGTCCTTCGGATACGCCTGCAGCTTGACGCCGTTTTGCAGCAGCTTCGACAAGGCCATCGGATTCTTGTGGTCGTATTCGGCCATCATCGTCACGTTGGCTTCGAAGGCGGCGGCCTGGAAGGCTTCCTGGTATTCCTTCGGCAGCTTGTCCCACTCCTTCTTGTTGACGAAGAAGTTGATCATCGGACCCGGTTCCCACCAACCCGGATAGTAGTAATTCTTGGCGACCTTGTAGAAGCCAAGCTTTTCGTCATCGTAGGGACCAACCCACTCGGCAGCATCGATGGTGCCTTTTTCCAGCGCTGGGTAGATGTCGCCACCAGCGATCTGCTGCGGCACGGCGCCCATCGCGGCAAAGACGTTGCCGCCGAGGCCGGCGATACGCATCTTCAGGCCCTTGACGTCTTCCAGCGACTTGATTTCCTTGCGGAACCAGCCGCCCATCTGGGTGCCGGTATTGCCGCCAGGGAAATGCACGACGTTGTAATTGGCGTAGAACTCGTTGAGCAGCTTGTCGCCACCGCCGTAGTAAACCCAGGCGTTCATCTGCCGATTGTTCATGCCGAACGGAATCGAGGTGCCGAAACCGAAGGCCTTGTCCTTGCCGACGTAGTAGTAGGAACAGGTGTGGCAACACTCGACAGTGCCCTGCTGCACGGCGTCCAGCGCCTGCAGGCCGGGAACGATTTCACCGCCGGGGAAAACGCGGATGTCGAACTTGCCGCCGGTCATGGCGCGCAGGCGGTTGGCCAACACTTCAGCGCCGCCGAAGATGGTGTCCAGGCTCTTCGGGAAGCTGGACGTCAGGCGCCACTTGATGCTCGGCAGTTCGGCGGCAATCGCCGGCGCGGCGAGCGTGGTGGCCGCGCCAGCAGCGGCACCCAGGGATGCTTTTTTAAGAAAATCACGACGTTGCATAGATGTCTCCTCCATGGTCATTCGATAAGCCGGAAAACGGGCTGGCCCCATTTTCTAACTAAAGCCATAGATTTAACAGTCGTGGAAAACCCTAAGTCCTCACTCGCCAGCGATGGTCATGCGGTCGATCAGGATCGACCCGGTCTGCTTCGTGCCACGCACCTGGACATCCTTGCCGACGGCCTGGATACCGGCAAACATGGTCTTGAGATTGCCGGCAATGGTGATTTCCTCGACCGGATGCACGATCTTGCCGTTTTCGACCCAGAAACCGGCCGCGCCACGCGAGTAATCGCCGGTCACGTAATTGATGCCGTGACCGAGCAGTTCGGTGACCAAGAGGCCAGTGCCCATGCGGGCCAGCAAGCCTTCAAGATCCAGATCGCCCGGCTCGATGATCAGGTTGTGGCTACCGCCGGCATTGGCTGTCGTCTGCATGCCCAGCTTGCGCGCCGTGTAGGTCGACAGGAAATAGCCTTCGAGCACGCCGCCGGTGACGATTTCGCGGTCACGCGTGGCCACTCCGTCGCCGTCGAAGGAAGCGCTGCCCAGACCGCAGGGAATGTGCGGCCGTTCGGAAATATTGATGAAGCCCGGCATGATCTGCTTGCCGAGATGATCGAGCAGGAACGAGGACTTGCGGTACAGCGCCCCACCGCTGGCGGCATGCACCAGGCTGCCAAGCAGGCCACCGGCCAGTTGCGCCTCAAACACCACCGGGAATTCACCGGTCTTGACCTTGCGCCCACCCAGTCGGGCAACCGCCCGCTCGGCAGCGATCCGCCCAACCTGCGCCGCGCCATCAAGATGACGGGCATTGCGATGCGTGGTGTACCAGTCGTCGCGCTGCATCGCCTCCTGTTCGCCGGCAATCACCGAGCACGACAGGTAATGACGGGAAGTTGGATAGCCAGCCATGAAGCCCAGGCTGTTGGCCGAGACAAAATGCGCCTGCTGCGTCGATACTGAAGCGCCTTCGGAATTACTGACCAGCGGGCTGGCATCGAAAGCCGCCTGTTCGCACTGATTGGCCAGATCAATCGCCTCTTCTACGGTCAACGCCCAGGGATGGTACAAATCCAGATCAGGGAAATCCTTGGCCATCATCGCGGCGTCGGCCAGACCGGAGCAATCGTCTTCGGCCGTAAAGCGGGCGATATCGATGGCGGCCTCGACCGTTTCACGCAAAGCCTGCGCCGAAAAATCGGACGTACTGGCGTAACCCTTGCGCTGACCGGCGTAAATCGTGATGCCGATACCCTTGTCGCGGTTGAACTCAATGGTTTCAACCTCTTCGCAACGCACGGTCACCGATTGTCCGAAACCTTCGGAAACATCGACTTCGCAGTCGGTCGCTCCCTTGCTGCGAGCGTGTTTCAGCACATCCTCGGCAAGTTGCTGCAAGGTGGCGAAGGCATAGGAAAAAGCGGCAGTATCGGACATGGAAGCGGCGTCGTTGCAGGAAAGTCGCTATCATAGCAGCCCGCCACAGCACGCCACCGGACCTTTCCATGCACGACGACGATTTCCCCGAAGACCTGGGCCGCCCCTCCAAAACCAAACGGAAGGAGGCCATGCATGCCTTGCGCGACCTCGGTGAAGAACTGGTCGAACTCTCGGTCGGGCAGCTAAAACGCCTCAAGCTGCCGGAAAACCTCCTTGATGCAGTGCGCGCCTGCCAGAAGATTACCGCTCACGGCGCCCGTCGCCGGCAGGTGCAATACCTTGGCAAGCTCATGCGCGGCGTCGATGAAGAACCGATCCGCGCCGGCCTGGCCATGTTGCGCGGTGAATCAAGCACCGAAACCGCGCGCATGCACCGCCTGGAGCGGATGCGCGAACGCCTGGTCGCCGACGAAACGGTGCTGACCGAAATCGCCAACAGCTGGCCCGAGGTCGACATCCAGCATCTCCGCCAGTTGCGCCGCAATGCCATCAAGGAGCACGAAAGCGCCAAGCCGCCGAAGAGCTTCCGCGCCATTTTCCAGATTCTCAAGGAACTCGATGCCGGCGGTGTCAAACCGGCCGAGGCCAATACCGAGCAGGACGACGATGAGCGCGAATGAAGCATTGATCGTTGGCCTGGTCTCGATCAGCGACCGCGCCTCGAGCGGCGTTTATGAAGATCAGGGCATCCCGGCCTTGCAGGACTGGCTGGGCCAGGCGCTAAGCAGCCCGTGGCGCGCCGAAACCCGGCTGATCGCCGACGACCGGGCGACAATTGAAAATACCCTTGTGGAACTGGTCGACCGCAGCGGCTGCCATCTGGTGCTGACCACTGGCGGCACCGGCCCGGCGCTCCGCGATGTCACGCCGGAAGCCACGCTGGCCGTCGCCGACAAGGAAATGCCCGGCTTCGGCGAAGAAATGCGCCGCATCAGCCTGAACTTCGTGCCGACGGCGATTCTGTCGCGGCAGGTCGCGGTCATTCGCAAACAGGCGCTGATCATCAACCTGCCCGGCCAGCCGAAATCGATCCGCGAAACGCTCGAAGGCGTGCGCAATGCCGACGGTGAAGTCACGCATGTCGGGATTTTTGCCGCGGTGCCTTACTGCATCGACCTGATCGGCGGCCCCTACAGCGAAACCAACGCCCAGGTGATCAAGGCCTTCCGGCCAAAATCGGCGATCCGCAGCGCTTGATGCCAAGCTGAAACACCCAGCCCTTGTTCTCGCCAAAGCAGCAACAAGGGCTCAGGGGAAAATCAGCGGCGTACCTTCAGGCGAGAACGCTCTGGCGATAACGCGCCAGCACGTAGTCCGGCGATTGCTCGACCAGGATGAGCGGGGAAAGCAGGTATTTTTGCCCATCCAGCGAATATTCCAGGGTATCGCGCGGGGCAAAGCCTGCTTGTTGCAGAACCAGCCGTACTTCTCCCTCGGCATTGCCATCGCGCAACAACAGGCCATGGAGCTTTCCCGCAACCACATAACTTGGTGTATTGCAGGAGCGCAGGCCAACCGCCACAACCCGTCGGGCCAGAATCTCGATACCAACGCGCAACTCGCCATCGCTCTCCCGACGGCAGCGGCGAATGATCCCGAGCAACCAGTTTTCACCGCCTTCCGGCTGCATCGCCAATAAACCCCCGATTCTCGGCGGGTCACTGGCGGCGGCTTTCAGCAGGGCGCCAAAACCGCCACGACTGACATTCTCGACAAACCAGCTATCGACTTCCCGCACCTCCGGCGGCCCCAAAAGCCCCTTGGTGATGGCCGGCAAGCCATCAAGCAATGTCATTTTATGCATGACCCGGTGCCGGTCATGCTGACGCAAGGGCGGCGTGGGTGAAAAATAGTTCAGGAGATGACGCAACACGCCGATCAACATCAGCGGGGTACATTGCAATCCTCCCAAGGCCAGCTCTTCCGGCAATTTCCCGCCCCGCTCGAGATCACGCAGCATCTGCTGCATCACTTCGTAGGCATCTCCGGCCTTGAAGAAACGCTGACTGTTTTCAGCCTTGGTCGGAAATATCGCCAGGCGCTGCGGGCGGTAGGCAAGGGCCAGATCCACCCAGTAGATACAGTCATGCACCGCCTTGCCAGTGTAATAAAAATGCCCCAGGAAATGCGCCAGCAAGATCTCCGCCAATTCCATGTCCAGCGGTCGCAAGGCATCCAGCGCCGCCGACTGGAAGATCATGACCCTCTTGAATTCCTGCTCGACGCTGCTGGGTTTGCCGCGCCCCACCAATACCGGCTGCTCGGCAAACTTGGCTTTGCTGGCCTGCTGCACCACCCAGCCGAGACGTCCCCACAGCGCATTATCACCGCTCCCATACTGAAAGCGTTCCCACTTCAGTATCCCACCCAAGGCACTGATCAGGCGAACACAAAGAGCCGGCAAACCCTGACGCAAGGCGTCGGAAGGCCGCTCGACAGCGAGGGAAACCTTCAGGCAGCGCTCGTAGGTCAAGGCCAGCATGGTCCAGAAACCATGGTGTATTGACCACAACCGTCGCTCTTCAGCACGCGACAAGCGCGCACTTTGCAAGTATTCGCGCGACAGACGCTGCAAATGCGGCTGCGCTGCACCCTCGAACTGCACCAGCACCTCGTAAAAGCGCTCTGCCGGGAAGTGGTGGTTATCAATCAGATAACCAAACCAGTCAATAATTTCGTCGAGCGCCTTGAAGGCATTGTCGGTTGGCAATTCAGCCAGAATCCGCCGTACATCCTTGGCATCGGCCAGCGGATGATCCGTCTTTTGGCCGAACAATCCGCCGAGCCCCATCTTTCTCAGCACAACCCGTCTCCCTGGCAGCAATGAAATTAGTTTAAGCCGCAAACTCTGTTTATACCCGACAATATGCCCCAATACTGCGAAAGCAGCCCCTTATGTCGGCTGACCCGCTAAAATATCACGCCCAAACCTCCACAAAGCTGAATTCGATGCAGCAATATCTTGACTTGATGCGCCATGTGCTGGAAACCGGCCACGACAAATCCGACCGCACCGGCACTGGCACGCGTTCGGTGTTCGGCTGGCAAATGCGCTTCGATCTCGCCTGCGGCTTTCCGATGCTGACGACCAAGAAGCTGCACCTCAAATCGATCATTCACGAATTACTGTGGTTCCTGCAGGGCGACACCAATATCAAGTACCTGCAAGAGCAAGGTGTGCGCATCTGGGACGAATGGGCTGACGAAAACGGCGACCTCGGCCCGGTCTACGGCAAACAATGGCGGCGTTGGGAAACGCCGGATGGTCGTCTGGTCGACCAGATCACGCAGCTGGTGCACAGCCTCAAGCACAATCCCGATTCGCGCCGCCATATCGTTTCCGCGTGGAATCCCGGCGACGTAGACCGCATGGCCCTGCCGCCCTGTCACTGCCTGTTCCAGTTTTACGTTGCTGACGGCAAATTGTCCTGCCAGCTCTATCAGCGCAGCGCCGACATTTTCCTCGGCGTGCCCTTCAACATCGCTTCCTATGCCTTGCTGACGATGATGCTGGCGCAAGTATGCGGCTACCAGCCGGGCGAGTTCGTCCATACCTTCGGCGACGCCCACCTCTATTCCAATCACTTTGATCAGGCTCGCCTGCAACTAGGCCGTGAGCCGCGTCCCCTGCCGAGCCTGTGGATCAATCCCGAGGTCAAGGACATCTTCGCCTTCCATTTCGAAGATTTCCGGCTTGAGGCTTACGATCCCCATCCCCATATCGCGGCGCCCGTCGCCGTCTGATTGCGCTACCGACACCATGAGCCAACTCGCCCACTCCGCCCCCTGGCAGGCGCTGACCGCCGATGCCGCCCAGCTGCGCACCCGACACCTGCGTGAGCTTTTTGCGGTCGACGGTGACCGATACGCCCAATTCAGTTTGCAGCATGGTCAGTTGCTGCTCGACTTCTCGAAACAGCGTATCTGCGAGCAAACGCTGACCCACTTGCATGCCTTGGCCGGCGTTGCCGGGATTACCGGCTGGCAGCAACGCATGCGCAGTGGTGAGTTGATCAACCACACCGAAAAGCGGGCGGTCCGCCACATGGATCTGCGCGCCGGCGACGCTGCACCGGCTGAAGTCAAAGCGGTCCTGGCGCGTATCGAAGCCTTCTGCGAACGTATTCACAGCGCTGAGTGGCGCGGTTTTTCCGGTGAGCGCATCACCGATGTCGTCAATATCGGCATTGGCGGTTCCGACCTCGGTCCGCGCATGGCCGTGCAGGCGCTGTCCGCCTGCCAGCAGCCCGACCTGCGCGTGCATTTTGTCGCCAATCTCGATGGCGCCGACCTCGCCGGCACGCTGGCCAGTCTCAATCCGCGCAGCACCTTGTTCATCGTCGCCAGCAAGACCTTCACGACGCTGGAAACCATGCGCAATGCCCGCACCGCCCGCGACTGGTTGCTGGCGGTTGCTGGCGACGCCAGCGCCGTCGCCCGGCATTTCGTCGCCGCCTCGACCAATCTGCGCGCGACTGGCGAATTCGGCATTGCGCCGGAAAATGTTTTTGAATTCTGGGATTGGGTCGGTGGTCGCTTTTCGCTGTGGTCGGCGATTGGCCTGCCGATTGCGCTGGCCATCGGCTTCGGGCATTTCCGCCAGCTACTGGCCGGCGCCCACGACCTTGACCAGCACTTTTTCAGCGCCCCGCCCGCCAGCAACCTGCCCTTGACGATGGCCCTGCTGACGCTGTGGAACACCGATTTTCTCGGCGCCGCCAGCCATGGCGTTTTCCCTTACAGCCACTCGCTCGAACTCCTGCCGGATTACCTGCAGCAGCTCGAAATGGAAAGCAACGGCAAGCAGGTCGACCGTGACGGCAAAATCATCGGCATGCCGACCTGCCCGATTCTTTGGGGCACGGCCGGTACCAATGGTCAGCACTCCTACTTCCAGCTATTGCACCAGGGCGGGCAAGTCGTCGCCAGCGATTTCATTACCCTCGCCCGGGCTGATTTCCCGCTGGCCGGCCATCACCCCGGCCTGCTCGCCAACTGCCTGGCGCAAAGCGCTGCCCTCGCTTTCGGCCAGACGGCAGAGGAAGCCCAGGCCAACGGCGCCGACGCCAGCCTGTTGCCCTACCGCACTTTCCCCGGCAACCAGCCGTCGTCGACGCTGATCCTGCCCGAGCTGTCGCCCTTCACCCTCGGTCAGCTACTGGCCTTGTACGAACACAAGGTTTTCTGTCTCGGCGTGCTGTGGAACCTGAATTCCTTTGACCAGTGGGGCGTTGAACTCGGCAAATACCTGGCCGGCAAACTGACGCCACTGCTGGCCGGCGATGGCGACGATGCGACGCTTGACGCCTCGACCCGTGGCCTGATCGCCCATCTGCGCCAGTTTTCCTGAGTCGACCATGACCTGCAAACCCACCGACGTCGTATTGATCGCCGCAGTTGCCCGCAACCGCGTCATCGGCCACGACAACCAGTTGCTCTGGCACATTCCCGCCGACATGGCGCATTTCAAGACCCTGACCGCCGGCCAAGTGGTGATCATGGGACGCAAGACCTGGGAATCGCTGCCGCCGCGTTTCCGCCCCCTGCCCGGCCGACGCAATATCGTCATCAGCCGTCAGGCCGATTACGCCGCGCCCGGCGCCGAGCTGGCCGGCTCAGTGGAAATGGCCCTGGAAATGGCGTCGACCGCAGAACTGGCCTTTGTCATCGGCGGCGAGCAGATTTACACGCAGGCCCTGCCGCTGGCCGACCGTCTGGAAATCACCGAAGTTGATCTGGCGCCAGAAGGCGACGCCTGGTTTCCTGAAATCGCCGCCAGCGACTGGCAGGAAACGACGCGTCGCCTGCTGGCGGCAGAAAACACCACGCCGGCCTGCGCTTTCGTCAGCTACTGCCGACGCTGAAAGCTTTCACGGCGCAGGAGGTGTGCGCATTGCCGGCTGAAACGAGAAAGGCGCGCGCGGCCGCGTCGTCAGCATCGCTGGATCATTGACATAAACATCCAGCAGCCAGCCGGCTTCCAGCGAAAACTGCTTGCCCAGCAAGGTTTTGATCCAGCGCAACTGGAAAGCACCGCCGCTCGACTTGATATAAAACCAGCCCTGACGATCCCGGCTCTTGTCGAGATTGAGGCCGCAACCGGACGAAGTAACGGTAAAGGTTTCACTGGGGCTGACCTCATAAGCCAGGATGCTCCAGGCAAAACCACAGGCCGGGTTGCGCCACAGCCAGCCAGTCATGCCCAACTGCGTTCCCCAGAATTTCGGGCAATGGCCAGTGCGCCAACCGTAATCACCCCACAAACTGTTGTCGGTGGTGGTGTCGAACCAGAACAGCCAGTTCGGCAGGCGCGGCCCAATGCCGGTGCCGTTATTGTTATCAATCGGGCCATCGCGCATCACCGCGAACAGCGGCAGTACCGGCGCGATCAGCATGGCCACGATAAAAACGGGAATATAGATCGCCAACAACAGGATATATCTGAGCATGATGACTCCGGCAGGGGATAAGGACGGCCAGACAATAGCACGTCACCTATGCCAAACGATATATCCCGTCAGGATTTACGGCCGAGCCGCCACAGCGAAGTGACTTCGGCTGCCCGCGCTGCATGCAGGGGGTCGGCAGCATCGCGCGACTTCGGGTGTTGCGGCCGGGTGTCGTTGCGCCCCAGCACCTGCAAACCGGCCTCGGCAATCCAGCCAAGCAATTGCGCCCGCGAACGCAGGCCAAGCAGTTCGGCAATATCGGAAATGATCAGCCAGCCTTCGCCAGCCGGCGTCAAATGTTCGGCCAAGCCGGCGAGAAAGCCGCGCAGCATGCGTGAATCCGGGTCA
>JAVBXO010000255.1 GCA_030824535.1 Azonexus sp. | reverse complement strand
CCAGCAGCAACTACCGGCGAATTACCGCATCACCACCGGCGGCTCGGTCGAGGAATCCAGCAAGGGCTCGGCCTCGGTCGCTGCCGGCATGCCGATTTTCATCCTCGCCGTCGTGTCGATCCTGATGATCCAGCTGCAAAGCATTTCGCGGGTGCTCATGGTGCTGCTCACGGCACCGCTCGGCATCATCGGCATCGCGCTCTTCCTGCTGGTCTTCAACAAGCCCTTCGGCTTCATGGCCCTGCTCGGCGCGATTGCGCTGTTCGGCATGATCATGCGCAACTCGGTGATCCTGGTCGATCAGATCGAACAGGATCTGGCCGCCGGCAAAGCCCGCTTCGAAGCGATTGTCGAATCGACGGTACGCCGCTTCCGCCCCATCGTCCTGACCGCCGCTGCGGCCGTGCTGGCGATGATTCCGCTGTCGCGCAACGACTTCTTCGGCCCGATGGCCGTCGCCATCATGGGCGGCCTGATCGTCGCCACCGCCCTGACCCTGCTCTTCTTGCCAGCGCTGTATGCGGCCTGGTATCAGGTGAAGCGCTAGCGAGGATCGAGGATCGAGCTTTTAGTAAAAACCAGAGGGCGCCGCGGCGCCCTCAAATATTTCCTCGATCCTGAATCCTCGATCCTAACAACTACTTAAGATTCCCCAATTCCTTCTGGATCGCCCGAATGTTGCGTTCGTGCTGACCGACGCGGTCGCGATAGGGGGCTACGCGATCAGAGCTGGCGTGTTGCGCTTCCTGCTCGGCCAGCTCCTTCTTCGCCTGTTCCAGATGGCGCTGCTCACCGGACAATTCCTGCTCCAGGATATGCCGGCGGTCGCCATCACGCGCCTTTTGGGTATCTTCCTGGACCTTGGGGAAGCTGGACGGGGTTGGATTGGCACTGGCACCGTGCGACCTGGGCGCTGGCGGCGGTGCGGGCAAGGTCGACTCCGGGCCTTTGGGCACGGCCTTGCAATTACCAAAGTCGCGGGAAGTCGAATACACCTTGCCGCCGCTGGCGTCGGTGCAGCTATAGATGGTCTGGGCAAAGGCAGGCATGGCCAGTGCGCCAAACAGGAGAGCAAGCGTGCTGCGTGTCATCGTCATCTTTCCGGAATTTCCTTTAGTTTACCGGAAGCACTCTCCCGGTCCACCTGAAAGTAGACAAAAAAGGGCGGGAAAATCCCGCCCTTCTGGCTGCACCGGAAAACCGGATTAGCAGCTGTAGTACAGGTCGAATTCGACCGGGTGGGTCGTCATGCGAACCTTGTTGACTTCTTCCATCTTCAGGGCGATGTAGGCATCGATCCAGTCGTTGGAGAAAACACCACCGCAGGTCAGGAAGTCGCGGTCAGCGTCCAGAGCGGCCAGGGCTTCTTCGAGGGAAGCGCAGACGGTCGGGATCTGTGCATCTTCTTCCGGCGGCAGATCGTACAGGTTCTTGGAAGCCGGTTCGCCCGGGTGGATCTTGTTCTGGATACCATCCAGACCGGCCATCAGCAGCGCCGAGAAGCACAGGTACGGGTTGGCGATCGGATCCGGGAAGCGGGTTTCGATACGACGGGCCTTGGTCGAAGCAACGAAGGGGATACGGATCGAAGCGGAACGGTTCTTGGCCGAGTAAGCCAGCTTGACCGGCGCTTCGTAGTGCGGGACCAGACGCTTGTAGGAGTTGGTACCCGGATTGGTGATGGCGTTCAAGGCCTTGGCGTGCTTGATGATGCCGCCGATGTAGAAGAGGGCCAGTTCGGACAGGCCAGCGTACTGGTCACCGGCGAACAGGTTCTTGCCTTCTTTCCAGATCGACTGGTGCACGTGCATGCCCGAACCATTGTCACCAACGATCGGCTTCGGCATGAAGGTTGCCGTCTTGCCGTACTGGTGAGCAACGTTGTGCACCACGTACTTCAGCTTCTGGGTCTGGTCGGCACGCTTGACCAGGGTGTTGAACACGGTGCCGATTTCGCACTGGCCGGCATTCGCCACTTCGTGGTGATGCACTTCGACCGGGCAGCCAATGGCTTCGAGGGTCAGGACCATGGCGGAACGGATGTCGTGCAGGCTGTCGACCGGCGGCACCGGGAAGTAACCGCCCTTGACACCCGGACGGTGGCCGGTGGCGCCATTGCCTTCGTTCTTTTCACCGGAGTTCCAGGCCGCTTCAGCGGAATGGATCTTCAGGTGGCAGCCGGACATGTCGACATTCCATTCGACGCCGTCAAAAATGAAAAACTCCGGTTCCGGGCCGAAGTAGGCGGTATCGCCCACGCCACAGGACTTCAGGTAGGCTTCAGCGCGCTTGGCGATGGAGCGCGGGTCGCGGTCGTAACCACGGCCATCGGTCGGATCGACGACGTCGCAGGACAGCACGACGGTGGTTTCGTCGAAGAACGGGTCGATGAAAGCGGTATCCGGATCCGGCATCAGCAGCATGTCGGAAGCCTGAATGCCCTTCCAGCCGGCGATGGAGGAGCCGTCAAAAGCGTGGCCGCTTTCAAACTTGTCTTCGTCGAAAGCGGAGACCGGCACGGTGACGTGCTGTTCCTTGCCACGGGTATCGGTGAAACGGAAATCGACGAACTTAGCGTCGTTTTCCTTGACCATCTTCATCACGTCTTGCGGGGTTGCCATAAGCGTCAGTCTCCTAACTAAACAAGATGCCGGTTCATCCGGCAACAATCAAAAAATCAGCTCCAGAAACTTAGCAGAATGCATGCCATGCATCAGAAGCAAACTTTCCCATTTTGCCACAACAATATGTCGGGTTTAAGCAAAGATTGAATGCACAAAAACGGTGCCAATCTTTGGAAAACGCACCGTTAGCGTGCAATCAAACAATTCAGGGAAACCGAGCGAATCTGGCGATGCGCCTTCAGGCGCTCGGCAACTACGGCCTCGGCCTGCTGCAGACTTTCACCGCCGGTAAAAAACAGATGCGTCAAGAAGACCTCGACCTCGACCTTGCCCCGGATGTAGTGAATCACCACTTTCTCGGGAACCGGCAGTTCAGCCAGCAGCGGCTGCAATTCGCGCAGCAGTTCCTCGCGGCCAGGCAAGGGGGAATTCAGGATGTCCGGTTCGAGATCATCCTCCGGATCAATATGCACCAGTACATCGAGCACTTCCGGATGCTCACGCAGCACGCGCGCCCGTGCCAGTTCGGCAATCCGGTGGCCTTCCGAGACACTGAGACGGGTATCAACCTGGACGTGGGTATCAACCAGCGCCTGATGCGCCATGCGCCGCGTGCGCAATTGATGCAAGCCGAGTACGCCGGGCGTGCTCAGCAGGGTTTGGCGAATGGCGGCGACCTGGGCTTCGTCGAGGCCGGTGTCGATCAGTTCCTTGATCGCCCCCCAGGCCAGCTCCACGCCCATGCGCAGGATCATGAACCCCATCAGCGCGGCAGCAGCCAGATCGAGGAAAGACCAGCCCATCAGCGCGCCGGCGATACCGACTACCACCACCAGCGCCGACGCCGCATCAGCGCGGGTGTGCAGCGCATTGGCGGTCAATAGCTGGGAACGCTGCTTTTCCGCGACACGGATCAGGTAGCGATACAGCCCTTCCTTGGAGATCACCGTGGCAATCGCCACCCACAGCGCCGAGAACTCAACCGCCTGCAAGGTTTCAACATGTTGCAGGCGCATGCCCGACTCCCACAGGATACCCAGACCGATCAACGTCAATGACGCCCCGAGAATCAGCGTCGCCGCCGTCTCGACTCGCGCATGGCCGTAGGGATGCCGGGCATCGGCAGGATGGGCGCTCTGCCGGCTGGCGTAAATCACCAGGAAGTCGGACAGCAGGTCGGAAAAGGAGTGCAGGCCGTGCGCGATCAGCGACTGCGAGTGCGCCAGCCAGCCGACCAGCATTTGCAGCACGGTCATGACCAGATTGACGGCCACGCTGACCCAGGTTGCTTTCTGCGCCTCGGCGGCGCGCGCGAGGATTTGCTGTTGACCTTGGTCCATGACGGTCTGCCCTATACTATAAGACTCCGATTTTAACAGTTGCCGATTATGGGAAAGCGATTATGGGAAAGTTGTCCGAACTGCTGAATCTCGCTCGCAGCCGCAGCGTAGCCCTGTCCCGCCCCTACCAGGGCGAACTGACGCCCCAGGAAGCCGGCGAAATCCTGCAGCTGGCGCCCGGCACCAAACTGGTTGATGTCCGCACCCGCGCCGAATGGGACTGGGTCGGTCGCGTGCCGGGCGCGGTCGAAATTGAATGGAACCAGTATCCGGGCGGCGTGCGCAATCCGCACTTCCTCGCCGAACTGCAGCGCCAGGTTGATCCCGAAGCACTGGTGATGTTCCTCTGCCGCAGCGGCGTGCGCTCGATTGGCGCTGCCACGCTGGCCAGCGAAGCCGGCTACAACAACTGCTACAACATCCTCGAAGGCTTTGAAGGCGACAAGGATGCCAATGGCCATCGCGGCCACATCGGTGGCTGGCGCAAGGCCGGATTGCCCTGGATTCAGGGATAATTGCGCGGTTGACCGTAAAAACGAGCCGATTTCCAGAGAACAGCATGCAAACCGCGACCATTTCCTTCGACCCCTTCAACCAGCTTTCCGACGAAGCCTGCCAGGAACGCATCCGCGTCGCCCGCGCCAAGCTCGGCAAGAAGGCCGTGATCCTCTGCCACCACTACCAACGCGCCGACGTCTATCAGCACGCCGACCTGACCGGCGATTCGCTGAAGCTGTCCAAGCTGGCCGCGCAGACCGATTCCGAATACGTGATTTTCTGCGGCGTGCATTTCATGGCCGAAGTCGCCGACATCATGACTGCCCCCCACCAGATCGCCATCCTCCCCGACCTCGCGGCCGGCTGCTCGATGGCTGACATGGCCAACCTGGCCAAGGTCGAACGCTGCTGGCGCGAGCTGGGCGAAGTGCTCGATGTTGAAAATGAAGTCACGCCGGTGACTTACATCAACTCCGCCGCCGACCTCAAGGCCTTCTGCGGCGAGCATGGCGGCATCGTCTGCACCTCGTCCAACGCCGGCACCATCGCCAAATGGGCCTTCGAGCGCCGCCCGAAAGTGCTGTTCTTCCCCGACCAGCACCTCGGCCGCTGGACGGGTCACAACATGGGTTTCCCGATGGACGAGATGGTCGTCTGGGATCCCGACCTCGAAATGGGCGGTCTGACGCTCGAGCAGATCCAGAAGGCCAGAATCCTGCTGTGGAAAGGCCACTGTTCGGTGCATCAGATGTTCCAGAAATCGCACATCGACGCCTTCCGTGCCAAATACCCAGAGGGCAAGGTCATCGCCCACCCCGAGTGCAACTTCGAAGTCTGCGCCGCTTCCGACTACGTCGGCTCGACCGAGCACATCGTCAAGATCATCAAGGAAGCCCCGGAAGGCACGCGCTGGCTGGTCGGCACCGAACTGAACCTGGTCGACCGCCTGGCGAAGGAGGTGCTGCCGCAGAACAAGATCGTGCAGTTCATGGCAACGACCATCTGCATGTGCTCGACGATGCAGCGCATCGACCCGCAACACCTCGCCTGGACGCTGGAAAACCTCGTCGAAGGCAAGGTGGTCAACCAGATCAAGGTTTCCGAACACGAAACCGCGCTGGCCAAGCTGGCACTGGAACGGATGTTGGCGATTTCGTAAGCCGCTGTTCGGCATCCCTCCTCAGCAAAGCCCCGCCCAGCGCGGGGCTTTGTTTTTACAGCCGCCGCTGCATCACCAGCGCGTAAATCGCCGGGATCACCGCCAGCGTCAGCACCGTCGAGGAAATCATGCCGCCGACCATCGGTGCGGCGATGCGGCTCATGACTTCGGAGCCGGTGCCGGTGCCCCACAGGATGGGCAGCAGGCCGGCCATGATCGCAGTGACCGTCATCATCTTTGGCCGCACGCGCTCGACGGCGCCTTCCATCACTGCGGCGTATAAATCCGACATCTGCGGTCGACGGCCCTCAAGGGCACATTTTGCCTGCGTCGCCTGCCAGGCGTGGTCGAGGTAGATCAGCATGATGACGCCAGTTTCGGCGGCGACGCCGGCCAGCGCGATGAAGCCGATGGCCGCGGCGACCGAGAGGTTGTAACCCAGCGCCCACATCAGCCAGATGCCGCCGACCAGCGCAAACGGCACCGAGAGCATGACGATCAGGGTTTCGGTGATGCGGCGGAAATTGAGGTAGAGCAGCAGGAAGATGATCAACAAAGTTACCGGCACCACCACTTTCAGCTTTTCCGTGGCGCGTTCCATGTATTCGAACTGACCGCTCCAGGTCACATAGGTGCCGGGGGTGAATTTGACCTTTTCCGCGACGGCCTTTTTGGCTTCGGCGACGTAGGAACCGATGTCGCGCTCGCGAATGTCGACGTAGATGTAGGCCGACAGCAGCGCGTTTTCGGTGCGGATCGACGGCGCGCCGGTCGAGATTTTGACTTCCGCCAGTTGGCCGAGCGGCACCATCGTTGCCGGCGCGCCCATTTCGGCCGGCACAGGGACTAGCACGTCACGGGCGATGGCTTGCGGATCGCTGCGCAGATCGCGCGGATAGCGCACGGTGACGCCAAAGCGTTCGCGGCCTTCGACGGTGGTCGTCAGCATCTCGCCGCCCAGCGCGCTGGCGACCACGTCCATGACTTCACCAACGCTCAGGCCGTAACGCGCCAAGGCCTGGCGATTGGGGATGATGTCGAGATAGAAACCGCCGGTGATGCGTTCGGCGAAGGCGCTGCTGGTGCCGGGTACGGCCTTGACGACGGTTTCGATGTCGCGCGCCAGGCGCTCCATCTCGACCAGATCGGTGCCGAAAACCTTGATGCCGATGGGCGTGCGGATGCCGGTGGATAACATGTCAATACGCGCCTTGATCGGCATCGTCCAGGAATTGGCCACGCCGGGGAATTGCAGCGCCTTGTCGAGTTCGGCGATCAGCTTGTCGGTGGTCAGCCCCGGCCGCCATGCACTTTCCGGCTTGAGGTTGATGATGGTCTCGAACATCTCCATCGGCGCCGGATCAGTCGCCGTCTGCGCGCGGCCGGCTTTGCCATAGACCGAAGCGACTTCCGGAAAGCTCTTGATGATCTTGTTCTGCGTCTGCAGCAGTTCGGCAGCCTTGGTCACGGAAATACCGGGCAGCGTCGTCGGCATGTAGAACAGCGTGCCTTCGTTCAGGGTCGGCATGAATTCCGAGCCCAGGCGGCTGGCCGGGATGAGACTGACGGCGAGCAGCACCAGCGCCAGCGCGATGGTGGTTTTCTTCCATTGCATCACGGCGGCGATGATCGGCCGGTAAAGGCGGATCAGGAAGCGATTGACCGGATTTTCCGCTTCCGGACGGATCGGCCCACGGATGAACAGCAGCATCAGCACCGGCACCAGCGTCACCGATAAAAAGGCCGCGGCGGCCATGGCAAAGGTCTTGGTCCAGGCCAGCGGCGCAAACATCCGGCCTTCCTGGGCTTCGAGCGTGAATACCGGCAGGAAGGAGACGGTGATGATCAACAGGCTGAAGAACAAGGCCGGGCCGACTTCGCGACAGGCGGCGATGATGGCTGCGGTGCGGGCGGGGTCGAGACCCATCCCCCAC
>JAVBXO010000326.1 GCA_030824535.1 Azonexus sp. | reverse complement strand
CGGCGTTGAAGGCGCTTTCCGCTTCCTCCGTCGCGTCTGGAAACTGGTGCATGACCACGTTGCCGGCGGTCTGGTCGATTCGAAAATCGAGCAAAAATCGCTGTCGACCGCACAAGCCGATCTGCGCCGCAAACTGCACCAGACCATGGGCAAGGTTGCCGACGACTACGGCCGCCGCAAGCAGTTCAACACCGCGATTGCCGCGGTCATGGAACTGCTGAATGCCTACGACAAGTGCGATCTGGCGGATGCCGTTGGCCGGGCGCTGGCCCAGGAAACCCTGGAAAGCGTCAGCCTGCTGCTCTTCCCCATCGTCCCGCACATCGGTCAGGCGCTCTACGCCGAACTGAAGCCGGGTGCCGATGCCGGTCTCGCTGCTTTCCCCAAGGCCGATCCGGAAGCCCTCAAGCAGGATGAAATCGAGCTGATGGTGCAGGTCAATGGCAAGCTGCGCGGTTCCATCCGCGTCGCTGCAGAAGCCGACAAGGCGAGCATCGAAGCCGCCGCGCTGGCGACGGACGGCGCGGTCAAGTTCATGGAAGGCAAGCCGGCGAAGAAGGTTGTCGTCGTGCCGGGCCGCCTGGTCAATATTGTTGTTTAAGGAGTAAGCATGCGCTTCCTGTTCGCACTGATCCTCGCTGCTGCGCTATCCGGCTGCGGCTTCCATCTGCGCGGCGCGGGAAGCGCCCAGCTGCCCTATAAATCGATGTACATCGCGCTGCCGGAAACGGCCCAGGTCAATATCTGGCTGCAGCGCTATCTCAGCGCGGAAAACAGCGCCTTGATCGTCAGCGACCCCAAGGAAGCCGAGGCGATTTTCCAGCAGGTTTCCGATAACCGGCAAAAGACCATCCTCAGCGTCAATGCCCAGGGCCGGGTGCGCGAATACCGGCTGCAGCTGAACTACAGCTTCCGCATCGTCAATGCCAAGGGCCAGGTGCTGGTGCCGCCGAATGAAATCACCCTGAGCCGCGACATTACCTTCGACGATTCGAGCATTCTCGCCAAGGATCTGGAAGAAGGCATGCTGTGGCGCGACATGAACAACGATCTGGTCAACCAGATCGTCCGCCGCCTGACGATCATCAAGCCGAAAAACCCCGACCTCGAAGAAAACGAGTAATGCTGCTCAAGGGCGAACAGCTCGCGGCGCACCTCGAACGCGAGTTGCGCCCGCTCTATGTGTTGTATGGCGACGAGCCGCTGCTGGTCCTCGAAGCCGCCGACGCGATTCGCGCCAAGGCGCGCAGCAGCGGCTATAGCGAACGCGAAGTGCTGACCGTGCTGGCGCAGTTCGACTGGAACCAGCTCTTGGCCGCCGGCGGCAACCTGTCGCTATTCGGCGACCGCAAACTGATCGACCTGCGCATCCCCGGCGGCAAACCGGGCAAGGAAGGCAGCACGGCGCTGCAGCAGTGGTGCCAGCATCTGTCGTCCGACAACCTGCTGCTGATCACGCTGCCGGAAATCGACTGGCGCGAGGAAAAGGCCGTCTGGTTCACCACCCTGATCAATGCCGGCGTCGGCATCAAGCTCAACGCGCCGCCGCTGGCCGAACTGCCGGGCTGGATTGCCGGCCGCCTGCGTCGCCAGCAACAGGGCGCCGATCTCGACGCGTTGAAATTCATTGCCGAGCGCGTCGAAGGCAATCTGCTCGCCGCCCATCAGGAAATCCAGAAACTTGGCCTGCTCTACCCGACTGGCAAGCTGAGCCTGGAGCAAGTGCGCAGCGCCGTGCTCAATGTCGCCCGCTACGATGTCGACGACCTGCGTGAAGCCCTGCTGGTCGGCGAACTCGGCCGCGTCACCCGCACCCTGGCCGGTCTGGCGCAGGAAGGCGAAGCCGCCGTGCTGGTCCTGTGGGCGATGACCGAAGAAATCCGCGCGCTGCTGACGATCCGTAGCGGCCTTGATGCCGGCCGTTCGCTCGAGCAGTTGCTCAAGGACGCCAAGGTCTGGGGACCGCGCGCACTGAGCGTGAAAAAGGCCCTGCACAGACTGTCGACCGCAACATTGACCGCGGCCTTTCGTCAGGCCGGGCAAATCGACCGCCTGGCCAAAGGGATCGGTCGCGGTAACATTCAGGAAGAGTTCCTGCGCCTGGGCCTGCTGCTTTGCCAGCCTGCCGCCAGGCGCTAGATTTACCCGCCAGCCGCCGACCTCCAAAAAACAAGGGGAGACCATGAACGATCAGCGTTTCACGCCTCGCCGGATGACCGCCGGGCTGCTCTGCCTGCTGGCTGCCCCTTTGGTCAGCGCCGATGAACTGGGGCAATTGCTGCCGCTATCGCTGGAAGAACTGCTGGCGACGCCCGTCGTCACCGCTTCGCGCCGCCCCGAAGCACGCGAGCAAACGCCGGCGCACATCATGGTTTTCAATCGCGAGCAGATCCGTGAGCGGCGCTACAAGAATCTCGCCGACCTGCTCGAAGACCTGCCCGGCGTGGACTTTCAACGCGGCACACGCTCGGCGCAATACAACAATTTCGTTTTCCAGGGTCACCTGTCCAACAACAAGCTGCTGATCCTGCTCGACGGCGTGCGCATCGACCACCCGGCCGGCGGCAAGATTCCGGTGGCCGAGAACTTCTCGCTGCATTTCGCCAGGCAGGTTGAAGTGCTCTATGGCCCGGCCGCCGCGCTTTACGGCGCCGACGCCTTCGCCGGGGTCATCAACATCATCAGCGAGCCCGCCGGTGACACCGTGCAGGGCACGGTCTCGCTCGGCGGCGGCAGCTTTGGCGCGCGGGAAAGCAGCTTCGAGCTCGCCGCGCCGCTGGGCAACGGCTTCCGCTTCAGCGCCAGCGCCCATCAGCAGGAAAGCGACCGCGCCCACCTTGACCGCCATTACCCGGCCAGCTATGCCAAGGTCGCGGCCGGCGGCATCCCGGCCAACCAGCGCGAAGACTATGTCGGCAATATCAGCAGCGAAAGCCAGTATTTGCGCCTGGATTACGAGAACACGCTGAGCGTCGGCTTTTATCGCAACCGCTTTCGCAGCCTGTCGAGCACCGGCGACAATCCGGCCTCGGTGTATTACCTGAGCGACGCCTACTACGACACGACCATCGACACCTGGTACGGCAAATACCGCTTCGACCTCAGCCCGGCACTGAAGGGCGAACTCAGCATCGACCAGTCCAACTATGTCGTCGATCCGAATTCCCGCTACATCAACAAGACGACCAGTTTCCAGAACGATGGCTACGACTATGCCTACGCCCGCCGGCGCAGCATCGAACAAAGCCTGAACTGGCAGATCAACGAGCAGCACGTGATCCTCAGCGGCCTGGGCTACCGTGCCTATCACTCCATCGAAACTCCGGACCTGCCCCACCCCTACGACACGTCACTGGCGCCTGACAATCAGGGGATGGTGTACCCGCAAACCAGCCTGGCCTTGCAGAATTTCGATGGCAAGTACAACAGCTGGTCCGGCTACCTGCAGTGGCAGGCGCAATGGACACCGACACTATCGACGATGATTGGCGCCCGTCAGGACTGGTACTCGACCTACGGTAGCAGTCTCAATCCCCGTCTGGGTCTGGTCTGGCAGGCCAGCCCCGGCAATTTCCTGAAACTGCTGTATGGCGAGGCTTTCCGCACACCAGCGCCGGAAGACGTTTACAGCGCCTTTGGCAGCTTCACCAGTGCCCAGTGGAACGGTCAGTACATCGGCACCGGCTTCCGGGCGCCCAACACCGCACTCAAGCCGGAAAAGTCACGCAATCTGGCGCTGACCTGGGATTGGCGGCCGCGCCAGGATCTCAACCTGGTCAGCACGGCCTATCTCGCCAGCGTTGAGCGTCTGGTTACCACCCAGTCGGGTGACTCGGGCACGCCCTGCCCCTTCAGCAGCACCCGCGCTCTCGGCGAAGTGCAATACATCCCCGGCGCCATCCTGTGCTCCAGCACGACCAAGGCCAATTCCGGCAGCGACCGTTACTGGGGCATCGACCTGATCCCGCAATGGAAAACCCATGTCGCCGGCGCGTGGACCGCCGATTGGTGGGGCAGTTACAGCTATGTCCGGGGCCTCGTCAAGGAAACAGACACCAGCATCGAGCGCGAACAGATCAATATCGCCACGCACAAGCTCAAGCTCGGCATCACCTTCCGCTACCAGGACTGGCTGACCGTCACTCCGCGCCTGCAGTGGATCGGTGAAACGACGACCGCCAAGACCATCAGCGCCAGCTCCGGCGAACGCATCAGCGCCCCCTCCTATACCCAGGCCAGCCTGCACGTCGGCATCCACAAGCTGCTGGGCGAGCGGCTGTCGCTTTATTTCGACATCTACAACCTGACCGACACCCGTTATTACGCAGCCCACACCTCATCTTCAAGCTCGGTGCTGTTGCTGGTTCCCCAGCAACCCCGCAGCTACATGAGCAGCCTCCAGTACCGCTTCTGAGCCACGACCATGAAGCTGCCCCGGCGACTCTCCGCTCACTTGCTGACCTGCTGGCTGCTGCTTGGCCTGGGCGGTGGCATGGCGCTGGGGGCCATCGCTGACGAAGTCTCGGAATACGGCATGAAGGCCGTGCTCTTCTACCGCCTGGCGCAATTCATCTACTGGCCGGCCAATGAGCCGGCTGGCCGCCCGACCGTATTTTGCGTGGTCGGCAAAAACCCGCTCGGCCCGGCCATCAGCCAGCTCAGGCAGGCCGGCAACCATCTCGACCTGCGCATTTCGCCGACCGACCTTACGCCCTGCCAGCTACTGTTCATCGGCCGCTCCGAAAGTCAGCAACTGGATAACTGGCTGAGCCGCAGCGACAGCAAACGCCTGGTCACCGTCTCCGACATTCCCGGCTTTGCCCAGGCCGGCGGCATGATCGAGCTGCCGCTGGAAGGCGACCGTGTTGGCATCATCATCAACCGCAGCAGTGCGACAAAGAAAGGCCTGGACTTCAACGCCCAGCTGCTACGCCTGGCCCGGGTCATCAATCCATGACCCCGCTGACCGCGCTGTGCCGTCTGCTGCACTGGCCGGCGAGCATCCGCAACAAGCTGGTGGCGCTGTTTTTCTGCCTGATGCTGGCGGTCGTCCTGCTGATTTTTGCGCTGGTGCACACCCAGCAACAACGCCTGCTGCAAACCCAGTGGGGCGAAGCAATGGCGTCGCAGGCGCGCTTGCTGGCCAACAACTCGCAGGCTGCCGTGGTCTTTGCCGACCGCCGCGAAGCCCAGCGTCTGCTCGCCTCACTGGCGATCAATCCGGCCATCCTGGCGGCCCGCACCGTGCTGGCCAATGGCAAGGTCCTCGGCCAGTTCAAACCGTCGGGCACGGAAGCCCCGGCCTTCCCGGCCGGCAGCGAAACCCTGCTGTTCCTCGACGAAATCCTGGTCGTTCGCGCACCAGTCATCAGCGAAAGCCAGGCCAGCCCGGTCGGGCAGATCGAACTGCTGGTATCGCTCGAACAATTTCACCAGACCTTGCGCCGAACCCTGCTCGAAACCGGCATCGTGCTGCTGCTGGCTTTATTGGCTGTGCTTGCTCTGAGCCGTTACGCGGTCAACCAGCTGACCGGGCCGCTGGAAAAACTCGAGCAGCTGGCCCGGCGCATTTCGGAAAACGCCATGCTCAACGAGCGCCTGGGCATCCGCCGCAATGACGAAATCGGCAGTCTGGGCCGCAGCTTTGACCGCATGCTTGACTCGCTGCAGAGCCGCGATCAGGAACTCGCCGCCTACCGGGACTCGCTGGAAAGCATGGTGACCAAGCGCACCCACGAACTGCAACTGGCCATGGAAGCAGCACGTCAGGCCAATCGCGCCAAATCGGATTTCCTGGCCCGCATGAGCCACGAAATTCGCACGCCGATGAATGCCATGATCGGCCTGACGCATCTGGTGCTGGAGGATCAACTGACGCCGGTCCAGCGCGAACATCTGACGCAGGTGCTGCAATCCTCGGAAAACCTGCTCGGCATCATCAGCGACATTCTCGACTATTCCAAGATCGAAGCCGGTCGCCTGAGCCTGGAAGCCGCCCCCTTCGCCCCGAGCAAGATTCTCCAGTCGCTCAATGCCATGTTTGCCGCCCGCGCCCAGGCCCGTGGCATCCAGCTGCAGATTGACGCCGACCCGGCGATCCCGACCATCCTGATTGGCGACGCCCTGCGCCTCGGGCAGGTGCTGATCAACCTGGTGTCAAATGCCACGAAATTCACTGACAGTGGCGAAATTCGGGTCAGCGCCAAACTTCGCGAAATGCGCAACGACACCCAGGCGCTGGTCGAATTCAGCGTCAGCGACACCGGCATCGGCATTTCAGCGGAACAACTGCACGCCTTGTTCAGCCCCTTTGCCCAGGGCGACAGCAGCATTACCCGGCGCTACGGCGGCACCGGGCTGGGGCTGGCCATCTGCAAACAACTGGTCGAACTGATGGGCGGGGATATCCAGGTCAGCAGCCAGCCGGGCCTCGGCAGCAACTTCCACTTCAGCATTCCGCTGACCCTGCCGAGCAGCAGCGCCCAGCGCAGTCTGGCGATGGCGACTGCGGTCAACCCGTCAAAAAGGGCCGAATTGCCTCAGTGGCAAGGCGAAAAAATCCTGCTGGTCGAGGATGTGCTGCTCAACCGCACGGTCGCACTGGCCCTGTTGAAAAAAGTCGGACTCGCGGTCAGCACCGCCAACAATGGCCGGGAAGCGCTTGCATTACTGGAAAAAGAGGAATTTCGCCTGGTGCTGATGGATATTCAGATGCCGGAAATGGACGGCCTGACCGCCACCCGCCTCATCCGCGCCGACCCGCGCTTTGCCGACCTGCCCATCATCGCCATGACCGCCCATGCCGGCCAGGAAGATCGTCAGCAGAGCGAGGCGGCGGGCATGAACGCCCACCTGACCAAGCCGATTATTCCGCAGACGCTTTACGAAACCCTGGCCTATTGGTTGCCCCCGGCCAGGCGCTAAGCAGCGCGCTCAGCCAGACTTGCCAGAGGAGGAAATCAATCCATCCTCTGGCGCACTACCGAAAAACTCAGCCCAGCGCCTGCAGGCCGTCTTCATCGGACTCCAGATCCTCCCAGATACAGACGCACTCCAGGCGAACATCGTGCAATCCTGGCTTGTGGGTTGCCTGAACCAGACATTCACCGTGGCACTCCTCGGAAACCACGACCAGTTTCATTTCATTATCTACCCGACGTTCACCGTCCCAGTAGCTGCAAGTTGCGCAGACCTTGACTTCAGTCGGCAATATTAATTTTTCGGCCATCTTGCCCTCGGTGGAAAGCCATGTTGTCGTTGCGGATAAGAGTTTACCCGGTTCCGGAAGTTCCCTCTAATTTGTGTGGCTATAATGTTCCTTTGCCCCCGCACAGACTCACCATGGACATCAAGAATTACATGCAGACCGTCGGCCGCCAGGCCCGTGCCGCCTCGCGCCGCCTGGCCATGGCCACGACTGCCGAAAAGAACGCGGCCCTGTTGCACATCGCTGCGGCCATCCGCCGTGAAAAGACCGCGCTGGTCGCCGCCAACCAGGAAGACCTCGCCGCCGCCCGTGCCGCCGGCCTCGAAACCGCCATGCTCGACCGCCTGACGCTGTCCGAAAAAGGCG
>JAVBXO010000317.1 GCA_030824535.1 Azonexus sp. | reverse complement strand
TCCGGGCAGGAGCCGGTCGCCAGGAAGGATTGGCCGCATTCACTTTTCGGATGGGTGAAGAAGTCATGCGCGGGGGAGGATTCCTGAACCCGGCCGCTGGCCAGCAACACGATCTGCTTGGCGATCCGCCGCGCTTCCATCAGATTGTGCAGCACCACCAGCAGGCCATGGCTTTGTGCCAGATGTTCGATCAAGGCCAGTACGGGGGCGGCCTGCTCACCCTTGAGTCCGGCGGTTGGCTCATCAAGCATGATCAATGGGCTGCCGGACAGTACGTAGCGCAGGATGGCGATGATGCGTTGTTCGCCAAGCGAGCACTCGACGACTTTTTGCGTCAGATTGCTGAGCAGGTGAGCGCAGGCCGCTTGCTCAAGCAGCGGGGCAATCCGCTCGATCTGCATCAGGCGCGTCAGTTCGCTGCGGCCTGGCAGATTGCAGACCAGGTTTTCCAGAACGGTGGATACCAGCAATTTGGAGTTCTGCATGACCAGCGCCGGGCGGTTGTTAGTATCCAGCGCCTGTTCGCCGAATCTGACCTGACCCCAGGTGCGCAAGGACGGACTGGCATCATTGAAGCCGGCCAGTGTGCGCAGCAAGCTTGATTTGCCGGTGCCAGAAGGCCCCAGCAACACGGTGCAGCCGGGAGATGGAAGCGAAAACGAGACCGATTCGAGGATGGTGCGCTCGCCAAAGGCGACGCCGAAGTCTTGCAGTTCGAGCATCTCGGGCGTTGTTTGACCGGTCAAAATACCGCGAGACGTGCACGTTCGTCGAATTCAAGCATGGCCGTCAAGGCTAGCAAGACATTGCGGATATCCCGCTTTTCACGGGCATCCGTGCGAAACACCGGGATTTTGCTACCACCCATGTCATCGGCGTGGGTGTGCAGGTAGCGGCGATATTCATTGAGATCGGTGACTTCGCCTTCGTCGGTATGAGTGATGGCAACGACGAAAGGCGGCGGGGCGCCAACCGTCAGCCGGCGCAGGGCGGTGATATAGCTGCCGAGGGCCGCCAGGGAGTCGTTGCTGGCATGATTGACCAGGATGACGATGCCCTGGGTCTGGTCGAGCAGGATCTCCCACATGAAGTCGAAGCGCTCCTGACCTGGGGCGCCGTACAGAATGATTCTGCCGGCATCGCCGATGTTCATCAGGCCCATGTCCATGGCGACGGTCGTGTTTTCCTTGATCAGCGCCGTTGCATCGGTTGCACGTTCTTCGGTGCTGACCACCTCGATGTCGCTGATGGTCTGGATTGCCTGGGTTTTTCCCGCGCCAACCGGACCCAAAAAAAGAATGCGCCATTCCACGATTCAGATCATCCCAGGAGACGTTGGCGAAGTTTGCCAATAAAGGAGGAGAAGCCGGTTTTGGCCGGTTCCGCAGGGGCTTCCGGTTCAGTGCCGGGGGCAGGTAGGTGCTGTTGCTCGGCACCTTGAACGGAGAACATCTCGATGAAACCAAAAGTCTGCAGCATTTGCAGGGCGTGGTGGGTTTCTGCGCGATCAGCGCCAAGGATGCGGCTGATCAGGTGAATGGCCGTCGGTTTGTTCCAAAGCAGGGCGCAGATGCGCGCTACTGGTGCAACAAACTCTTCGGGGACCGCTGCCAGATCGGGCCATTCGCGCAGTTTGGCCAGTCCGGGCGGCGGTGTCCAGCGTGGGGCCGTAGTCTGGATAGAGTGGTGCAGGGAGTGCCAGTCCGGTGCGTGATTAACCAGCGCAAAAGAGTCTGTAGCGTTCATGAGTCGGGCTCCCATTGGGTTCTCGCATACCAGTTCAAAGTTAAAAGGCGGCGCAATTTTAAGCATTTTCTTTTGCCAAATGGCGGTTTGCGTACTAGATCAGATACACCAGCCCCGAATGTGGTCACGTTGCAAAATCCTGCTTCCCGGCAATCACGATTCAGCCTGATTTGCCCGTCTTCCCGGACAAACTTGATGTTCAAGCTGATTGCCGCGATGCGAGGGCTCTGCTCATAAATGGAACAGAATTATCTCCATGGGGAAATGCTATCACTTAATCAAAATCAATTACGCACAAAAAAAATTTAACTGAACTGCTGTCCTTGTTAAGTGTCTGGGAGCTGATGAGTTATAAAAATGTAAAACTTCGGACACTTGCACACTTGCTGGAACAGAAGCAGCAAGTAATATGCCTGCACCACGATGGCTGCAGTGTGATGCGGATTGTCGCCTTGACCGGCTTGAGCTATCCGACTGTGCGAAAAACCATCGATCTCTACCTGAGCGCCGGTATGGAGGCCATTACGCCCAAGCCGCGCGGCCGTCACGTCGGGGATGGTCGTCGTTTGACGCTGGAGCAGGAACAGCGGATCTGCCAGTTGGTGCATGAGCAACGGCCGGAGGCGCTGGGCTTGGGTGCCGGCTTGTGGAACCGCGATGTGCTGAGTCAGTGGATATTGAATGAGTTTTCGGTGTGTCTTTCGACGCGTGGCCTTGATAACTATTTGGCGCGTTGGGGTTTCGCGGTACCGCGGCCGAGTCGGCGGATTTGTGGTCGTTGCCCAGCCGGGGTGAAAAACTGGCTGGCCGACGAGTATCCGCTGCTGGTCAAGCAGGCCAAGCTCGAAAATGCCGAAATTTATTGGGGCAGCGAGCAGCGCTTGCCGCCGCCCAATAATCTGCGGTCACGTTCGCTGGCCGGGCAGGGGGCTACGCGGCTATTGTCGATGGCGGCAGTCTCCAATCGTGGACTGGTGCGCTGGATGGTTGCAGATCAGACCTGGGATTCACTGCGTTCCATCGAGTTCATGAGTGCCTTGATCAAGGATGTGGGCCGCAAGGTCTTTTTGATCCTCGAGGCACCGCATTTCCGCCAGACGGCGCTGGTCAGCGCCTGGGTCGAGGCCCAGGCGGCGGAGATTGAACTGTTCCAGCAGCCGGGTTGCCGCATGCGACCACCCGACTGTAGTTTGAAATACAGCGAAACCCTGTTTGCCGCCTCGCCGGAGATGGCTGTTTAGCGGCCGTTCAGAACTGCTTGACCTCAATGTTCAGCGTCTGGATACGGTAGGCGATCTGCCGCGGGGTCATGCCGAGCAGGCGGGCGGCCTTGGCCTGGACCCAGCCGGCCTGTTCCAGCGCGGCGATGACGCGTTCCCGCTCCGAGAGATTGGGGTCATTGATGTCCACCTCCAGCGGATTTGGCATGCCAGGGGCGTTGACCGCCGGAGCGGCTTCGCTGACGACGCGCTGGGGGCGACGCTCGCGAACACTGGGGAAACGGATCAGGTCGACGTCGATGCTGCCTTCCTCGGAGAGTACAGCAGCGCGTTCGAGGCAGTTTTCCAGTTCGCGGACATTGCCTGGCCAGTCATGGTTGGCCAATCGGCGCTGGGCCATGTCGGTCAGCGTCAGCTTGCGGCGCTGGTCGTTGCCGATCTTGCTGAGCAGGTGACGGGCAATTTCCGGAATGTCTTCGATGCGTTCGCGCAGCGGCGGCAGGAAAATCGGCATGACGTTCAGGCGGTAGAACAAGTCTTCGCGGAAGTCGCCCATTTCGACGGCGGTTTCCAGATCGCGGTGCGTTGCGGCGATGATGCGGACATCGACCTTGACGGTCTTGCTGCCGCCGACGCGCTCGAATTCGCCTTCCTGCAGGACGCGCAGCAGTTTGGCCTGGAAGGCGGCCGAGACTTCACCGATTTCATCGAGGAACAGCGTGCCGCCGTGCGCCTGTTCGAAACGTCCCTTGCGCGCTTCGACGGCACCGGTGAAGGCGCCGCGTTCGTGGCCGAAGAGTTCCGATTCGAGCAGGTTTTCCGGTAGTGCCGCACAGTTCAGTTTGACCACGGCGTTCTTGGCGCGTGGCGAGTTGTAGTGGATGGCGTTGGCGATCAACTCCTTGCCAGTGCCGGTTTCACCGCGGATCAGCACCGTGGTGTTCCATTTGGCGACCATGCGCGCCTGGTCAAATACCCGGCGCATCACCGCCGAACGCCCAACCATGCTGTCAAAGCCGAACTGGTGGCGCACGGTGCGGCGCAGCAGGTCGCGCTCTTCGAGCAGGCTGGATTTTTCCTGGGCGACATCGAGCGACAGGCGCAGGCTCTGGCCGATCAGGTTGGCAACCATTTCGACGAACTGTGCCCGTTCTTCAAGCAAACCGTCTTCCGGGTGTTCCGGCTGCACCGCCAGCACGCCCTGGAGATTGCTGCCGACCTTGATCGGCACGGCGATGAAGGGTAGTTCCGGGTCGTAGAGCTGGGTACGGTTGAGAAAACGCGGCTCGTCGGCAACGCGCTCGAGCTTGATCGTTCTCGGTCGTTCGAGAATCTGGCCGATCATGCCTTCACCGGGCCCGTACTGGGCATCGTCCGAATCCGGGCCTTCCGGGTTGTAGATGGTGTGGATGTTCAGCTTGCCGCTTTCCGGCGCGACAACGCCGATCAGGCCGCGGGTCAGTCCGGCTTCGTCGTGCAGCACGCGCAGCACGTCGCGCAGGGTTTCGTTGAAAGCCAGCGAGCGGCTGAGGACGCGGCTGACGGCATACAGCGCGGCGAGCAGCAGGATGTTCAGTTCATGGGTGCGGCAGTAGCCGCCGGGGGGCGGGCACTCATCGGTGCTGGCGTTATGGATATGAATGTGGTCAGGCATGCTGTTCTCGTTGTTGTTATTAGATCGGGTCGCCGTCGACGCGGAATTCGACGATGACCGCGCAACCGCCGCTGGGGCTGTCACCGAGATCGATGATCCCGCCGTGGTCGGCGACGACCTGCTGGGCGCGCGAGAGGCCGGTGCCGATATGTTTGCCGCTACCGTTCTTGGCGGTGAAGAAAGGCTCGAAGGCTTTCAGTCGCCATTCTTCAGGAATGCCGGGGCCGGAGTCGAGAACGGAAATGGCGATGCGCTTGCCGTCGACCGCAGAAATCAGCGACAGCTCACGGCGTTTCCAGCCCTTGACGTTCATCGCCTCGATGGCGTTGTCGACCAGCGCCTTGAACAGCATGCGCAGTTGCAGCGGCCGCCCGAGAATGCTCGGGACGGTCGCCGCCGGCTGCCAATCGACGACGACGCCGGCGCTGAGCAGGCGCGGCGTGCTGACTTCGAGCACGTCGCGGAGAACTTCGTTGATGTTGAGGCTGACGACAATTTCCTGCGGGCTTTGCGGGATGACCTGGCGCAGGGTTTCCATGTGTTCGCGGCTGGCATTCAGGGCTTCGCTCAGCATCCCGGCGCTCAGTGGATCGCGGCGCTGGAGCACGGAAATCGCCGAGTTCATGACGTTCATCGGTTCTTCGAGGCGGAACAGCGTCGCCGACAGGCTTTCGCGAATCGCTGCCGTGCGCTCTTCTTCGGCCAGGACGGCCTGCAGGACGGCAGCGCGGGCGCGCTCCTGTTCTTCGCGCAGGCTGCTGATGTCGGAAATGACCAGCAGCAGGCCGGGCTGACCAGCGGCGCAGAAATAGCTGTCGGCGCAGTCGCTCTGCATGTCGATGACTGACGAGGTGACCGACAGCCAGCGCGGCCGGCCGGCCGGGCGATCAATGCGCGTTTCGTGACTGGTGAACGTGCAGTGTGCCGGGTCGCTCGCCACGATTTCGCGCCACTGCGGTGCCAGACTGTCGAGCAGGGCGTGGGCCGGCTCGGCGATGCGCAGGTCGGCGCTCAGTTTCGTGTATTCCTGATTGCTGAAAATGATGCGCCCGGCCGGATCGAGCAGGGCAAAGGCAATCGGAGCGGCATCGACGACTGATTCGATCAGTTGTTTCTGATTGCGCACCAGGCGTTCGAGGCGGTGCAATTCGGTGACGTCGCGATGCATGCCGAGGAAATGCGTGGTTTTGCCGTCGGCGTCGACGACCGGTGAAATCGACAGCTCGGCGAGATAAAGCTCGCCATCCTTGCGCCGGTTGAGCAGCTTGCCGGACCACGGCCGCTGGGCGGCCAGTTCGCGCCATAGTTCCTGGTAGGTTTCGGGCGGCGTGGTGTGGTTGGAAAGTACCGACTCGTTCTTGCCGATGATTTCTTCGGTGCCGTAACCGGTGACTTCAGCGAAGGCCTGGTTGGCGAAGAGGATGTTGGCCTTGGCGTCGGTGATGGAAATCGCCAGATCGGCCTGGTCAACCGCCTGCAGAAAGGCTTCGGGGGGTAGCGGTGATTCCGCCGCAGTGGCGAAGGGTTTCCGGGGGGCGTTGGCAACCGGCATGACTGAGCTCCTGATGAAACGTTCTGAATTTTTTAAGCAGAATCCATGCCGTCCGTTGAATGTCAGGCAAAAAAGGCCGCTTGCGGGGTGTTTGAGGTAAAAACGACGAAGTCAGTGTCGGGTTTGCGACGTTTGTTGTGGGTGAAAATGCACCATTTTGGGATGTTGACCGCAAAAGTGCCTTGAATTGGGCACTTATGCTGCGATGCAGCGATTGGCACGGCTTATGCAGAGATGGGCCCAGTTCAATTTTTTGCGAGTCCGCCATGAGCGAATTCCTCCTGCTCCTACTGTCCACGGCACTGGTCAATAACGTGGTCTTGATCAAGTTCCTCGGTCTGTGCCCGGTCATGGGCGTCTCGAAGAGCGTCGATAGCGCCCTTGGCATGGGCCTGGCGACGACCTTCGTCATCACCCTGGCTGCCGGGGCTTCCTGGATGCTCGACAACTGGCTGCTGCAGCCCCTCGGTCTCGGCTACCTGCGCATTCTGACGTTCATCCTGGTGATTGCTGCGGTCGTGCAGTTCACCGAGATGTTCATCAAGAAGTCCAGCCCCGGGCTCTATCAGTCGCTTGGCATCTACCTGCCGTTGATCACGACCAACTGCGCCGTGCTCGGGGTGGCCCTGCTCAATGTCGAGCAGAAGTTCAGCCTGTTCAAAAGCCTGCTCTACGGTTTTGGTTCGGCGCTCGGCTTCACCCTGGTGCTGCTGATCTTTGCCGGCCTGCGCGAACGCATCGCCCTGGCCCGCGTGCCGGTGGCCTTCGCCGGTTCGCCGATTTCCTTCATCACCATCAGCTTGCTGGCCCTGGCGTTCATGGGCTTTTCCGGTCTCAACGTCTAAAGGGGGGTTGGTCGTGATTGCCGCCATTCTCAGTCTGACGATGCTCGGTGCCGCTCTCGGCATGGCCTTGGGGGTTGTCAATAAATTCCTCGCCGTCGAGGGTAATCCGGTTGTTGATGAACTGATTGCCATGATGCTCAGCTTGTTGGCCCTGGTTTTCATGGGCTTTTCCGGTCTCAACGTTTAAAGGGGGGAACACGTCATGATTGCTGCCATTCTTAGCCTGACGATACTCGGTGCCGCTCTCGGCATCATTCTGGGGGTTGCCAATAAATTCCTCGCCGTCGAGGGTAATCCGGTTGTTGATGAACTGATTGCCATGATGCCCGGCTCCAATTGCGGTCAATGCGGTTTTCCGGGCTGCTCCGGGGCGGCCAGCGCCATTGTTGATGGCACGGCACCACCGACCTGCTGCCCGCCTGGCGGCAAGGCGCTGGCGACAGCCATCGCTGCCAAGCTCGGACTGACGGTGGACCTGACGGCAATGGCCGACGATGGTCCGAAAATCGCCACCGTCGCGGAAGAACTGTGCATCGGCTGTTGCCGCTGCAGCAAGGTCTGCCCGACCGATGCCATCATCGGCGCCGCC
>JAVBXO010000319.1 GCA_030824535.1 Azonexus sp. | reverse complement strand
GGGAGGGAATTTCTCCCTGCCCTCACCCCGGCCCTCTCCCACACGTGGGAGAGGGGGAAAAGCACGGGTAGCGCGTTCTTTGCGCAGCTGTTTGTGTCGCTCAAGTTCAATACCTTTTCCGTATCAATAAACGGCTTTAATGGTATTGGACGGTATTTCGTCGCTCACGTTTAATTACATTCACTCAACGTAGCCAAGTCCGGCTGCTTTCGTCAGGTGGATGCGATGGAAATACCTCATAACCAGTTCAAGGCGGCACTTGGTGCCGGGCAAACGCAGTTTGGGCTGTGGCTCGGGCTGGCGGAAACTTTTACTGCCGAAATTTGCGCCGGGGCCGGTTTTGACTGGTTGCTGATCGATGCCGAGCATGGCCCGAACGATCTGCGCAGCATTCTGGCCCAGCTGCAGGCCATCGCGCCCTATACCTCGCAGGCGGTAGTGCGGCCGCCGCAGGGCGATCATGTGTTGATCAAGCAATTGCTCGAAACCGGCGTCCAGACGCTGCTGATTCCGATGGTTGATTCTGCGGCGCAGGCGCGGGGGCTGGTCGAGGCGATGCGCTATCCGCCGGCCGGCATTCGCGGCGTGGGCAGCGCCCTGGCCCGGGCTTCGCGCTGGGGCCGGATCGACAATTACGCGGCGCTGTCGGATGGCCAGATGTGCCTGCTGGTCCAGGTCGAAACCCGCGAAGGTTACGAGTCCCTGGACGAGATTCTTGCGGTCGACGGTGTAGATGGGGTGTTTTTCGGCTCGGCCGACCTCGCCGCTTCTTACGGCTACCTCGGCCAATCGACCCATCCCGATATTGTTGCCGCTATCGAAGACGGTCTGCAGCGCGTGCGCGCGGCCGGCAAGGCGGGTGGCGTGCTATGTGGCGACCGGGCCTTGAACCAGCGCTACATGCAGGCCGGCGCCAATTTTGTCGCCGTCGGCGTCGATGCCCTGCTGCTCAGCGCCGCCACCACCGCGCTGGCCCGCAGCTACAAGCCGGAACTCGCCGGCGATGCGCTGCCTGGCGCTTATTGATGGCTTTGGAAAACCACCAACTCATCCAACGTCATTCCCGCGCAGGCGGGAATCCAGGCGGCTCAAAAAACTGGATCCCCGCTTTCGCGAGGATGACAAGCCTTAACGCCTTACCCTGACAGCTTGTTTTAGTAGTCGCTTTACCCGCTTTTCCAAAACAAAACGCCATCGCGAAATGGCGCAATTTCATCACTAAAGGAGTGTAGACATGGCAATGACAGGTGTTTTGCGGCCCGGACACGGCGCCATCCGCGTGCTTGACCTTGAAGAAGCGGTGCATCACTACCGCGACGTGCTCGGCCTGGTGGAAACCGGGCGCGATGCGCAGGGCCGGGTGTATCTGAAATGTTGGGACGAGCGCGACCACAGCAGCGTCATCCTGCGCCAGGCTGACCGCGCCGGCATCGATTTCTTCGGCTTCAAGGTGCGCGATGCCGCCACCCTGAACAAGCTCGATTCCGACCTGCGCGCCTATGGCCTGCCGACCGAGCGCATCCCGGCCGGCGAACTGCTGGAAACCGGCGAACGCGTGCGTTTCGAGCTGCCTTCCGGCCACCTGATCGAGCTTTACGCGCAAAAAACCGCCGTCGGCAATGGCCTGCAGGTGCTGAACCCGGCGCCGTGGACCAAGGCCTCGGAAAACGGCATCGCCCCGGTGCGCCTCGACCACTGCCTGCTCTACGGCCCGAACATCGCCGGCGTGCAGAAAATCTTCACCGAAGTGCTCGATTTCTACCTCGTCGAGCGCGTTCTCGCCCCCGATAACGAAAACAATGCGGCGATCTGGATGTCCTGCTCGCACAAGGTGCACGACATCGCTTTCGTCGAGCACCCGGAACCGGGCAAGCTGCATCACCTGTCCTTCCTGCTCGAAAGCTGGGACGAAGTGCTGCGCGCCAGCGACATCATGTCGATGAACGGTGTCCCCATCGACATCGGCCCGACCCGCCATGGCATCACCCGCGGCTGCACGATTTACGCCTTCGACCCCTCGGGCAACCGTTTCGAGACCTTCATGGGCGGCTACCAGCCCTACCCCGACTACGAACCGACCACCTGGACCTTCGACGGCCTCGGCGCCGGCGGCGGGCTGGATTACCCGCAGCGCAAACTGCACGAAAGCTTCCTGAGCGTCGTGACCTGATCCTGGCGTAGCGCAGGCCTCCCCAGGCCTGCAGGTCGGGTTAGCCCGCAGGGCGTAACCCGACAAACGCCAGCAATCGCCGCAAATGTCGGCTTACGCTACGCTAACCCGACCTACTTGCTGGCACCGCCTCCACGGCGAAAACCGCCACACCGTCTTTCAATGCCTCAGCCGCACCCTCAACTGGCCGGCAGCCCGCTGACGGGTACTCGACAGCGCCCACCAGAAACGCAATAGGGCGGACTACGAAGGATCTCTGGAAGTGGAAGAATCGACCATTTCCGAACTTTGCCGGCGGGTCGAAACGCTGATTGTTGAAGTCGAACAGCTGACGATGGTCAAACTATAAAGCTGGCAAGACGGGCGGATGCCCATGAAACTCCCTGCGGGGCCGGAAATCAGGAAAAGTACCGACCACCAATGAAAATTGCCCGATTTTTGCGGTTGACCGCAGAAATCGGGCAATTTTTGTTTCTAGTTTCGGCATTTGACAGTTTCAAATGGTTTTATGCGGTTTGAAAACCGCGGTCTATCCCCGATTGTTTTTTAAAATAGCATAAATTGCTGTTTAAATCGAGCCTGGCCCCTTTGATTCGTTGCACTTGATTATTGACTCCACCGGTTATACTCGACCCCGGATTGCGGCTCGCATTCAGCGCTATTTATTAACAAGACTGAGCAATGTGGAGACTGCTTCAGCGACAGTAGCACCCATTGCGACACGAGAAAAAATTTTTTCCACAATTGACTGAGATTCTTCGGGAGGTTTACTTATTAGAGAAGATAAGGCATTAGCAAACTGGTCGGCGGTTATGCCAATATCCATTTTATTTTCGTTGCCAACCTGAACGTTTTGTGCAGTTAATGAAGCAATGCTTATATGGTTTTGCGGCATAACTTTCTCTTTTTTCGGGGTGATATTACGATTTTTTAAGAAATCGTTATAATTCCTATGCAAAATCAGTTCAAGAAGTTCTAAATCAACCGCTTCAATAAATTCAGGCATCAAGACAACAAAAACGTTGTCTTCGAGGCTTTTCATAGGCAATGAAACATCGATTTCTTGAAGTGTGGCATAGGACAAAATTTTTGGTTTAAATTGCTCGGGTTTATCTGGGAAAGTTTTAGGTAGCAATCCATTATTGTCAAATTCTATTTTTTTAAACCAAGCTGCGATATTAATAATTTCCGAGAATGATTTATTTCCCTCGGTAGGGTAGCCTACTGGGGTAAAAAAGGTTTTTTCAAAACTAAAACAATAAATGGCGTATCGATCTTCTAACATTAATTCTCTTTCTAACTAGCAGTCAACGCAAAAAGCGTCAGAATAATAAGGGGCAGACCCAGGGCTTCCGCACTCGGATTGCATATGTGGTAAAAGCATGAGAGCAGCACAAAATTTAGGCATTTCCCCCAGTTAAACTGCTTGATAAGCGGCTGGAAGATCAGTGAATTTTGCCCAAGCGGGTCAATCATGCTTGTCAGGCAATGTCTGAGAAGCATGATTTGCTCAAAACTTGTGCAATATTTCGCAATTTCCCCCTATGCATTCCGAGTGCATAGACCCTGGGGGCAGACCACAGTTTATTAACATCTCCGCCGAATAAAACCGTGGCCTCTCCCCTATTGTCTTTTAAATTTTTTGGGATGAGCTATCACGCTCGACTCCCGAAATAATGCTGCGAATAAAGCTGCTGGGAACTTGAGTTCGAAATTTTTCTATAACTACTTCAGGTGGCATACCTGATCGAATCAAATCCCTAATTCGATCCTCAATTTTTTGGGGCAAAACTTCAAAATCTGGTTTGCCAAAGGCCCGTTCGGTTTCATACTCTAGCTTCCGAATTCGGGAACCGAGCATTCGCGTGTTTTCAAGTATTTCACCGAGCACATCTTCTTTCGGTCGGGGCTTGGATGGGGCTGCAGATTCAGTAGTAGCAATGACTTCTTTGAAGCGGCTCTCAAACTGTGGCCAGTAGGTTGCAAATACCTGTTCTAGTATTCTTAAATCCAGAGCAGCAGCCCCTAATGTTCCATTCAGTGTTCGCACAAGGCCGAGGATACTTTCCCGCGTTGGGAATGTATGGTTGAACTGTGCAAGAGGATCTTCTATATCTTTTGGATCGAGATCAATAAGAAAGGTGCAAACGCGAGCGGTCGAGAGTCCCTTTGCTAAAGCACCTGCCTCAAAAAGAATCCAGGGGCGATTCTTGTTTTCTTGAGTAAGACAAATCACGCCAACAGTCGTATCTTTTAGTTGATCGTTTATTTCGCCAAACCAAAGTGAGCCACGATCAAGGTCGCGTGTGGATACCCATGGCCTCGCAGCTTGGATGACACAGCAGAGCCAGTCGCTCAACATGTTTGCAACTTCTCGACTACGTGATCCAGACCAACTTAGAAATACTTTCATAGATAACTCCGTGCAGAAAATCTAACTAGCAGTCGACGCCAAAACTATCCGAAATTCTGGATGAACGTCCAATAAGCAGGCATACCGGACAGTTCTTCAGCTACCCAAACAGGGTTGGGCAGTGTAGCCTAAAACACCCATTCCGCATGCAACTGGTCCGGAAAATAATAGCCGCATCAGATCGCTTCCTGGCCTCCTGGCAAGCAAATTGAGCCGCCCCCTCCCCCAACCTCTGGACCATTCTCGCCCTGCCAAACGCCCCCAGTTATCCATACAAAAAAAGTATCACTAGTTCAGAAATAAGGTATTGGACGGTATAGCTCGCCCACTCCTAGACTCCCCCTGTCCCTATCGCCGTCATGGCAAATCAGGTGCCACCGGTGCAGTGGCCAGGAAGAGGAGTGGGTATGCAAGAGATCCGGAATTTCATTAATGGCGAGTTCGTCGCGGCGGCGGATGGGCGCTGGTTCGAGAAGCGTTCGCCGGTCGACAACAGCGTCATTGCCAGAATCGCCGAGGCTGGGCGGGCTGAGGTTGATGCGGCGGTGCGCGCGGCGCATGCGGCGCAGAAGGGTGTCTGGGGTGGGCTGACCACCGAGCAGCGCGTCGATCTGCTCTACGGCGTGGCCGACGAGATCACCCGCCGTTTCGAGGACTTCGTCGCGGCCGAGATGGCCGATACCGGCCAGCCCAACCACGTGCAGCGCCATGTCTTCATTCCGCGCGGCGCGGCGAATTTCAAGGTCTTTGCCGACGTGATCAAGAACGTCCCGGCCGAGTCTTTCCAGATGGCGACGCCGGATGGCCGGGGCGCGTTGAATTACGCGATCCGCGTGCCCAAGGGCGTGATCGGCGTCATTTCGCCGTGGAATGCGCCTTTCCTGCTGATGACCTGGAAGGTCGGCCCGGCGCTGGCTTGCGGCAATGCCGTGGTGGTCAAGCCCTCGGAGGAAACGCCGCTGACGACGACGCTGCTCGGCGAGGTGATGAACAAGGTCGGTATCCCGGCCGGCGTGTTCAACGTCATCAACGGTTTCGGCCCGAATTCGGCCGGCGAATTCCTGACCCAGCATCCGCTGGTCGATGCCATCACCTTTACCGGCGAGACGCGCACCGGCACGACGATCATGAAGGCTGCCGCCGAGGGCATGCGCGATGTTTCCTTCGAGCTGGGCGGCAAGAACGCCGGCATCGTTTTTGCCGATTGCGACTTCAATGCTGCGGTCGACGGCATTTTCCGCTCGGTTTTCCTGAATACCGGGCAGGTCTGCCTGGGCACCGAGCGCGTTTATGTCGAGCGGACTATCTTTGAGCAGTTCGTCGCTGCGCTGAAAGCCAAGGCCGAGTCGGTCAACTACGGCCGCCCCGAGGATCACGCCAGCACCTATGGCCCGCTGATCAGCGCCGAGCACAAGCAGAAGGTACTGTCCTATTACGCCAAGGCCAAGGCCGAAGGCGCCAATATCGTCACCGGCGGCGGCGTGCCGACGATGCCGGCGGATCTGCAGGACGGCCACTGGGTGCAGCCGACGATCTGGACCGGCCTGCCGGAAACGGCGACCGTGGTGCGCGAGGAAATCTTCGGCCCCTGCTGCCACATCAGCCCCTTCGACAGCGAGGACGAGGTCATCAACAAGGCCAACGCCACCGATTACGGCCTGTCGACGACGATCTGGACGACCAACCTGGCCCGCGCCCACCGCGTCGCGGCGCGCATTGAGGTCGGCATCACCTGGATCAACTGCTGGTTCCTGCGCGACCTGCGCACGGCTTTCGGCGGTTCCAAGCAGTCTGGCATCGGCCGTGAAGGCGGCGTGCATTCGCTGGAGTTCTACACCGAAACGCGCAACATCTGCGTGAAGCTCTGAGGCGGCCATGACTGACGAACAGATCAATCATTACGGCGACGAGCTCTACGCCGCCTGGCTGACGCGCCAGCCCATCGCGCCGCTGCGCGAGCAGGTGCCGGAAATCACCATCGCCGACGCCTACCGCATTCAAGAACGCTTCGTTGCCCGGCGTGTGGCAGCGGGCGAGACGATTATCGGCAAGAAGATCGGCGCGACGAGCAAACCGGTGCAGGAGTTTCTCGGCGTCTATCAGCCGGATTTCGGCATGCTGCTGTCGGGCATGGTTTATCAGGAAGGCGACACCATTCCGCTCGACACGCTGATCCAACCCAAGGCCGAGGCCGAGCTGGCCTTCGTGCTCAAGGCCGACCTCAAGGGGCCGGGGATCACGGCGATGGACGTCATCCGCGCCACCGACTACGTGCTGCCCTGCTTCGAGATCGTCGATTCACGGATCACCGCCTGGAAGATCAAGATCCAGGACACCGTCGCCGACAACGCTTCCTGCGGCGTCTATGTGCTGGGCAAGACCAAAGGCGACCCGCGCAAGCTCGATATCACGCTGGCCGGCATGGTGCTGGAAAAGAACGGCGAGCTGTTCTCGACCGGCTGCGGCGCGGCCGTGCAAGGCTCGCCGGCCAATGCCGTCGCCTGGCTGGCCAATACCCTTGGCGAACTGGGCATTCCCTTCAAGGCCGGTGAAACCATCCTGTCCGGCTCGCAATCGGCGCTGGTGCCGGTGGTCGATGGCGACGAGCTGGTATGCACGGTCGGCGGGCTCGGTAGCTGCCGCGTGAAATTTTCCGCAAGGAGCGCCGCATGAGCGAACTCACACTCTCTCGCGAAGACATCGTTCGCCTGTGCGAACGCGTCGAAGGCGCGCAGACGCGGGCTTACGCGATCCCCAAGCTGACCGATGAATACCCGGCGATGAGCATCGCCGATGGCTACGCCGTGCAGGCCGAGCTGCGCCGCCGCTACCTCGCCGCTGGCCACAAGCTGGTCGGCTGGAAGGCCGGGCTGACCTCGAAGGCCAAGATGCAGCAAATGGGCGTCAATGTGCCGTCCATCGGCTTCCTGACCGACCGCATGGCGCGGCCCGAGAATTCGGCGATTACCGTGTCTGACCTCGTGCATCCGCGTGTTGAATGCGAAGTCGCCTTCGTCATGAAGC
>JAVBXO010000414.1 GCA_030824535.1 Azonexus sp. | reverse complement strand
AGGGGAGGGGGATTATCCACTTCGCGCAGCCAGGTGCGGAAGTTGTAGCGGCTGTACAGCGTGCGCAGGGTGTCCTTGTCGAGCGCTGTTGCGGTCAACGTGCCTGGCGGGGGCAAATCCGGCAGGTCACAGACGACAGTCACCAGCTTTTTGCCCAGCGGCAGGAAGTCGAGATGATTGCGCAGGTTCTGGCCGACAACGCCGGTGATCTTGTCGGCGTTGGCGACGATTTCATCGAGCGAGCCGTATTGCGTCAGCCACTTGATGGCCGTCTTCGGGCCGCATTTGGCCACGCCGGGAACGCCATCGACGGTATCGCCGACCAGCGCCAGATAATCGATGATGCGCTCGGGGCGCACGCCGAACTTGCCTTCAACGCCGTCCTCGTCGAGCAGTTCGTTGCTCATCGTGTTGTACCAGCGCACGCGTGGGCTGACCAATTGGGTCAGATCCTTGTCGCCGGTGGAAATCAGGGTGTCGATGCCGGCGGCGCTGGCCTGGGTCGCTAGCGTGCCAATGACGTCGTCGGCTTCAACGCCATCAACCATGATCACCGGCCAGCCGGCAGCCTTGATCGCGGCGTGGATCGGTTCGATTTGCGCGCGCAGGTCTTCCGGCATCGGCGGCCGGTGCGACTTGTACTCCGGATACCAGTCATCGCGAAAGGTCTTGCCCTTGGGGTCGAAGACGACGGCCTTGTACTCCGCCTTGTAGTCGCTTTCCAGACGACGTAGCATGTTCAGAACGCCGTACAGCGCACCGGTCGGTTCACCCGCTGAGTTGCGTAGGTCGGGCAGGGCGTGGAAAGCACGATAAAGGTAGGACGAACCGTCCACCAACAACAAGAGGGGCATAAAGTGACGGAAAGCGAGAAACTGACGGTGAATGTCGAGTCCGAGGCCGTGGCAAAAAATGCGTCGGCGCAGGAGTCATGGCGGATTTTCGGCATTATGTCAGAGTTCGTTGAGGCTACCGAACGCCTGGGCGCGATCAAGCCGGCCGTGACCATCTTCGGCAGCGCCCGGGTGCCGCCCGATTCGCGCTACTACATGCTCACCGAGCAGGTCGCGCGGCTATTGTCGGATTCCGGCTTCGCGGTGATTTCCGGCGGTGGTCCGGGGGTCATGGAAGCGGCCAACAAGGGCGCCTTCTTCGGCCGCTCGCCGTCGGTCGGGCTGAATATCCAGCTGGCGCATGAACAGCGGGCCAATCCCTACCAGGACATTTCCCAGACCTTCCGCCACTTTTTCGCCCGCAAATACATGTTTGTCCGCTTCGCCAGCGCTTACGTCGTCATGCCCGGCGGTTTCGGCACGCTCGACGAGTTGATGGAAGCGCTGACGCTGATCCAGACCGGCAAATCGCGGCGCATTCCGCTGATCCTTGTCGGTTCGGCCTTCTGGGGCGGCATGATCGAGTGGTTCAAGGAACGCCTGGTCGGCGAGGGCATGATCAATCCCGAAGACATGGAGCTGATCCAGCTCATCGACGAGCCGGCGAAAGTCGTCGAGGCAATTTTCAAGCATTACGAGGCGCGCCCCTTCGGGCCGCTGCCCAACGAACACGAGATGATGCTCAACCTGTAAAATCAGCCTCATCCCAACAAGGAAAACATCATGCGCCGTCTGCTGCCCGTTCTGCTCCTCGCTTCCCTGTCTGCCTGGGCGCAGCAGGGCAATCTCCAGCCCGTGCCGGCAGTGCCGCCGCCGCCACCGGAAATGGAAGCCTTTGATGCGGCGATGGAGCCGCAGGTGACCATCATCAAAAACGACAAGGAAACCCGCGAGGAATTCCGCGTCAATGGCAAGCTCTACATGATCAAGGTCACGCCGACGGTCGGCAAACCCTATTACCTGATCGACCGTCAGGGTGACGGCAAATTCATCGAAGCCGATCTCGGCAACCCGGTGGTCAAGCCGCCGATGTGGGTCATCAAGTCCTGGTGACATCTTGTCCGTCTATACCGCCGTCGGGCATGACGAACTGGCCGACTGGCTGGCGCCGCTCGGGCTGGGCGAACTGATCGCCCATGCCGGCATTGCCGCCGGCATGCAGAATTCCAATTACTTCGTGACGACGGCCGCTGGCCGTTTCGTGCTGACGCTGTTCGAGCGCATCGAACCAGCGGCGCTGAATTTCTACCTGACCTTGCAGGAACATCTGGCGGCACGTGCCCTGCCCTGCCCCCGGCCGCAGCCCGACGCCGCTGGCAACTATTGCCGGTCCTTGCTCGGCAAGCCGGCGGCCTTGTTCAACTGTCTGGCCGGCAGCGCCGTGGAAGCGCCGACGCTGGCGCATTGCCAACAACTGGGCGAAATGCTCGCCCGCCTGCACCTTGCCGCTGCTGATTTTCCCGAGCCCCTGCCCAATCCCTGCGGTTACGACTGGCGTCGGCGTACCGGCGAGACGCTGCTGCCGCTGTTGCGTCCCGATGAGCAGGCCTTGCTGGCTGCCGAACTGGCGTTTCAGGCCGCGCAAGACTGGTCGGCGCTGCCGCGTGGGGTGATTCACGCTGACCTGTTTCGCGATAATGTGCTGTGGGACAACTGCGGTCGACTGTCCGGCGTGCTCGATTTCTATTTTGCTGGTGAAGACGTGCTGCTCTTTGACCTGGCGGTCGCGGCCAACGACTGGTGCGGCGATGCGGCAGGGTGCGACGCGCTACTGGCTGCTTACGCCAGCCTGCGCCCCTTGCTGCCGGTCGAGCGGGCGGCCTGGCCGGCGATGCGGCGGGCCGCAGCCTTGCGCTTCTGGTTGCTGCGCCTGGAAGTCAGGCATAGTCCAAGGGCTGGTGAGGTGGTGACGATCAAGGATCCCGAGCATTTCCGGCGTCTGCTCGAACGATTTTGCCTTGCCCCCGACGCCTTGCCCCGTTAGCATCCGCGCATGAACGAAACTCCTGCCCCCCTGTCGGTCCCCGATGCCTTTTCCGGAAAATGCCGCGAGGTCGATCCTGGCGCCTGTTTTGACTGGCTGCGCCGGGGCTGGTCAATGTTCCTGACCAATCCGGGTATCTGGATCGGCGCTTCGGCGCTGCTGATGGTCATGTGCATGGCCATTTTCATGGTGCCGCTGTTTGGCCAGATCGCCGCCCACTTGCTGGCGCCACTGTTCGGCGCCGGCATGCTGAAAATCTGCCAGCGCATCAACGATGGCGAAACGCCAGAAATCCCTGACCTTTTTGCCGGCTTCCGCCATAACTCCGGGCAACTGGTCATGGTCGGCGTTTATTTTGCGCTCGGTATTTTCGGCATCGCCTTCTTCGTTTTCCTGCTGGCCAATTCCGGCATCATCGGCGGCACGATCACTGGCCGCATTGGCAGCTTTTCCTTCAGCTTCAGCGGCATGTTGCTGGCCGGTCTGTTGGTCGTGGTCTTGTCGACGCCGGTGATCATGGCCACCTGGTACGCCCCGGCGATGGTGCTGCTGCATGACATGAAGCCCTACGAAGCGATGCGCGCCAGTTTTCAGGCTGGCGCCAAAAACCTGGTGCCGACGTTGATCTTCGGGGTTTTCCTGGTCGTCGGTCTGTTTTTCGCCATCCTGCCGGCACTATTCGGCCTGATCCTTTTCCTGCCGGTGTTTTCGGGGGCGGTTTATGCCTCCTACCGCGACATTTTCGTCGAGGTCTGAGGATGCGCGCCCAATCTCTTCCGCCCATCGCCGGCTGGCGCTGGATCATCGCCGGCTTTGCCCTGTTCCGGCGCAATCCGCCGATGCTTGGCCTGCTGGTCATGGCTTACTGGTTTACCGTGCTGTTCCTCAATGTGCTCCCCTTCATCGGCGCGCTGGCGGCATCGCTGGCCATTCCCGGCCTGTCGGTCGGGCTGATGCAGGCGGCACGCAATGTCGACCGTGGTGTGCCGATTGGCCTGCCGATGCTCTACGGCAGTTTTCGCGACAATCCGCGTACCTTGCTGGCGCTTGGCGCGCTCTACCTGTGCTGCACGCTGGGCGTTCTTGGTCTTTCAACGCTGGTCGATGGCGGGGAGTTGTGGCACTACATGATGGCCAATAGCCGTGCCGAGCGCGCGGCGGTCGAAGATGCCGATTTCACGCTGGCCGCCTTGTTCGTTTCGGCTTTGCTGACGCCGGTGATGATGGCTTACTGGTTTGCCCCGGCGCTGGCGGCGTGGCATCGCCTGTCAGTAGCCAAGTCACTGTTTTTCAGTTTCATCGCCTGCTGGATGAACTGGCGTGCCTTCCTGGTCTATGGTTTGGGCTTGTTGCTGGTGCTGATGGTCCTGCCGGCGCTGCTTCTCGGCGTCCTGCTGATGTTGCTGCCGGATGCGGCAACCTTCGCTACGGCCCTGGTCCTGACGCCCTTGCTGCTAATCGTGGCGCCGGCTGTTTTCGCGAGCTTCTATACCTGCTATCGCGACATTTTCGGTATTTCCGAAATTGTCTGAACCCAGCCGTGAGCCGCTCGGCCTGTTCGGCGGCACTTTCGACCCCATTCATTTTGGCCACCTGCGCCTCGCCGAGGAGGCGATTGCCCACCTTGGCCTGGGCGGCGTGCGCTGGATACCGGCCGGCAATCCGCCGCATCGTGGCACGCCGCAGGTGACGGCAGCGCAGCGGCTGGCGATGGTTCTGCGGTCGACGGCCGATAATCCGCGTTTTTCAGTCGATCCGGCCGAAGTCGAAGCCGCCGCGCCGAGTTATACCGTGCCTACCCTGGAACGCCTGCGACGCGAACTGGGGCCGCAACAATCGCTGGTACTGCTGGTCGGTGCCGATGCCTTTGCCGGCCTTGCCAGCTGGCATCGCTGGCGCGACCTGCTGAATCTGGCGCATGTCGCGGTGTCGCATCGGCCGGGCTTTCCCGTGGAAATCTCCAGCCTGCCCGACGAGCTGGCGACGGCGTTCGCTCGGCGCCGTCTGGCTGATACGGCAGCGCTGGCCAAGGCGCCGGCCGGCGGCATTGTGACCTTTGCCATGACACAACTGGCGATCTCGGCAACGCAGATTCGCAAGCTGCTGGCCAATGAACTTTCGGCGCGATATTTGCTGCCGGATGCTGTTCTCGACTATATTCGAACCCACTCTCTTTACAGAAACACCTAATGGACATACGCAAGCTGCAGAAAATCGTTGTTACCGCTCTTGAAGACATCAAGGCCAAGGACATCGAAGTTATCAATACCACCAAGCTCACCTCGATGTTTGACCGGGTGATCATTGCTACTGGTGATTCCAATCGTCAGGTCAAGGCGCTGGCCCGCAACGTCAGCGAAAAGGTCCGCGAGGCCGGTGCTGAAGTCATTTCCATCGAAGGCGAAGAAGGCGGCGAATGGGTGCTGGTCGATATCGGCGACGTCGTCGTCCATGTCATGCAGCCCAATGTGCGCACCTATTACAACCTTGAAGAACTCTGGCAGGCGACCCCGGCGCAGCGGCGCAAGGCGGTGGAGCAGGCCGTTCGGGAATGAAGCTGGCGATACTCGCTGTCGGCCATCGCCAGCCCGACTGGGTGAATGAGGGCTGCGCCGAGTATCTCAAGCGCATGCCGCGGGAATTGCCGATGTCGGTCGGGGAAATCAAGCCCGAACCGCGCGGCTCGAAAACCCGCGAGCAGTTACTGGCCGCCGAGAAGGCGCGCATCCGCGATGCCCTCCCGGCGACTTGCCGGATTGTCGTCCTCGATGAAAAAGGGGATGATCTGACTACGCTGAAACTGGCCAAACGCCTTGAGGCGTGGATGCAGGACGGTCGTGACGTGGTCTTGCTGATTGGCGGGGCCGATGGTCTCGACGAGGAATTCAAGCAGCAGGCCGACGACAAGTTGCGTCTTTCCAGTTTGACGCTACCGCATGGCATGGCCCGCCTGCTGTTGTGCGAACAGTTGTACCGGGCGGTCAGTGTGTTGAAAAATCACCCCTATCATCGCGAAGGTTGATCATGCGTCTCTATCTTGCCTCCCAAAGTCCGCGTCGCCGGGAATTGCTGCAACAGATCGGCATCAATTTTGACACCCTGGTTTTCCGCGATGGCAAGCGCGCCGACAGCGCCACCGATGAAACGCCGTTGACGAGCGAAGATCCGGTGCTTTACGTCGAGCGCGTGACGCGGGCCAAGGCAATGCATGGTCTGAAGATCGTCGAAGGACGCAACATGCCGATGCGTCCGGTGCTGGCCGCCGATACCATCCTTGAACTCGACGGTCGGATCATTGGCAAACCGGTCGATGCCAGCGATGCTGCTGCGATCCTCAAACGCTTGTCCGGACGCACGCACCGGGTGCTGACCGGCGTCGCCGTCGATCATTTTGGCCGTACCGAATACATCCTCTCGATCAGCGAAGTGCGTTTTCGCCCGCTCGATGATGAAGAGATCCGCCATTACGTGTTGACCGGCGAGCCGATGGACAAGGCTGGCGCCTATGGCATCCAGGGCCGCGCCGGGATGTTCGTCGAACATCTGTCCGGCAGCTATACCGGCGTGATGGGCCTGCCGGTTTGCGAAGTCGGCGAACTGCTCAAGCGCTTCGGCTTCCGCCCGCTATGATGGCTGCGGCCTGATGCGCGCCGGTAATCGCCGGCCGCGTTGGTGCCGGCTGGGCCCACAGCGCCGCCAGGGCGCTGGTGAAATTACCCCCTTCCAGCAGGTCGACCGCAATTTCGCGGCAACGGCCGTTTTCCTGCAGCCAGTCGATCAGGCATGCCTGTTCCGGCCAGTCCTCGCGGCGCTGGTAAAGCACGGGCGTGCCGTTGACCGCTGCTTCGGTGAAGGTGCCGTAGCCGGGCTTGGTGATGATGGCGTCGACCGAGGCCAGCAGGTCGGTAAAGCTCAAGCCCAAGGATTCCATGCTCAGCGCCGCCGGATGCCGGCATTGCCAGGCCGCCGGCAAGAGCCAGCGAATTCCCGGCAATTGCGGCCAGTTTTCCACCGGCAGACGATGGGCGATGCCGCCCATGGCGACGAGCACGGCCTTGTCGCCCTTGAGGCCGAGATCATGACGCCGGCCGAGAACGCTGATCGGCCCGACATCGACGATATTGTTCAAGGCGGGCATCGGCATGCCGGGGGCGATGCGGATGAAGGCTTGGGCGCTGCGATAGGCGGCGAGCATGTCGCGGTGAATGCCAGCGGCCCAGGCTTCATTGCCGAAAAAATGGGCAAACAGATCAGCCCAGTTCAACGAACAAATCGCCATCGCCGGAATGCCGGCGGCGGCAGCACCGGCCAGCGGCAGGTAGCTGACATTGCTGATCACGCGGTCGACGCCCAAAAAACGCAGGAATTCAGCCTCTGCCGCGACCCGTCCCGGCCAGTCAGCATGGGCGGCCTGGTAGTCGGCGGCGCTGGCCGGCAGATCGATATGGATCGCGTCGATCATGCGGTAGCCAAAATCGCTGCTCGCCTCAATCAGGGTGAAGTTCAGGGGGATGCGCTGGCGCAACTTGGCCGGCGGCAGGCCGCTTCTTACGGTCAACTGCAAATTCGGGACGATTTCCGCCAGGGCAACGAGCACTGGCGCGCTGATCGCCAGATGCCCGAAACCGTGGCTGGAAATGTCGGCGAAAAGGTGCAAATCAGCGGTTCTTGAAGACCGGCTTGCGCTTTTCAGTGAAGGCAGCCATGCCTTCCTTTTGGTCTTCGAGCGCG
>JAVBXO010000343.1 GCA_030824535.1 Azonexus sp. | reverse complement strand
GACAGTACTTTCTGCTTCAGTTCCTTCGGATATTTCATCTCGTCCTCTTCATTGCCCACTGCTTATCACGCCTGAACTCTAAATCAGGCTAGTGGGACAACTATCCTGACGCAGGGGGAGCCCCCCGATGAAAACCAGTACTTTTCCCGCCATCAACGTCAGCCCTGCACTCCTGCAAGCCGCCGAGGAAATCCTGCAGGAAGGCGAAACGCTGCCGAGCTTCGTCGAGCAAGCCATCCGGGAAAACATCGAATGCAGGCAGTTGCAGCAGACCTTCATCGCCTACGCCCTGAATTCAAGGGATAAGGCCCGCCAAAGCGGGCGCTATGTCAGCACGGGGTCCGTCATTGCTCACCTTGAAGAAATGCTGGCGACCTCTCAACGCACCCGATAGTTTGATGGCGTCATCCGGGCACTTGGGTTTTAGCTGCAATCCGGATAATCTAGAAATATCCGTTTTACAGCTAAGCATGAGGCCTGAAGATGCCCTTACCTGCCACCGCCATTCACACCCCGGCGCAAGCCGGAGCCTATCTGCGTGACTATCGCAAGGCGCTCAAACTCTCGCAAAGTCAGGTCGGAAGACGACTGGGCATCAGTCAAAACCGCTTTTCTGCACTCGAGTCGGCCCCCGGAACCATAACGCTCGAGCGTTTGCTGGTACTGGCCAATCTGCTTGGCCTGGAGCTTGTGCTGCGTCCGCCCGTTGCCCCACCCGAAAGCCCTGTAGCCCTGTAGGTCGGGTTAGCCCGCAGGGCGTAACCCGACAAACGCCAGCAAGCGCCGCTCGCGGCAGCGCTCATCCTCACCCAGAAAGCGGAAAGCGACACGCTCACCCCGCCCGGCCGCGACATGCCGGTCCACAGCGATCCAGGCCATATTGAACGCGCCGTCTTCGCCAACACCCAGTTCCTGCGCAAGCGCCGCCCATGAAAAAGCCAAGGGCCCGCTCGGGAACGGGTGCTGTTCACTACCGTAAAAATTGCTGGGAGCCTGGGCGGACATGGAATTTCACCATCAGATGCGCTGTCCTGATTGTGCGCCGGGCAGGACGAGCGCGCCAGAATTACCGGCAGGTGGCAGTCAGCGCTTGCAATTCAGGACGGTATCCGCCCCCTTCTTCCGGCCAAGGCGTCATCAACGCTTTCGCCGAATAACATAGGCGTTGTCCGCCAGAGCAAAACCGAGCTTGGGGTAATAGGCCATCGCACCGGGGGCGGACAGCAGGATCAGGGATACCTCTTCGCCAATCATGGCCTGGGTGCGGCGAATCAACTCCCGACCGATGCCATGCTGCTGATAGGCGAGGTCAACGGCCAGATCGGAGAGGTAACAGCAATAACTGTAGTCCGTCAGCGCCCGACAGACGCCAATCAAGTGGGCTCCGTCCCAGGCTGAAATGACCAGGTTGGCGTTGGCAAACATCTGCGCGATGCGCGGAATATCTTTCGTCGGCCGGCTGATGCCCGACGCCCCGAAGAGACGAGCAATTTCGACAGAATCAAGTGGCTGGTTTTCGCGGTATTCGATCATTTCGAGATCAACTCCTTGCACCTTGGGGCAGATATGAGGCCTTGTAATTCAAGACGGTATCAGCCCCGAGAGGATGCACCTTCAATCGCCTCCTCCGCAGCCGCCACCACAACCACTGTCTCCACAACAACCAGAGGAATCCGAACACGAACTACCGCCACAAGCAATTCCCCCACAGCTTGAATTATTGCTGCCAGACACGCCTTGCGCAGATGTTGGCAGCCGATAAATATTACCTTTAGGTATTTTAAGTTTTTCGTCTATAGCAAACAGTAAGGGCAAGCGGGTAGGCTTTTCCGGATTAATGTTTTCCTCCAGGAATGCCAACCTCAAGGTATTTTTCATGCTATTAGCGACGGCAATACCCTTTTGAGACTTTGACGCCGGAATATGATGAAAGTACGCGCCGAAAGCCTTGTGGCAAAAATCAGTATATTTTCTGGTATCAAGGATAAATTCATGCCACATTACATCGACAATCCTTGATGGCATACCGATGGTTTTCTTATTGGCACGCAAGTAAATAATAAAATATTCCCGTAAAGCTCTGGCCACCAGGTATAAGTCTTTTTCTTCCAGCGCTGGATATTGCTCCCTGACCTTGGAAAAAATCTCTGAGGTAAATATGTATCGCCTTATGTATTCCTCTCTTCCAAGCCTGATATCACGCTGCCTGATTACTCTCACTACGAAAAAACAGGCAATCACGACGACGAATAATAGAATTTCCAACTTGGTCATACTTTATATTTTCCCGTCTTTTCCCTGAATAGCCCTGTAGGTCGGGTTGGCCCGCAGGGCGTAACCCGATAAACACCAGCAACCGCCGCAAATGTCGGGTTACGCTACGCTAACCCGACCTACTTGCTGATAGCGACCATCTATTTTGGCAAGTCATTTAATTGCAATGGATTTTAAGAAAACTCTCAGAGACGGCGACTTCAAGAGTGCATCGGAAAGAAATACAACCCGCCCCCCTCCTTTTTCAGCCTCGACAATAGGACCACTCTTCCTATCGCAAGTAAGCACGATACTGATGAACGATGCAGCTGAAACTGCAGTATCGGCTTCATTAGCTGAGAGACCCGAGCCTTTCTTGGGTTTTCCGAGAAGATAGGACCTTATTTTTGGGCTTGCGTACCAATCTCGCTCATTGTCCGACTGAAATGTGCCCTCCCCGAAACCAGCATATGTTGCTGGGCCAGCAGCAGGATTTGCCTCTGCAAAACCAAAAACTGCAGTTGTCTCCACCTGATTTCGAGCGATGCTCTCTCGGATATATCGCTTCAAGGGTCCTTTGTCCGAACCATCTTTGCCGACGTCCGGTATTGCTTCGATTTCGATCTCAACTTCACGCGGCACAAAGCATGCAAACTCTTCGGGCGGAAGCTCACGATAGAGATTGATATTCCTATCAAATAAGAAATTCCAAGCGTTACTATCGATCACAACTGAAATTTTCATAGAAAAGTCCGGATCAGGAATAAACGCATCTCGAAAGTCGATGCAACTCTTGCACCGCGACATTGCAAAAAATCAGAAAACCATCCAAATGCGATTGTACTGATCAACCCATGCCAGACGGCACTCCCCTTCATACCAAAATCGGCATTTCTGCGGTCAACAGCAAATTTCCAGCATTTTTGCCAAATACCGCCTTCAGGTAATCAGCGGCAAGCCACCCCCCGAGCCTTACAGCCCCAGCACTCCCGGCAACCAGGTGGCCAGCCAGGGCAGCGCGGAGATGGTCAGGGCGCCGAGGAACATCGCGGCAACGGCGGGGAGGACGGCGGTGGCGACTTCGCGGATGGGTTTGTCGAACATCGCCGAGGCGAAGTAGAGGTTCATGCCGGCTGGGGGGCAGAGGAAGCCCATTTCGATGTTGGCGAGGAAGATCACGCCGAAGTGCACCGGGTCGATGCCGTAGGCCTGGGCGACCGGCAGCAGCAGCGGTACAAGGACGACAATCGCGGCGTAGATTTCCATCAGCGCGCCGGCGATCAGCAAAAAGACGTTCAGCGCGATCAGGAAGGCCCAGCGGTTGGGCAGGATGGATTGCGCCCAGTCGATGGCGGCGTCGGGAATACCGGCGTCGATCAGGTAGTTGGTCAGGCCCAGCGCCATGCCGAGGATGAGCATGATGCCGCCGATGACCTGGGTGCAATCGACCAGGGTCCGGCCCAGGCTGCGCCAGTCGAGTTCGCGGTGCGCCAGGCTTTGCGTCAGGATGGCGTAGGCGGCGGTCAGCGCGGCGCTTTCGGTCGGCGTGGCGATGCCGCTGACCAGCGAGCCGATGGCGACGACCGGGGCGAGGATTTCCCAGAGGGCCTTTTTGGTGGCGGTGGCCAGCGGTACGGAATTGGCCGGTTTGGGCAGGTCGACCGCAGCAGCGCCTTTTTTCAGGAAACCGCCGACGAGCAGCAGGAAAGCGACCATGACCAAGGCCGGCAGCACGCCAGCGAGGAACATGGTGTTGATCGGCACGCGGGCGATGATGGCGAACATGATCAGCGGCACCGAGGGCGCGAGCAGCACGCCCAGCGCGCTGGCGCTGGTCACCAGGCCGATGCCCTTCTGCTCCGGAAAACCCGCCCGCGTCAGCAAGGGCAGCAGCAGGCCGCCGAGCGCCAGGATGGTCACGCCACTGCCGCCGGTCAATGCCGTGAAGCAGGAACAGAGCAATGCGCCGGCGATGGCTGTGCCGGTGGCGCCGTGGCCGAACAGCGCGGTGAACACATCGCCCAGGCGCGCCGCGGCGCCGGTGCGGGCGAAGATCAACCCGGCCAGCGTGAATAGCGGCAAGGCCGGCAGCGAAGGATTGACGGTGATCTGGTAGTGGCTGAGCGGCACCGAGGCCAGCGGCTGGCCTTCGCTCCAGAACAGGGCCAGCGCCAGACCGCCGAGCACGGCAAAAATCGGTGCGCCGCACAGCAGCAGGGCCAGCAGCCACAGCGCGAACGGCCACAGCGGCAGGGTTTCACCGTCGAAATGGCCGGCCAGCAGCCAGCCAAGCAAGGGCAGCAGCAGCGCCGGCAACAGGCGCCAGAGGCCGGCCGGGGCCATGCGGAAAGCCAGTTTGCTGCCGATCAGCAGGAAGCCGGCGGGCATCGCCAGCTGGAACCACCAGCCTTCAATGCCGTAGGCCAGCGGCTGCGGCGCGGCCATTTCGCTGGCGACAAAAGTCCAGCTGGCCTGCCCAAGCATGCCGCAGATCAGCCCGGCACTGGCGCGCCAGAACAGCAGCGCCGCCAGCCGCCAGCGCGCATCACCGGCCGCTGCCAGGCCACCACCGAGCGAAGTCAGATGACCACCGCGTTCGGCAACCAGGGCGCCAAACATCGCCAGCAAAAGGCCAAGGTGTTGCACGAGCACCGGGGCGTTGTCGATACCGCTGCCGAGCAAGGGGCGCAGGCCGATTTCGGCGAGCGGGATCAGCAACATCAGGGCCAGCGCAGTGGCGGCGAGGACGGCGTCGAAATCGCCGAGGCGACGGAAAGTATTCATGGGCATACCTGAATGGCACTTACTTAAGGCAAAAACTTGCATGTAGGTGCGAATTTATTCGCACAAAATACCTTGACCGTGCGAATGAATTCGCACCTACGCATCATCGTCTTCCTCTAAAAATGGGGTCAAAACATCGAGCATTTACAATGCCCTTGGCTTAAGTAAGTGCCATTCGGGTATACCTGTTTTTTTAGCGGTCATTCCCGCGCAGGCGGGAATCCAGGCATTTCCCTGACGCTCACCGACCCTGCTGCACTGCTGGGCTCCCGCCTGCGCGGGAGCGACGGTTCCAAATTTTTGCGGTCAACGCCCCGCAAGGCCTTATTTTTTCCCAGCGCGATAGGCCTTCAAATGCCCGACGACCTCGTCGAAGGTGTCGACTGGCACCAGCTTGCCGCGGATGCGTGGGTAGAGTTTGTCGGCCAGGGCGTTCCATTCCTTCATTTGTTCGGCATTTGGCGTGTTGACCGCAAGACCGCGTTTTTTCATGGCCTCGACGGCTTCGTCGACTTCCTTGCGCGCCTGGTTGCGGATCTGCGCGCCGGCTTTGGCGCCGGCTTCGCGCACGGCCTGCTGGACTGCCGGGCTCATGTCGTCCCAGGCTTTTTGCGTGATGACCAACGCGCCGACGATGGGCGCCCAGTTGAGGTCGAGCATGTTGCCGGCGGTGTTGTAGATCTGCGTGGCCAGCGCGAAATACGGCGTCGAGGGCACGGCGTCGATCATGCCGGTCTGGATCGCCGGCAGGATGTCGCCGGTTTCCAGTGGCACCGGCGTGTAGCCCAGGCTTTTCATGATTTCCTGTTGCTCGGATTCGCTGCCCCAGGCAAAGAACTTCATCGCCTTGTAGTCATCGGGGCGGAATGCGGCTTTTTTCGAGAAGAAGCGCACCCAGCCGGCGTCACCCCAGGCGAGCACGACGAAGCCCTTGTCGAGGAATTTCTTTTCCATCGCCGGGCGCATTTTTTCGCGCACGTAATCGACTTCGTCCCAGGTGCGGAACATCAGCGGCATGGTTTGCAGGGCGGCAATCGAGGGCTCGATCTCGCGCAGACCGACGACCGAGAGCAAACCGCCCTGCAACTGGCCGATGCGCATGCGCCGCACCATGTCCGTTTCACCGCCCTGGCTGCCGTCCGGATAAACCAGATACTTGCCGCCGCCCTGCGCCGTCCGCCAGGCTTCGCCGAGTTCCATCAACTGCCGGTGATACAGCGAATTTTTCGGCGCCAGCGTGCCGATGCGCAATTGCTTGTCAGCAGCCAGCGCCGAACAGGCGAGCAAGGCGCCGAGTAGCAGCGCGGTCAGTCTTTTTTTCATTTGTTTGTCTCCTCCATCAGAACAAGTCGGGTGACTGTTCCAGCAACCATGCCGCCCGCCGGCGCATGATCTCGTTCTGCAAGGCCTGGCTGCTGCCCGGCTCGTCGCGGCTGGCCACGGCCTGCTGCAGCAATTTTTCAAAACCGGCGCGGTCGCCAGCCGGCAGCGCGATGCCCTCGGCCTTGGCCAGCAAGGGGCTGGGCAGACGACCGCCGCTGCGGGCAATCGCCTCGTCCAGCCAGCGTTCGGCCTGCTTGCGGTCACCACCCGGCCGCGCCGTTTCAAACGTTGCGCGCAAGCTGGTCAGCGCGCCATTGCCCCAGTCCGGATCGCTCTGCGCAGCCAGATCAGCCAAACGCACGGCCAGCGGCAGATCGGCAACGACTTCCGGATCATCCTTGGCCAACGAAATCCAGCCGCCCCAGGCCGCCGCCGCCCAATAGGCCAGACCGACCTGCTCACGCGGAACCTGCGGCCACAAGGCGGCTTCGGTCTGACGCAAGGCGGCCATGAATCCGGAATTCAGGCTTTCCAGCGCGTTGACCGCATGTTCGTGCGCCCGCCGATACAAATTCGCCGCCCGCTGGCGCAACCGCTCGGCGCCCCTGGCGTCCTGCGACTCAAGTTTGTCAGCCTCGAAGGCGACGAAGGCGTAGCTGTACTGGGTGAAGCCACCGGCGACCGATTCAGCCAGCGCCAGGTGCCCTGGCTGCTGACGCAGCACCGATTCGGAAAGCTTCAGATAAAAGGGTGCCGCGTCACGCGCCAGTTCCAGGTCGTTCTCGCTGGAACGGCCTTGCGCGGCCAGTTCGTCAGCGAGATTGCCGATGACCAGCTGGCGCGGTGAACAGCCGGCAAGGGCCAGAACCAAGGCGATAAGGAAAAGTGCCCGCCCCTTCCCCAAAGACCATGCCCGCGAGGGCTGGCCGTGATTTTTGTCGGAATCATGCATCCGGCTAGATTACGGGTGGCCTGTTACCTGGGGATGACAACGCGGGTTTTAAGGGGGAAGGAGATGTTGTTTATCTACGAGATTCCTCTGTGGATGCGCTGGTTTCGCGCTTGCGGCGCGACTTACTTTTTCTTGCTTCGCCAAGAAAAAGTAAGCAAAAAGAAGGCGACCCCGGTTCGCTGCCGGGCTGCGCCCGGTGCCCTGCGCTACTCGGCCTTGGCGGGGGCTGCGGAACTCGCCGCTGCGCGGCTCAGACAGTCCTCGCCCTTTATCCGCCAAGCCCTGCGTTGCTCGGCAGCTCTCAGGGGGAG
>JAVBXO010000260.1 GCA_030824535.1 Azonexus sp. | reverse complement strand
TTGACTCGCACAAGCCTGTGGACAAGCTTGGGATAGATGCCGCAGGTGCTTGTTGCACAAGGGAAAAAAGACATTGCCTAAAAAATGGGCAAAAGGCGCCGGAAGTGCTCCGCGGCTGCCGGTGGCTGCCAATCCCCCCGATGCCCGGTTTTATCCCCGTTTGACTCGTACAAGCCTGTGGACAAGCTTGGGATAGATGCGATAGCTGGATGTTTTTAAAGGGGAAAATGGCGCTGCCTAATAAATAGGCAGAAATTTTGCGTCTGGCTTTGCCATAGCCGAAGAATGGCGGGCACCGATTGCGATATCGATCATGAAGCCGATGGGCCCAGTCAGCCGGAGGGCTCGTGGGATAATGCGCGCTTTTTTCCGGGAGCCGCCATGGCGCTGAAAGCAACGATATTCAAGGCCGAGCTGCAGGTCGCCGACCTTGATCGCGGGCATTTTGCCGAATATGCGCTGACCCTGGCCCGCCATCCTTCGGAAACCGACGAGCGCATGATGGTCCGCCTGCTGGCCTTTGCCCTGTACGCCGGCCAGGATCTGAGCTTTGGCAAGGGTATTTCGACCGATGAAGAGGCGGCGTTGTGGGAAATTGATCCGGCGGGCGTCATCCGCTTGTGGATCGAGGTGGGTTTGCCCGACGAAACGCGGGTGCGCAAGGCCTGCCACAAGTCCGACCGGACCATCGTGCTGGCCTATGGCCCCAAGGGGATGACCTGGTGGAAGCAGATCGGCGAAGGTCTGGGGCGTTTTGCCAATCTCGAAGTCTGGCGCCTGACGCCGGAAGAGGGCCAAGCCTTGGCCGGACTGGCACAGCGGAACATGAAACTTTCCTGCACGATCCAGGAAGGAACGATTTACCTCGAAGGCATCGAGCTCAAGCCGCAGCGGCTTCAGTGAGTGATCAGCCGGGAAATCAGTTCGAAGCCGGCTTCGAGCGCATCGCCCAGATCAATATCCTCAATGCGCCCCGCTTTTTTCTCCCGCTGCCAGCGTGATTTTTCCTTTTCGCGCATGACCAGCGCGTCGCCCATCGCTTCGACATCGACCGTCGTGCGCTTGATCTCGGCCTGCTGGTAGCCGGCCAGCGCCTGTTCGACCGCTTGCGGATCGAGAATGGCAATCGGTGCCCGGCAATGCGGGCAGGCATGGTCGTGGCGAATATCGACCGGCGCGCCGCAGCCGGTGCAGCGCACGCTGCCGACCGTCGCCGCCAGTTGCTCGACTTCCGCGTTGCTCAACTGCCGGACAAAGCCCTTTTCGATCATGAACTGGGCAAAAGTCGTGAAGCGCCCGTGCTTTTGCAGGCAGCGGTGGTAATTGAACTGGCCGCCGGCCTTGGCCAGATCCAGGCCATGCAGCAGTTTCTCGCGGCAGTGCGGGCAGCGCAGCGGGTTGCTCAGCGGCTGGCGCGGCGCATCGCGCTGTTCGTGGATCAGCTTGAATAATTTGATGATGCTGCCGGGCGTGATCTGCACGCTTTCAAACTCGTCAAACCAGATGCTCTGGCAACTGAAGCACAGGTCGAGAATCACCTCGCCGCCGAGCCGGCGTTCAAAGCGATGTTTGTCCATGATCTGGCGGCAGGACGGGCAGGGGAGCGGTTTCATCAGCGTTCAGGCAAAGTTGGCAGCGTTCGTTGCCATTGGACAGGCTGGCCAAACATAGTGCAAGCCCCCGCTTGCTCAATTCTGCGGTCGACCTGTTGCAGAAGGCAAAAATGCGCGGCAGTCGCTCAATCACCAACTGTTAATATAGTTGCCCTTTCCTCATCACCCCAATCCCCGCCATGAAGATTGCCGATCCCAGCCAGAACAGCCTGCAGAACGAAGTCCAGCTCATGCTCGACGAACTTTCCTTCGCGGGCGCCAGCGTCCTTGAGCTGGGCTGCGGCAAGGCCGAAAAAACCCGAATGCTGGCCGAGACGGCTGGCGTCAAGGAAATCATTGCCCTCGAAGTCGACCTGATCCAGCACGAGATCAACCAGCAAATCACCGATCTGCCGCAGGTCAGCTTCCGCCAGGGCGGCGCCGAAGCCATCCCGCTGGCCGACAGCAGCGTCGATATCGTGCTGATGTTCAAATCCCTGCACCATGTGCCGCTGGCCGACATGGATCAAGCCCTCAGCGAAATCGCCCGCGTCCTCAAACCCGGCGGCCTGGCCTGGATTTCCGAACCAGTCTTTGCCGGCGAATTGAACGAGGTTTTCCGTCTCTTTCACGACGAGCAGATTGTCCGCGCAGCCGCTTTCGCCGCCATCGGCAAAGCCGTCGACGATGGCTGCCTGCTGCTGAAGAAGGAACTGTTCTTCAACACCCGCAGCCATTTCGCCAATTTCGCGCAATTCGATCAGCGCATGATCCAGGTCACCCACAGCAATCACCAGCTGGCGCCGGCGCTGTATCAGCAAGTCCAGGAAAAATTCGAAACCTACCTGACGCCCGAAGGCGCGACCTTCCACAACCCGCAACGCGTCGATCTGCTGCAAAAACCGGTTTGAATGGTTTTTGCCTGAATTCTGCGGTCGACCGCAGAATTCAGGCAAAAATGCCCAGCTCGCTTGCCGGGGCGATCAATCAGCGCTTTTTGCGCGCCTCGATTTCCTGTCGCAGGCGTTCCAGCTCCTGCTGTTTGGCCGCCGGGGTTCCCCACCTGGCGGGCTGCCGTCGGGCGGCGGCCTGTTCTGCTTTCCAGCGTTCCAGGGCGGCCCGGCTGGCCGCTTCCTCTTCTTCCCGTTGGCGTTGCAGGGCGGCTTCGTGTGCGATGCGGCGTTCGGTGGCGATGGGGATGCGGCGTTCGCCCAGCCCGGCCAGCGACAGGTAGGCCTGGATGGGGTCGGCGAGATTGACCCAGCCGTTGTCGAAAGCGAATTCGTTGATCAGCGGCAGATTGAGGGCAGCATAGATCGGCGTCCAGTGTTCTTCCTCACCTTGGCGACGGCGCACGGCGAGTTGGGGATTGAACTGGTACCAGCCCTGGGCCACGCGCTTGAATAGCGCCCGGTTGTAGGCGTAGTCGCGGTCGACCTCGTTGCGCGACAGCACCCCGGAAAGATGCTGGCGTTTGTTACGTTCCGGGCGGACGACGTGGGGCGGCAGGTGCTGCCAGACGTCGAGAATCGCTTGCGTCTCGAACGCACCGTTGCTGCGGCGTTGGGGGTGGGTGAAGCGGGTTTTGAACAGGACCCATAGTGTCTGGAAGAGGAAATATTCGGACAGATGGCGGTCAATGCGCACCAGTCGATCCCCGGTATTGACGTCGATGCTGGCCGGGGCGAGCCGTTCGTAGAGGGCGGCAAATGGGCCACAGGCAAATTTCTGATCGTGGAAGGCTTCGCGCATCGCCCAGTGCAGCGCGTTGCAGCCATAGTGGTCGACGGCTTCGCGGTCGGCGCCCTGGTCGAGCAGGATGTCCACCAAGGGCAGATTGCCGGCAGCAGCAGCGGCCATCAGCGGCGTCTGGTTCATCGGCAAACGATGCTCGATGCCATACTGAGTGCATTGCTTCAGGATGTCCTTGTGATACTTGCCGAAGTAGGGGAGATAACTCTTGCGGCCCTGGCTCTGGCGGTGCTGGGCAAAGTTTTTCGCCGGCTCGAATTTGCCCTCGCTGAGCAGGTAGCTGGCCAGTTGCGCTTCGTCCTGGCAGGTGGCGTACTCGTAAAGTTGCTGGCGCAGCTTGCTGCCGGGCAGTTGTTCGCGGAAGACTTTGTGCAGGGTGTCGATGAGCCTGGCTTCATTGAACACCGGCCAGGGGACCGGCGTCTGCTTGAGGATGGTGCGGCGGATCGCTTCGGCCTGTTCCTGCTTGCCTTGCAGTTCAAGCTTGCGCGCTTCCTTCTGCCAGTCTTCCAGCGTGGATTTTTTCGCCTCAAGCTTGACCTGGCCTAGGTTCAGGTCGAGTAGCTCGAAGATCGGGTGGCCGGTGTCCGATTCAATGATGTAAATGTTCCGGATGGCGCGGGTCAGCGCGACATAGAGGGCATTGACGAAGAATTTGTAGACCTCCAGCGACTTGTCGCCTTTGTCCCTGGCCCGTCGGTAATCCAGCGTCTCAACGGCCAGGTCGGCTTTCGTGACGCCTTCGGCGATGTCGCTGAATTCGGCGCGGTGGTCGGAGATGAAGCGGTAGAGAACGATGTTCTCGTATTCGAGGCCCTTGGCTTCGTGGATGGAGAAGAGCAGCGGGGTGGCGAAGTGCTTGCGCGCTTCCGCCTTGTCTTCGTCGCGCATGACCAACACGGCGAACTGGGTGGACTGGCGGATCTGTTGATCGAGTTCGCGTTTGCCGGCGTCCTTGTCCGGCATCAGCGCGACCTGTCCGGGCTCGCCACCGACGGCCTGGACGAGGAAATTGCTTTCGCGGTCGATGGAGCCGAAGCGCCGCTGCTTGATTTTCAGCAACTGGTTGGCGACGCGCGTGGCTTCCAGACCGTTGCGAAAATTGGCGGTGAGCACGCGCAGTTCCTGGCGCTCGGCCAGTGTCGGGTCTTTCCAGAACAGGCTCTTGACCTGACCCCAGGAGAAAAAGTTGGGATGGACAATCTGGTTGGAATCGCCGCACAGCAGAAAGTGGCCGGGTTTCTTCAGGGTCTTGAGAACCAGCGCCAGTTGCACGGTGGTGAGATCCTGGACCTCGTCGACGACGACAAAGTCGTAGCGCGGCGCGGCCAATGCCTGCCATGCCTGGGCGACGAGATTGAGGTCGTAGAGTTTGGCTTCGCTCAGCCAGGCGCGATATTTCTCGAACAGTTCATAGAGCTGTTCGCGCTGTTCGGCAGGAAAAATCGACTGGCGGATACCGAGGGCGAGGTAGTCCGCCCGCGTCAGCACACCGCCGGCGCCAGCCGCCAGCACGCCGCGAATTTCCTCGAAGACCTGATGAGCGTCGAAGGTCTTGTAGTTTTGCCGCAGGCGGGCAAACCAGCCGGCGAAGTCGCGCCAGCTGGCTTCGCGACCGGGCGGGACGCGGATCGACTCGACAAACTCGCGGTAGGACAGGAAAACCGCCTCCTGGCCGCTGTGCTCGAAACCATTGGCGTAATACAGATCGCGGGCGCTTTGCGCCAGGTAGCTGGAGTGCGTGACGTAAAGCACTTCGCCTTCGGCATGCTTGAGCTTTTCGAGGGTCAACGCTGTTTTGCCGCTGCCGGCGCTGCCGACCACGATGAGCGGCGGCGGCTGGCGGTAGATAGCGTCCTGGGTGTCGTCGAAGGAGATGGGCTTGTCGAGAAGATGAATCGCCGTGCGTTCCGGGTGCAGGTAGCGCACCGGCTGGGCTTCGGCAATGGCGATATCGGCAGCGATATCGGGAATTTTGCTGTCGTCGATGGCCGCGCCACGCAGAAAGCGCGATTTGTCATAGTCGTGATTGGCAATGACTTCAAGCATCAGCGCGCACACCTCGTCGCCGTGCCGAAGCAGGGTGAACAGCAGGCGGTTGGCGTCGTCGAGTTTGGCGCGGTAGAACTTGCCGTGGCCGAGACTGCTCAGTTTCTTGACCTGAGCGGCGTGGAAGTCGTGGCGGGCGATGGCATCGGCTACCTTGCGATAGCTGGCTTTGACCCGCGAGGTGTCAAGACCGGTATATTCGAGAATTTTCATGGGGTATCAGCAGCTACCGGGAAAGTGAATTTTCTCATGTCTGGCAAGGATGTCGTATTTCATGTGCCAGTCTGCCGTGATGTTTGCTGGGCAGGGGAAAGCTGCTGCAAGCGGGCTGATTGGTTTTTGCCTGGATTTTGAGCTTGACCGCAGAATCCGGGCAGCATCAGTTTGAACGCGGATTGTTTGGGTTATTTGCACGACAGTCCGCCAGTTTCCAGCATTGCCGCCATCGGGAATTCGGCTGTGGCATGACTGCTTGCTCAGCGCTGCAAGGGAAACAGGAAAGACGCCTTTTCCTTCACTCGTATCGCCAGGTCTTCCTGGGCGACGATGTCGAACTGGATCGGGTTGGCACCCTGGGCGCCGGCGTCTGGGTTGGCGAGGACGGGGATGATGGCGGAATGGGCGCTGGCGGCGTCGACGTCGAATTCATGGCGGCCGACGATTTCGAGGCCGGCGAGTCCGGAAACGCTGACGGTGTAGCGGTGCGGGCGTTCTTCAGTGTTCATGAAATTGAGCGTGAAGATGTTCTGGATGCGGCCATCGTCGACCACGCGCGCCAGCACCGTGCGGTCGCGGATGACGTCGACCTTGAGCGGGATGCGGTGGGCGAGGAACCAGGCGGCGAGCAGGGTGATCAGCACCAGGATGGCGGTATAGACCATGATGCGCGGCCGGATGATGTGGCGGAAAATCTCCATGCGGTCGAAGTTGGCCTTCATGGCGTTTTCGGTGGAGTAGCGCACCAGGCCGGTTGGTTTGCCCTGTTTGCGCATGACTTCGTCGCAAATGTCGACGCAGGAGGCGCAGCCGATGCACTCGTATTGCAGGCCGTTGCGGATGTCGATGCCGGTCGGGCAGACGCGAATGCACAGGCCGCAATCGACGCAATCGCCCAGCGGCGCCTGGTTGCCGCCCTGGCTACGCTGGCCGCGCGGTTCGCCGCGCTTGTCGTCGTAGGTGATGATCATCGTGTCCGGGTCGAACATCGCGCTCTGGAAGCGGGCGTAGGGACACATGTGGCGACACACGAGTTCGCGCATGTGGCCGGCGAGCAGGTAGGTGAAGCCGGCGTAGAAAAAGATCCAGAAAATTTCCCAGCCGCCGAGATTCCAGCTTTGCAGGTTGTGCCAGAGTTCTTTGACCGGGCTGAAGTAGCCGGCCAGCGTGAAGCCGGTCCACAGCGAGAAAATGATCCACAGGCCGTGCTTGCTCAGCTTGAGGCGCAGTTTGCGGGCAGTCAGTGGGCCTTGGTCGAGCTTGATGCGGGCGTTGCGGTCGCCTTCGACCCAGGTTTCGATCCACATGAAAATCTGCGTATAGACGCTTTGCGGGCAGGCATAGCCGCAAAACAGCCGGCCGGCGACGGCGGTGACCAGAAACAGCGTATAGGCCGAAACGATGAGGATGACCGTCAGGTAGATGATGTCCTGCGGCCAGAAAACCAGCCCGAAGATATAGAACTTGCGTTCGACGAGGTGGAGCAGCAGCGCCTGGCGGCCATTCCATTCCAGCCACAGGCCGCCGTAGAAAATGGCCTGGGTGATCAGCACCAGGGCGATGCGCCAGTTATCAAAAAAACCACGGGCGCGCTTGGCGTAGATTTTTTGATATTTGCTGAACATCAGCACGCTCTGATAGGCTTGCGCGCTGGTCTTGCCGTCCTTGTTGCCCATGATGTTTGTCCTTCTCGCCCGGATCTTCGCTTGCCAATACGGCGAAGATTAGGCCAAAAGGCGTATGGGATATGTAACCTTGGTTACATAGAAAGAACTATCTCGAGGGGCGGCAGAGGATGCCGGGTGCCTGGGCGGATTTGGGCGCAATTCTGCGGTCGACCGCAAAATTGGGGCAAAAATGCTTTCAGGGCGCGGATGACCGGCGCCGACGCAAGCGGTGCAGCAGCAAGCCGATGAGGCCGAGGACGGCGGCCAGGGCGACGACGAACACTTTCAGCTGATTGTAGCTGAGGGGCTGAAATTGATAATTTGCCGCTGGCAGGCCGGCGATGCGGTAAGTC
>JAVBXO010000191.1 GCA_030824535.1 Azonexus sp. | reverse complement strand
CAGCCGAGCCCGTCGAGGTGCCGCCCATTAATGTTGAAGTCGTCGTTCCGGAGCCTGTAGCACCAGTCAGCGCCCCGGCCGAAGGCGAAGCGCCAGCAGCCAAGCGCAAGCCGGCGCGGCGTACCACGCGCAGTCGCAAGCCCAAGGTCGACGAAGCGGTCTGAGCGCCGACAGGCTGGGGCCTATCCCGAAAACTCTCGCATCGTCAGGAATCCGGAAAAGCTGGAAAGCGGAATCCTGACGATACGGTGATTGCGGGCTTGCCCGAGCCGAACTAAATGACCTGCAGCAATTTTTCGCGCAGGCCTTCGGCTTCGCGCTTGCCTTCGCGTGACATCACCAGCGCGTGATACCACTCGTCGAACATCCCGCGCAGGTCGGCGTGCGTCTTGGCCAGTTCGATGCGGTCGAGCAGCGAACTGGTGCCGAGCGCGCCGACGAAGGCATTCAAGGTGTTGATCATGAAGTTGCGTGCCTGTTGCAGGCTGATCGGGTCGGGTGGGTCCTGCAGTTCGCGGAAAGCGGTAACTGACGGCAGTGGTTCGGCTGGTGGTGGCGCTACCTTGCCGCCGGTGGCCGTGGTGACGCCAGCCAGTTCGATAAAACCGTCTTCCTCGAGCAGGCCGAGCGTGTGTTGCAGGTCGTCGGATTGCAGCATGCCCCGGAGGTCTTCAACGCTGCGCTTGCCATCGACAAAAATCAAAACACGGCGTTGACGGGGAGTCAGGCCACCAGTTTTTGTCGTAAGTTCTTCTTGCCCCTTGGCGGTTTTGGCGAAGATAACACCCATGGTCCATGTCTCCACTGCTTGTATTTTTGTATTTTCATTCTACACAAAACAAAACCCGCCGAAAGGCGGGTTTGTTGAGGCAAGACAAGAAACCGGCAATTCAGGCGGCAGCCTGCACCGGAATCTGGTGACCGCGACGAACGATGCGGTTTTGCGAATCGACGTAGATCAACTCCGGCTCGTGCTTGGCCAGTTCGACTTCGTTGTAAACCGCGAAGGTGGCGATGATCATGATGTCGCCAGGCGCGGCGCGGCGAGCAGCGGAGCCGTTGACCGAAATGACACCCGATCCACGTTCAGCGCGAATGGCGTAGGTGGTGAAACGTTCGCCATTGTTGACGTTCCAGATGTCGATCTGCTCGTATTCTTTGATGTTGGCTGCTTCGAGCAGGTCTTCATCGATGGCGCAGGAGCCTTCGTAATGGAGATCGGCGTGGGTTGCCGTCACACGATGCAGCTTGGATTTCAACATGGTTCTCTGCATGGTTTCACTCATCCAGACGGTTGGGGGAAGCGCATTGTAACGGCACAGTTTCCGCTGTCAACCGTGTAATTATGGATTTCATCGGCTTGTCAAATTTCAATGTTATCAATGAGCCGGGTGGTTCCCAGGCGGCTCGCGGCAAGCACCACCAGCGGGGCGTTTACAGCGATTGGCACGGCTAGGTCGGATTGTTGTCGCACTGCAACATAATCGGTTTTCCAGCCTGCTGCGGTCAACTGCGCCACGGCGGCTTTTTCCAGTTGGTCGAGATCGCTCTCACCATTGCGCACGGCGTCGCGGATTTCGTTGAGCAAACGATATAGACGCGGCGCTTCGGCGCGCTCGGCTTCCGAGAGATAGCCATTGCGTGAGGACAGCGCTAGGCCATCCGCCGCACGGACCGTTTCACCGCCCACGATGTTGATCGGCATGGCCAGTTGCCGCGTCATGTTGCGGATGACCATCAGCTGCTGGTAATCCTTTTTGCCGAACACGGCGGCGTCGGGTTGGACGCAGTTGAACAGCTTGCTGACGACGGTGGCGACGCCACGGAAGTGGCCGGGACGGAATTCGCCGTCGAGCACGTTCTGGATGGCCGGCGGCTCGATGAAATATTCCTGCGGCTCGGGATAGAGATCGCTTTCGGTCGGGGCGAACAGCACATCAACGCCGGCGGCGGCAAGTTTGTCGCAGTCGGCCTGGAAAGTGCGCGGGTATTTGTCGAAGTCCTCGTTTGGCCCGAACTGCAGGCGATTGACGAAAATCGACGCAACCACGGTATCGCCGTGGGCGCGGGCCTGTTCCATCAGGCTGATGTGGCCGGCGTGCAGGTTGCCCATGGTCGGCACGAAAACGACGCGACCACGGTTTTGCAATGCCGAGCGCAGGTCGGCAATGGCGGAATGAATGTGCATGGTTTGGTGAGGGGTGAGGAGTTAGGAGCGAGGTGAAGAGTGAGGAAGCAGAGGCCCTCACTCCTCACGCTACGCCGCTCAGGCGGCGTAGGTATGTTCGGGGCCGGGGTAGCTGCCATCCTTGACCGCCGCGACGGCACGGCAGGCGGCGTCGTGGATGGAGCTGGCACCTTCCATGAAATTCTTGACGAACTTGGCCTTCTTGCCAGGCGGGATGTCGAAGGCGTCGTGCAGCACCATGACCTGGCCGGCGCATTCCTTGCCGGCGCCGATGCCGATGGTGATCATGCTCAGCAGCGCCGTGACTTCGGCGGCGAGCGTGGCCGGGATGGCTTCGAGAACAATCATCGTCGCGCCGGCCTGTTGCAGCGCCAGGGCATCATCCTTGAGGCGCTGGGCAGCGGCATCGCTCTTGCCCTGGACCTTGTAACCGCCCAGTACATGTACGGATTGCGGCGTCAGGCCGACGTGGCCGCAGACCGGGATGCCGCGCTGAACGAGAAATGCCACGGTGGCGGCCATTTCGCGACCGCCTTCGAGCTTGACCATTTGCGCACCAGCGGCCATCAGCGTCACGGCATTGCGGAAAGCCTGTTCTGGCGATTCCTGGTAGCTGCCGAAAGGCATGTCGGCAATGATGAAGGGACGATCACAGCCGCGCTTGACGCAGGCGGTGTGGTAGGCGATGTCGGCGATGGTCACTGGCAGGGTGGTGTCGTGGCCCTGGATGACATTGCCCAGCGAATCGCCGATAAGAATGCTGTCGACACCGGCGCCCTCGAGCAGGCGGGCAAAGCTGGCGTCGTAGCAGGTAAACATGACGACTTTTTCGCCGGCTTGCTGGCGCTTGGCGAGATCGGCCTGGGTCAGGCGACGGGTGATGGTTTGAGCAGACATTTACGACCGGAAGACAAAGTAGACGGCGCCTAGGATACACAGAGCCGCCCATAGATAGTCAAGCTTCAGTGGCTGATTCATGTAATAGACGACAAAGGGAACAAAGATCACCAGGGTGATGACTTCCTGGAGAATTTTCAGTTGCGCCAGCGACATCTCGGTATTGCCGAGGCGATTGGCCGGCACCTGGATCAGGTATTCGAACAGCGCGATACCCCAGGAGATCAGGGCGGCGATCCACCACGGCTTGTCATTGAGATGCTTGAGGTGCGAATACCAGGCGAAAGTCATGAAGACATTCGACAGCGACAGCAGAATTACCGTTTGCCAGATGACCGGCAAATCCCTGAACAGGCTCACAGCCGGATGATGCCCTGATTGGCGACGGCCGGCAGCCAGGCGGCGAGGGTGCCGCGACCGGGAATGGTCAGCTCGGGGGCGACATCGGCCAGCGGGTAGAGCACGAAGGCGCGCAGGTGCAGGCGTGGGTGGGGCAGGGTCAGGCGCGGCGTGTCGATGATCTGATCATCGTAGAGCAGCACGTCGAGGTCGAGGGTGCGCGGGCCGTTGCGCAGTTCGCGGACGCGGCCGAACTGCTGTTCGATGGCCAGCAGTGCATCGAGCAGGGCTTCCGGCGCCAGCGTGGTGTCAACGCGGGCGGCAGCGTTGATGAACTCGGGCTGCTCGGTAATGCCGACCGGCGCCGTGCGATAAAGCGCCGACGTGGCGATGAGGCGGGTCTGCGGCAATCCGGAAATGGCCGCAAAAGCGGCGTTGACCGTCGCAGCCGGGTCGCCGAGATTGGCGCCCAGGGCAATATAGGCCGTACTCACCGCTTATTCGCCGCTACTGCGGTCGACGCTGCTGGCGGCCGGTTTTTTCTTGCGCCGACGTTTTTTCTTTTCGCCAGCTTGCTCGGGCAGCAGCATCTCGCTGCGCTGCTCGCCATCGATGTTCTGGAAACGCGTCCACCACTCGGCCAGTTCCTTGTTGATTTCACCGGCTTCGGCGCGCAGCACGAGGAAATCGTAGGCGGCGCGGAAGCGCGGTTGTTCGAGCAGGGCGTAGGGGCGCTTGCCGGCGCGTTGTTCGAAGCGCGGCTGCAAGGACCAGATTTCCTTGATGTCGCCGGTGATGCGGCGGGTGATCGCCAGCTTTTCGGCCTGGACGTCGAGGATGTGATCCATCGCCTGGTACAGCGCTGGCGTTTTCAGCATGCCTTCGCCCTTGAGCTTGTCCCACAGCGCCAGCACTTCATGCCAGAGCAGGGTGGCGAAGAGGAAGCTGGGTGACGTGCCCTTGCCGCGGCGCACGCGCTCGTCGGTACTGGCCAGCGCCGCCATGACGAATTTTTCACCCATCGGCTGTTCGAGAATCACGTCGAGCAGCGGCAAGAGGCCGTGGTGCAGGCCTTCGTCGCGCAGCTGGGTCAGGCATTTGACCGAATGACCGGAGGTCAGGAGCTTCAGCATTTCGTCAAAGAGGCGGGCAGGCGGCACGTTTTCCAGCAGCGTCGCCATTTCGCGGATCGGCTTCCTGGCTTCCGGATCGATCTGCAGGCCGAGCTTGGCCGCCAGGCGCACGGCGCGCAGCATGCGCACCGGATCTTCGCGATAGCGGGCGCGCGGCTCGCCGATCATGCGCAGGGTTTTCTGCTTGAGATCGGCGACGCCGTGGTGGTAGTCGAGCACCGCTTCGGTCGCCGGGTCGTAATACAGCGCGTTGGCCGTGAAGTCGCGGCGGGCGGCGTCTTCGGCCTGGCTGCCGAAAACATTGTCGTGCAGCACGCGGCCGTGTTCGTCGGTCTTGGTCTTTTCGTCGAGCGTGCCGCGAAAGGTCGTCACTTCGAGGGTTTCGGCACCCATCATGACATGCACGATCTGGAAACGACGGCCGATGATGCGAGAACGGCGGAAGCAGGCGCGAACCTGTTCCGGCGTGGCATCGGTGGCAATGTCGAAGTCCTTGGGATCGGCGCCGATCAGCAGGTCGCGCACCGCGCCACCGACCACGAAAGCCTTGTGGCCGTGCTGTTGCAGGGTTTCACAGGTGCGGCGGCTGCCGGAACTGAGGCGGTCGCGGGTGATGCCATGGCCGGAAACGGGAATGACAGCAGGTTCGTTATGAGTGGCGGCGGTCTTCTTGCCACCGAAAACGCGGGAAATGAGTTTGCGAATCACGGGGGGCCGGGTAGAGGATTTGTTGCGCTGCGGGAGAGCCGGGATTTTACCGGAAGGCCGTGATTTATCGGGAGTTTTAATCTTGCTTGCCTCAATTCAGGCCAAAAAAGTCGCGGATTTTCTTGCCGATTGCTGCGGATCCGGGGATATTTTGCGGAGTCTGGTTTTGTTCGGCGAAGTAGGTATTTTCGAGTTCGGCAAAGCGTTGCAGACGCTGTTCGAGAATGTTCGACAGGCTGTCAGTCAGTTCCGGCCGTTGTTCGATGATCTGCTGGAAGGCCGCCTTGTCGAGGCGATAGGCCTGGACATTGGTGCTGGCAATGACCGTGGCCCGGCGCGGGGCGCCGGTCATCAGGCCGATTTCGCCAAAGACATCGCCCGGCCCACGTTTTTCCAGCAGGCGTCGGTTGCCGTTCGGCGCTTGCCACCAGGCTTCGGCCTCGCCTTCGACAATGATGTACAGCCAATGCGCGACCGCGCCCTGGCGGGTCATGACGTCGCCCCGGGCGAAGGGGGCGTTGATCAGGCGTTCAGCCAGGTGGCACTTTTCCGGCTCGGCCAGGCGGTTGAACAGCTCGATGGCGTTGATCGCCTGCAGTCGCCGGCGCATTTCGCGGTCCTGAACGGCCTGCTGGTGGGCGGCGCCTTCCTTGACCAGGTGGATGGTGTGGTCGTCGGTCGCCAGGCGGATGCCATGGCGCTGCAGCGCGGCCAAAATATGCATGCGCACTTCGGAGTCAGTCGGGTCGTCGAGTTGCGGGTCGAGCAGCCAGTAGCGCAGGGTGTAGCGGGCGTAGCCCGGACCGAAGGCCATCAGTACGCAATTGGGCGGCGGCGTGGTGGCGATATGCTTGATGGTCGCGGCGACAATGTCCTGTTCGACCATCTCGATAATGCGTCCGGGCGGGATGGCGAAATCGATATTGAAATCAACGCTGCGCCGCCAAGCCGGGTTGTCCTGCTGTTGGTCGCAGAGGATGTAATAACGCCCCTTCATCAATTGGCTGTTGGGCACCACGACTTTTTCGCCATTGCGGGTCAGCAGCGCGGTGTAGCGCCACTGGATGTCAGTGACCTTGCCGGACAGGTCGTCGATCTTGATCCACTCGCCGATTTCCAGCGAGTTGTCCATTTGCAGCGCCAGGCCGCCGAGCAGGTTGCCCAGGGTGTCCTGCATGGCGAAGGCGAGCACGGCGGTGATGATTGCCGAGGTGGTGACCAGGTGCGAGAGTTCGACGCCGGCCAGGTTGAGGCGGAAGAAGCCCCAGCCGATATAGCCAATGATGACCAGGATGTCGGCGAGGATGCCGGAAACCGGGATTTTCAGCTGCGGCAGCAGCAGGTTGAAAACCCCTATGCCGAAGAAGCGCAGAAAGACCAGGCCTTCGCCGAAAACCGCCAGCTGGCGCAGCCACACCGAGGCGGCGCGCGAAGTTGTGCCGGACGAAAGAAAACCGGCCAGCAGGTCGCCGAGCAGGCAGGCGATGAAAAATACAGTGGTATTGAGCAGCGAGCGCTGCATCGCCTTGAGCGGCCGCAACAGCAACAACAGCGTGGCGACCGCGAGAATCGCGTAGGGCGCTTCCGGACTGAGGAAGGAAAAACGCAGCATGCGCGTTTAGCGCAGGCTGAGGATGGACCAGCCTTGCTCGCCAGCATGGGCACGCAGGATGTCGTCGGGGTCGACCGCCACCGGCTGCGTGACCTTTTCCATCAGCGGCAGATCGTTGTGCGAATCGCTGTAAAAGTAGCTGTGTTCGAAGCTGCCCCACCACAGGCCAAGCGATTCCAGCCAGTGTTCGACGCGGACGATCTTGCCGCTCTGGAAGGAGGGCATGCCGGTCGGCTCCCCGGAAAATGCCCCGCTGGCGACGTCGACCGCAGGAATGGTGCCGATCAGGTGCGAAATGCCGAATTCACGGGCGATGGCGCCGGTGACGAAGGTATTGGTCGCGGTGACGATGGCGCACAGGTCGCCGGCGGCCAGGTGTTCGAGCACCAGCGTGCGGGCCTTGACGGTCATGATCGGGCGGATGTGCTTGGCAACATATTCCGCATGCCAGGCGTCGAGCTCGGCGCGCGCGTGGCGGGCCAGCGGCGCCAGCTGGAAATTCAGGAATTCGTAGATATCGAGCGTGCCGGCCTTGTATTGCTCATAGAACTGGAGATTCTTGGCTTCCTGGAGTTCGCGGTCGACGACGCCCTTGGAAATCAGGAATTGCGCCCACTCGAAGTCGGAGTCGCCAGCGAGCAGGGTGTTGTCGAGATCGAAAAGGGCAAGATTCATCAGTCGTTTTCCAGGTCCAGCAGTTCTCGCACCAGCGGCAAAGTCACCGGGCGCTTTTGTTCAAGGGTGTATTCGTCGAGCGCGACGACCAGCATCGACAGCGTGCGCATGTCGCGGGC
>JAVBXO010000381.1 GCA_030824535.1 Azonexus sp. | reverse complement strand
TCAGCGCTTGGTTCAACAGGTGCCGTTTTTGTATCTTCCGCTTCATCGCTTGCTCCTTCCGGGTGACTTCCCATCTTAGCAAGCAATATTCCAGCTGCGTTAGGCGGTATTACTTACAGTTTGTTGCGATAAGTGGAAATCCGAAATTTGAAGTTGGAACGCTCTTGCCCCTGTTATCTATGATCGTGGCTAACAAGGAAGTAAGCTTTGAAAAACTATTTTGCATAGCCCAGCCCCGCCAACTGCTTTTTTATCTCCTGTTCTAGCCCAGCCGATTCCGTGAATAGCTTGTCCAGTTTGCCGATAAAGGTTTGCATTTTTTCGGTAAATTGCGCAGACGTTAGGTCGCTGTATTCAATTTTCACGTCGAAATACTGCCCGGCGCTTAAGGAGTAATTCTTGGCAGCGATGTCGGCATAGCTCACCAGCACTGAGAAATCTCCCACCGCTAGCTTAGCGTTGAAGGTGGCGATTATGCGGTCTTCTTCGATTGAGGAAAGTACTGTCTTTTGGTTCCTGCCATCCCTCTCCTTCGTGCCAAGGTTGGAAGCGTCGATCAGTACTACGTCGGCTTTGTTGGCGGCATCGATAAACACAATGGAGACATTGGTGCCGGTGGTGGCGAAGATGTTGCTGGGCATGGAGACGACGCCAGCGAGCATTTTGTTGTCAACCAGATGCTGGCGGATGCCTTTGTCGACGCCGCTTTGCGCGGTGATGAAGCCGGTCGGCACGACCACGGCCGCTTTACCGCCGGGCTTCAAGGAATAAATGATGTGCTGCAGGAAGAGCTGGTAGATGGCCATTTTGTCCACGGCCTGCTTCGGGATATTGGGCACCCCGGCAAAGAAGCGTTCGCGGTGCTCTTTACTATCCAGCTCATTGCGGAAATCGCTGAAATCCATCTTGAACGGCGGATTGCTGACGATGTAGTCAAATTTCTTGAGCGCGTTTTTTTGTCCCTGTCCCTGTGTCTCCCGGTGGTAGGGGTGGAGCATGGTGTTGCCCTGGATGACGTTGGGGATGGAATGCACCAGGTTGTTCAGGATCAGGTTCAGGCGCAGCAGGCTGGAGGATTTTTGCGAGATGTCCTGCGAGTAGATGCTGCAGCGCTGTTCGCCGATGGCGTGGGCGATGTTCATCAGCAGCGTGCCGGAACCGGCCGAGGGGTCGTAGCAGCTGACATTGCTGACCTTGCCGCGCACGGCTACCGGCACGAGGATGGCGGCCATGATCTTGGCGACGGCGTGCGGGGTGTAGTACTCGGCGTATTTGCCGCCGCTGTCCTTGTTGTAGTCCTTGATCAGGTATTCAAAGAGCGCGGCGTAGAAGTCGTATTTTTCGTTGAAGATGCGCTCAAAGCTGAAGTCGCCCAGCTTGTTGATGATGGCGCGGCAGAAGGCGTCGCGTTTGGATGGGTCGGTGATGAATTCGCTGACCCGGTCAAACAGGGTGATCTTGGCGCCGCCATCGGTTTTGACGGCGAAGATGTCGTTGTTGCTGATGGCGATGTCGCGCAAGGTGTCGTCGAACAGCTTGGCGAATTCCGGCGCGGTTTGGCGGCTCCACAGGTGGGCGATGAAATGCTCCGGCTTCAGGCGCGCGGTATCCGGCCCCATCTGCATTTGCAGCATTTCCAGGTCGTCGGCGCTCATGGCCGCGATGGCGGCTTCCCAGCTTTCAGCCTTGGCGAGTGCCGGCTGGATCTTCTTGGCTTCGAAGGCGAACTTGTCGTTGAGGAATTTGTAGAGAAAGACCTGGGTGATGATCTTGAATTCGTTGCCATCGTTGCCCAGGCCATAAGCGGCACAAATGGCCTTGAGGCTGTCGATCAGCTCGCGGGTGCGTTGTTCAAATTGCTGGCTTACCAAGGGTGTGCTCCAGTGTTACGACTGCCGCCCGGGCGGGCGCCAGCGGAAAATTCATGCAGGTATTCGGCCACCACCAGCTGGTTGATGCTACGGCTGGCGTCGGGGGTGAGTTTGATGTGCTGGCGGGTGACGAACTCGCCGATAACGATGGGCTGCATCATCCGCTCGAAATAGCTTTCGTTATTCAGCAGTTGGGTGTTTTGCAGCACCTGTTCGTCGGCCAGCTGTTTGACGCCATTGAGGGCTTCAAACAGGCGGCGCTCGATTTGCGAGTACCCTCCGCGCTCATGCAGGCGCTTGTGAATGCGCGTGTATTTGGCATCGCCCTGGTATTTGGCGCGCAGCTGGTTGTTTTGGCGATTCAGCTCTTTGACCTTGTCGTGAATCGCATTGAGCGCGCCGATGTTAGCGGTCATCTCTTCCTGGCTGACTTCGTTGAGTTTCTTTTTCTTGAACAGCCGTTCCAGCTCTTCGCGCAAGGTGACGAATTTGGGGTCTTGCTGGTCGAAATTGTCCGCCAGGGCTTCGCGCGTCTGGCGCAGGGTGTTTTTCAGCTGGTCGGCGAGGAGAAGTTCTTCTTCCCTGATCTTGGCGAATTTGAAGATCACCTCTTCGAGCGCGACATTGAGCAGATTGCTGGTGTCGGTGGCCGATTCGATGCTTTCCTTCAGATTGAGCAGATCGAGGTGGTTGCAGGTTTCGCGGTAAAGCTGGCCCAGCTTGTGGAAATCGAGCTGTTGCAGTTGCTCGTAGTCGCCTTGCAGGCGGATCAGGTTGTAGAGATTGCGGGCATCGGCAAGCGCTTTTTTGAGCGCCAGCACGGTGGCGCGATCTTGAATCTGGCCGAGCTGTTTTGAAAACTCTTCGGCGTTTTCGATATTGAAGCGGAACAGGATGTCCTTGATGGCTTCGATTTCCTGCGCGATCTCTTCGGCAGATTTGAACAGGTTGGAGTAGTGCTCGATCTCGTCGCCCAGCTCGGATTGCAGTTCGTCAAAGTAGTCTTTATTGGTCTTGTCGAATTCCTTGCGGATGTCGGCAAAGTCCACCACGTAGCCGTAACGGAAATCCTTGTAGGTGCGGTTGACGCGCGTGAGCGCCTGCAGCAGGTTATGCGCCTTGATGACACGGCCCAGATAGAGTTTTTTCAGGCGCTTGGCGTCAAAGCCGGTGAGCAACATGTTGAAGACAAACAGGAGGTCGATCTTGCCGGCCTTGAAGTCTTCCACCCATTGCTTGCGCTCGTCCTTGCTGCCGATGTCATGCAGGATCAGCGCGGCATTTTTGACCCGGTTTTTCAGCAGGGCGCGGGCGGCGTAGCTGTCTGGCTGCGCGGCGGCGATCATGGCTTGCGCGGAATCCTGAGCGGCATAGGCCGGCGATGGCCGGGCGGCATAGACCGTATTGAAGATATCGAACATCTGTTTGGCTTGATCGGCGCTGTCGCAGATCACCATGCCACCAATGCTGGCATCGCCCAGTGCGCTGCGGCTTTTCTCGAAGTCACGCACGATGTAATCGAGCATGGGCTCGACGAATTGTGGATGCGAGTAGATCAGCTTGCGGTCGATATCGCCTTGCTGCAACTGGACGGCGGCGAGCGCTTCTTGCAGCGAGATTTTGTAGTTGGTGGCGATCTCCTCGCGGATCAGGCGCAGGGTGTAACCGTCGGCGATGGAGGCGTTGTAGTAATACTTGTGGATGTAGTCGCCAAACAGCGCGCGCGAGTTGTAGTCGTCACCCAGTAGCGGCGTGCCGGTGAGACCGATCTTGATGGCGTTGCGGTCGGACTGGCTGAGGTTGGCCAGAAAGCTGCCTTGCGGGTTGTAGCTGCGGTGAACCTCATCAAGAAAATAGACGCGCTGGATGCTGAAGTCGTAATCCTCGGTGCGCACCACATCCGGGTCGTCCTGAAATTTCTGGATATTAACTACGGTGATTTCCGGCTTGCCGCTGTGGTTGTGCAGCACCTGCGTGGTTTTAATGTCGCGGGCGAAGGCTTCGCGGCTGTCGATGGTATGTACCACCAGACCGCGACAGGAAAATTCACGCTGCGCCTGCGTCGCAAGATCGAGCCGGTCGACGATGAAGTAAAACTTCGGAATCACCCCCTGGCGCTGGAAATAATCAGTGAGGAAGCGGGTGTTGTAATACGCCAGTGCGGTCTTGCCGCTGCCCTGGGTATGCCAGATGATGCCCTTCTTCACCCCGGCATCGAGTTTCTTCTTGATGGCCTTGGTGGCAAAAAGTTGGGGGTAGCGCATCACATGCTTGTGCAGGCCGTCGCTTTCGTTCACGTAGGCCAGCGCAAAGCGCAGCAGGAAGGATAGCCGCTCACGACTGAACAGGGAGGTGCAGATGCGGTTGGTTGGCGTATCTGGCGATTTGTTACTCAGAAACTCGGGGCTGTGCTTGATGACGTTGAGGTTGTTGTCGCGCAGCACTTCGTTTTCGAGGGGGTCATCTTCATCGGCCAAAAGCTGGCTGAGATCCAGCGTTTCTTCTTCGCGGAAATAATTGAAGACGGGCGCGTCATACGACGGACTGGCGTAAAACGCGCCTTCGATGGGCTGCGGCGAGCCGTCGTCGTACGCCATGTTGTTGGAGAAGACCATCAACTGCGTGATGTTGATGAAGCGCCGGAATTTTGGATTGCGGCTGCGCGTGATGATGCGCGTGCGCTCGGCCAGCACGCCTTCGCGATTGTTGGGCTTTTTGACCTCGATAAAGGCCAGTGGCATGCCATTGATGAGCAGGGTGATGTCGGGCCGGAACTCATCGTCGCCGTTCTTGCAGGTCAGTTCGGTAAGGACGTGAAAGCTGTTGTTGTCGAAGTTCTCGAAGTCGATCAGGCGGACGCCAGAACGCTCGCCAAGCCGGTCATAGAAGGCTTTGCCGAGGTCTTCGTTGTCCAGCAGGAGTTTGACGTCGGCCAGCAAGCGGTTGACGTCTTCCGCACTCAAATCGGGATTGATGCGGGCAATGGCTTCATTGAAAAGCGTGGGGAAGATATTGGTTTCTTCGTCCCAGAGGGCATTCTTGAGTGAGAGGTAGCGGTAGCCAAGCCGGACCAGATGCAGGATGCACGGAATCTTGACCCGTGAGTCTTCGCTGAAAATCATCGGAGCTGCCCTTTCTTATTGTTCTTGCTGCACGGGCTTGCTTGAATCCTCATCCGCACCACCGGTACGCACCCATTCATCGACTTCGGACAGCTGGAATTTCCACAGCCGGCCAATCTTGTGGGCGGGTAAGCCTTTGTGCTCACGCCAGCGATAGACGGTATCTTTCACGACGCCCAGATGACGGGCAACCTCAATGGCAGTGACCCACGGTTCGGAATTCATGGCATTGGCGCTCAGATTGAAGTCTTAAAATCGTTTTAAATCGTCATCAGTCTAACAGAGGCCGGCTTTTGCAGGCTAGATTGGGCGGGGGCGGTTGCAGGTGGTTTTCTGTTCAGCAAGTTTCATCACCAACTCGCCCCCCCGCAAACTCCCGAAAATCCCCCCATTCCTGCGGTCCACCGCAAAATTCAACGCAAATCCACCCCGGCGCTCCTACTTCCCGTCCTTGCCCATCTTCTGGCGAATTTTTTCCGCCGCCTCGGCCAGGGAGTTTTGGGCTTTGGCGGCGGTGCCTGAGACGTTTCGGGCGACGCTGTGCAGGGCGTCGCTGGCCAGATCGCGGGCGGTGCCGGCGGTTTCGGCGGTGGCGTTGAGGGCTTTGCCGGATTTTTCTTTGAGGGTGTCCAGGCCGTCGCCGACGACATCGCCGACGCGGTGGGTGACGTCGCCGAGTTTCTTGCCGAAGACTTCGGCGCCGGTGGCGATGTAGTGTTTGATTTCCTCGAAATTCCGCGAATTCAGCAGTTCATGGGTTTTTTCGGTGACGAAGCGGATGATTGCCTTGATCAGTTCGACGCCGACGCCCAGCCCGTGCTGCAATTTGTCGAGGATTTCGTCACGTTCGACCGTCGACAGCGCGCCCCAGCCGTAATACACCGCGCCGAAAGCGGCGCAGGTCATGGCCACCGGGTTGCTCAGGGTCGCTGCCGTGGCGATGGTGCTGATGGCGCTGAGGGTGTTGCCGAGCAGGTACTGGCCGACCGCGATGACCACGACCGAGCTGAGATAGCCGAGGCCGAAGCCATATTTCGCCATGTCGAGCACGCGCCCGGTGCGGGCGATGGTCGGGTTGTCGGACTTTTTCATTCCCTCGATGTGTTTGTCGAGAAAGTCGTTGATATCGCCGACGACGCCGTAGAGGGCCGCAATGGCCTGGGTGATCGGATTGAGGCTGGCGGCAAACATGGTGGCGCTCCTGGGGAATGAAGCAGGCAGTTTATGTCATTGCCACGTCAGCGCGGTTTTATCCCTGTTTGCCGGGCTGGAACGGAATTCTGCGGTCAACACCTCTGCAGCAGGCAAAACCAAAGCGTGCAGGTTTTCGGGGGAGGGCGTCAGGATTCGTCTGCGTCAGGCTGTGCCAGGGTTTTCGGCCGCTGCGCCGCCGCCTTTCTGCGCTGGCTGATTTCAGCCAATTCTTCCGGGCGGATGTCGACATCGCCGGCCGGGTAGAGATTGGGTAGCAGCGAGCCGAGGGCGTGGACCGGGAAACCGGCGCGCACCTTGCCTTTCGGCGAGTCGGAGCGCAGGAAGCCTTCGTTGACAAGCTCGCTCAGCAGCGCGCGTGCGCTCCTTTCCGCGAGGCCGGTGATCCGGCTGGCTTCTCCGCGTTCGAATTCGCCCATGGCGAAGGCGTGCAGGTAGAGGTGAGCGGCTTCGGGTTTCATGTCGGTGTAACGGACCTTGCGGAAGTAGCCGGTGGCGCGCGCCTGGAAATTGTCGAGGGCGAACATTGCCGCCATGTAGCGGGCTTGATCGATGGCGGTTTGCAGGGCGTAGGTGCAAAACGCCGCCAGCCCTTTTTCCGTCAGATTTCCTCGACCATCGAGATCGCCCCGGCGAGGCTCGTCGGCGTCGGCTAAATAGGTTTTGTACTGCTCGGCACTCTTCGCCAGCCCGCGCGACATTGACCATAAACCTGCACCATTGACGCCGCAGGCGCGCAGCATGGCGTCGAGGGCGATGCGTGCAACGCGACCGTTGCCGTCCAGGAAGGGGTGTATCCACGCGAGTCGATGGTGCCCGGCAAACACCGCGACGATGCCGTCGAGTTTGGCGATGCCGCCCTTCTTTGCACTATCGAGTTTTTGTCCGTAAACCGCGATGTAACGGTCCAGGAAAAGGCGAAGGGTGTCGGCTTTGGGCGCCAGGTGTCGCCCAACATAGACTTCCCTGACGCGAAACTCGCCGGGAGTCATCAGCGAGCCATCGTCGAGCCGCAAGAGGTCTTCAGGCAGGTGCTGAGCAAAGATTTGGTGGACCTCGAGTAAAAAGGATTCCAGCGTTTCCTTGCGCAGCCGCTGCTGCCTGGCCCAGCGATCTGCCGCAATGTGCGCCAGCGCCAGCGTTGGCAATGCCTGTCTCGCGCTTGCTCCGCTGACTTCCTGCAAGGCCCGGTCGATGTCAATGGGCAGTGTCTTGTAGCCCTCGATGAGGTTGCTGTAATAGCAGTTCATGCCCTCCACCAGTTCAGACAGGCCTCTGGCAGTTGCCGGCGTGAGCGCCGCATCGAGGCATGCCGAGGCCTCGGAAAGCGCATGGGCCAGGCCGATCAGCTCGTTGTAAACGGGGCGCGTGCCGTCGATGAGCAGCGGTTCCATCTGCACCGGATCATCGTAGAAATCCACCACTTTTTCACCTCGATCCCGGGTTGTTTTGCCGATCTTTTTACCGATTATA
>JAVBXO010000204.1 GCA_030824535.1 Azonexus sp. | reverse complement strand
ATCATCCAGGACAACGCCGAGGCGCGCGTCGAAGTGCATCGCAAGCCGCTCGGCGTCGTCGCGTCGATCACGCCGTGGAACTGGCCGCTGATGATTGCCATCTGGCACGTCATCCCGGCGCTGCGTGCCGGCAATACGGTGATCATCAAGCCTTCCGAGCTGACGCCGGTGGCGACGGCGCGTTTCGTCGAACTGGCCAATGCCATCCTGCCGCCGGGGGTGCTCAATCTGGTCACCGGTGCCGCCGGTTCCGACGTCGGCCCGGCGCTGACCGCGCATCCCGGCATCGCCAAGATCGTCTTCACCGGCTCGACCGCCACCGGCCGCCGCATCATGGCCAGCGCCGCTGGCAACTTGAAGCGCCTGACCCTGGAACTCGGCGGCAACGATGCCGGCATCGTGCTGCCCGACGTCGACGTCAAGGCCATCGCGCCCAAGCTGTTTGGCGTGACTTTTCACAACAACGGCCAGACCTGCGCCTGCCTGAAGCGTCTGTACGTGCATGACAGCATTTACGACGAACTCTGCGGTGAACTGGCCAATTTGGCCAAAAATGCCATCGTCGGCGACGGCATGGACCCGGCAACCCAGCTCGGCCCGATCCAGAACGCCCTGCAACTGGCCAAAGTTGAAGAAATCGCCGAAGACGCCCGCCGTGCCGGTGGCCGCTTCCTGTGCGGTGGTCAGCGCCGCGCCGGCGCCGGCTATTTCTACGAGCCGACCATCGTCGCCGACATCAGCGACGGCACCCGCCTGGTCGATGAAGAGCCCTTCGGCCCGATCCTGCCGGTGATCCGCTACAGCGACATCGACGAAGTCATCGCCCGCGCCAACAACAGCCCCAACGGTCTCGGCGGCTCGATCTGGTCGAGCGACCCGGCCCAGGCCGCCGCGCTGGCCCTGCGCCTCGAATGCGGCACCGCCTGGGTCAACGAACACGGCGCCATCCAGCCCGACGCCCCCTTCGGCGGCGTCAAGCAATCCGGCATCGGCGTCGAATTCGGCGCGCACGGTTTGGCCGAATACACCTCGATCCAGACCCTCAAAATCATGAAGTCGTAAGCACCGTCATTCCCGCGCAGGCGGGAATCCAGTGCTGCTTTTTCCCGTTTCCCGCCTAGCGGGAAACCAAATTTCGCAATTCTGCGGTCAACCCCGTTGCAAGCCGGTTTTTCCCTCGTCGTTCATCTCTCCTCTGCGGAGTTTGCGGCCGCCTTTCCGGGCGGCCGCTTTTTTTAAACCCTCTTGAGAGGCTCTCCCATGAAGCTTTTTCTGCCCTTGCTGTTCTGCGTGTTCGCCCACCTGGCCCTGGCTGCGGCGCCACCCAGCGAAAGCCCGCGACCCATGCTCGTCGGCGCCAGCCTGCCGCTGTCCGGCGAACAGGCTGAAATCGGCGATACCATCCGCGCCGGCCTGACCGTGGCGGTCAAGGAATACAACGCCACCCGCCCGGCAACGGCGCCGCGCCTGCAACTGTTGTTGCGCGACGATGGTGGCAATGCCGACAAGCTGCGTCAGCAACTGCGCGAACTGGCCGAGGAACACAAGGTCGCCGCGTTTCTGGGCTGCTTTGGCGAAAGGAACTGCCTCGCCGCCGAGCAAGTCGCCGCCAGCTACAAGCTGCCGCTGCTCGCCCCCATTGCCGCCAACAGCGCCGTTTGTCGTTCCGGCAGTGTCGCCTTCTGCCTGCACGCCAGCCACGACCAGGAAGCCCTGGCCCTGGCGCGGCAACTGAAAACCCTGGGGGAAAAGGACGTCGCGCTCTTTGTCTCGAACAGCCTGGCCGGCTACCGCGCCGCCATTGAAAAGCGCTACGCCGACAATGGCCTGAGCGTCAAAACTTATGTCTTTGCCGACAGCCGCAATGATTTTGCACAGCAACTCGGTGAAGTCGTCATCCCGCAAAAGGGCGCCCGCATGGCCACCGTGCTGCTGCTCGACGGCGAACAGGCCGCGCTCGCCAGCGAAAAGCTGCGCAGTACCAATCCCCTGGCGATGATCGCCGCCTTCTCGAGCATCGCTCCCTACCGCTGGTTGCAACGCGTGCAGAAACAGGCGGCCGGCACATTGGTCAGCCACTCGTTGCCCGACCCCGACATCAACACCCTGCCGCTCGGCAAGCAATACGCCAGTGCCCTGAACAAATACGCCGAACAGGATTTACCGGCTGACCACGACCAACTCGAAGCCTACCTCGCCGGCCGCGTGCTCGGCGAACTGCTGAAAGCCGGGCAGGGCAGCCGTGAAACCCTGCTGTCCGCCTTGCAGGGCGGCTGGCAGGGCAACATCGGCGGCTTCACCGTCGATTTCAGTCAGGGCAAGCACCTGGGGGCGGAGCGGATTTACCTGGGAATCGTCGGACGGAACGGCTTGTTCATTTATTGAGTTTCGCCACAGGCGCGCGCTGTGCTGGCAGCGAAATTCCCCGGATCAGCAAAAAATCGGCAGAATCTCCCCACTGCCACCGTCTTCCGGAGAATACCCATGAGTCAGGCTTGCCCACGTTTTCCCGTTTGCCCCAGCGAGGCACTGCTCGATGGCCAGCACATCAAGGTCAAGATCAAGTACGAAGGTCGTGACGAAGAGTGCCTGCTGGTTCGCTTCAAGGACACCGCATATGCCTATATCAATCGCTGCGTGCACATGCCCCGGCCGCTCGACTGCGAGCAGAACATGGTTTTTGACGAAAGCGGCAAGTACCTGCGCTGCTCGATGCATGGCATCGTCTATATCCCGGAAACCGGCACCTCGGTCAGCGCCATGTGCGAGGGCGAGAAACTGCGGGCAGTCGCCGTCTACGAAGACAATGGCGAGGTCGGCCTGGCCGATTTCCGGATCAGCGCTATTCGGGATTGAGCGACTGGCCGGCGGCAAACTTATTGATTGGCCGGGGACGCAGAAGGGGCGTCGCGCCGGCCTTGATCAATAATCTGTATGGCAGATTTCAGGCTCGCTCCAGTCATGCGTCGGTAAGCCTTGATCGCCGCAATGCGCTCGCCGGATGCCGCTATGGCAAGAATCTCCGGTGACGGCGGCGGCAATTGCTCCAGTGGAAGGGGCGGCGTCACGGCGTCCCGAAACGTACTCAAGGCCGCCAAAAACAAGCACAGGCCAAGGAGCAACGAGAATGGCGTCGGGCTGCTGACGAAATTTCCGACAATTCCCAGGCAGCTGAGCGCGCCATAGACCAGGAGTGCCCCCGCCAGAAAACGCAGCACTGTGGCGATCAATGTATTGGCGCTAGAAGACATGGTGTGAGACTCCAATCATCAGCAGGTAGCTTGTGGCGCAAATCGCGCCGTAAGCACCAGCCCTGCGCGGTGTCATGCGCTTCCTTGCAATGACTTCATGGTAGTACCAGACGAGCAGGGAAAGCAGCAGGAGCATGCCGCCGGCGATGGCTGATTCCGGCCTTGTGCTGCTGGCACCGCCCCAGACAAAACCCACGAAAAAAGCGCACAGGGCGGCGACGAAGCGGTTGGTAATTGCCCGGCTCGGCGAGTGGTCGCTGGGCGCTTGTCTGGCTTGCCAAATACACCCCGGAACAATGCCGAGCAGGGCCATGACCCCGCCTTGCAGGCCGTCGAACCACGGCAGCAGCTGGACAAGTTCGAAGGCGCCCAGCGCGCTGATGAGCAGGCAAAGCAGCACGCGCCAGTGCCTGAGCAGGGCAAATACATCAAGCAGTATTTCGATGGCATCCATGGTGGCGAATTCTACCTGTCTGAAAAGTTTGGTGCGGCAGCGCACCGAGATTAAATCCCGGGCGGGCTACTGTGCGTCGACAGGCCAGATGATGAAGACATGCTCAGGCGGTACTTTGAGATCACTTTGCGCTTGTGCCAAATGACTATTCAAGGATGGGATTCGGGTAAGACGCCTTGTACCTACAACGTGTTTTCGAACTCTCAGCCCGCAACCTGAACCGGCTCGTTTCAGTCGGCGGTTGTGCAGATGACAAGGAGATACACGATGACGATTACCGCAACGCAACAGTCGCAACTCTTGCAAATGGCCCAGGCGATGTTTGGCGCGGCGCCCGGCGCCATTTATTTGCCGCCATTCGAGAATGCCCTGGCTTCCGGCGCATCCATTGCCAATCTGGCCACCAATCTCTCTGGCTGCATCGCCTTTTTCGGCCATCAGTATCCTGCCAGCCTGAGCTCTGCCCAGTTCGCCGATACTTTTGTCACCGATCTGCTCGGTGACCGTGTTTCCCCGGCGAACAAGGCCTGGTTGAGCACGGAAATCGTCTCCAAAATGGCCGCGGGCGCGACGGTGGAGGATATTGTTGCATTGGCCACGCAAACCCTGGTCGCCGTTCCTTCCGCCAATCCCGAGTGGGGCGCTGCGGCCAGTGCCTATCGCAGCAGTATTGCCATGAAGCTCGTTGATAACCTGGTCGGCAATACCGTTGCGGCGGACATCAAGGCCGCTGTGGTCGACTATATTTCCAGCCAGCTGGCGGCTGGTCAGAGCTTTGGGCAAATGGTCGAACTCGCCATGAGCGCTCTGGACAACACTGACCACGCCGATGCCATCTGGGGCAATGCGGCAGCCCTGTTTGACCACCGCATTGAAGTCGCGGCTTATTACTCCGTGACCAAGTCCGGTACGGCCACCGACCTGGGCACGCTGCAACAGACCCTGGCCGGCGTTACCGCTGATCCTGCCAGCGTTGCCAGCGCCGAGTCGGTATTTGACACGCCGCTGAATGGCAAGGTGAGTGGCTACCTGGCCGGCGCCACGGTGTTTGTCGACCTGAATGGGGATGGCATGCATAACCCCGGCGAGGCCAGTGTTACCACCAATGCCAATGGCGGCTTCACGCTGCCGGCCGGTGCCTTTGGCAAGATGCTGGTCAGCGGTGGCACCGACAGCGCCACCAATCTGGTGTTCCCCGGCCTGCTGAGCGCGCCTGCCGGTTCATCAGAAATTTCCCCGCTGACGACCGTGCTGCAAGCCATGGTGGAATCGGGCTTGACTGTGGCTCAGGCGCAGACCCAGCTACTGCTGGCGCTAGGCTTGCCCGGCGCGATCAAGCTGCAAAGCTCGGATGCCACAGCGATTGCCCTTGGCAACGGCACCCCGGAGATCAAGGCGCTTGCTGTGCACGTGCAAGCTGCTGCTGCCGAGCTGGCAGGCATCCTGGTGCAGGGCGCCGCCATCATTCAGGGCGTATCGAGCACGACCTCGGCCACGGAGGCCATGAGCAAGATCGCGATGGCGCTGGCCCAGCAGTTTTCCGCCGCCAGCGCGCCGCTTGACCTGACACAGGCCGCGATCCTGAAAAATGTGATGATCGACGCTGCCGCTGCGACCTCGCCAGACGCCAGCATGGCGGTGCAAGCCTCGCTGGACAATATCGGCTACCTGATGGCCAGTTCAGTGGCCCGGATCGTCGCTGCGGAAGCGGCTCACCCAGGCGACAGCGTCGCCGCGCTGTCGCAGTTCGCCATTATCGAAACGGTGGTGCAAGGGGCCATGGCCGATTCGCTGAGGGCCGGCATGGCGGCGGGGAGCATCACCAATACCGTCAATGATTTCACCGGCACGGCTTTTGATACGGCGCTTGCAGAAGTGGTCGGGGGTAATTTGACCGCCGATATAGCGGTCAGTACCCCGCCGGTTTTTGCCGGTGCGGCGGTCAATGGCAGCACGCTGGTCATGATCTACACCGAAGGGACGATGCTGGATGCGCTCCACGCCCCAGCACCCGGTGCCTTTGCCGTCCTGGTAGGCGGTGTCGCCAATCCAGTAAACGTCGTGGTGGTGGATGCTGCGGCCAAGATGGTGATTCTGACCCTGAGCAATCCGGTGAGCAATGGCGCACAGGTAACGGTTGCCTACACTGATCCGAGCGCTGCCAACGACAGCAATGCCATTCAGGATGCCGCTGGCAATGATGCAATGAGCATCGCTGCTCAGGCGGTCACCAACAACACCGGGGTGCCGCTGAATCTGGTGCTCACCACCGACGCGCCCATCATTAGCGAATTGATGCAGCCTGGCGCCACGACCAAGGCGATGAGCTTCACGCTGACGCTGGCTAGCGTGCCGACGCAGGAGGTAACGGTCGATTACGCGACGCAAGTCTCGGGCTCCGCCGCATCCGGCGCGGACTTCGTCCCGGCCACGGGAACAGTCACTTTTGCACCTGGGCAAACGCTTGCCAAGGTGTCGATCATGGTTAATGACGATGTCGCCCCGGAGGGGAACGAGACGCTCAAGGTCCTGTTTTCGGGGGCCAGTCTGGCAGCCCCGGTGATGGGTACGGGGAGAATTCTGGCCAACGATACGACAGGCATTACCGTCGCGCTCACCGCTGCGCCAGATTCCACCGCCAGCCTTGGCCTCGCCGGCAGTGACGACATCATCAGCGGGACCATTGACCAAAATACGCCGGCAGGTGGCACGCTCCAGGCCGTGGATATTTTCAATGGTGGCCTTGGTACCGATACGCTGACGATCACGCCGCTGACCACGGTGGCCTTGACGCTGGATGACCTGTTATTTGCGGGTATCAGCGGTATGGACAGGATGGTGATCAACAGCACCACGACAGGCGCCCAAACCCTGATCACCGGCGACAATTTCAATACTGCATTCGATGCGGCCGGTCTGGATCTGCAGACGACCTCGACCACTGGCGCCATGACAATCAACACCAGCGCGTTTACCGGGCCGACCACGCTTACCGTAATCACCAGTGACAGCGTTGGCGGGAATTTCATTACAACGGGCACAGGCATTGCCACCGTGACGGCAACGTCCGGTACCGGCCCCCTGACGATAGACAGCAGTGCTGCCGTTTTTTCCACCGTCAAGGCAATCTCGACCACGGGTTTTGTGAACGTGATGACGGGTGTGGGGGCGGATATGGTCAGCGTAACGACCGGTGACGCCCTGGGCGGCAATGTCATATCAACCGGGCCGGGCAAGGATGTCATCGACGTTTCTGCGACGACCGTGACGACGGCTGGCAACACCATTATCGGCGGCCTGGGGGGCGATACGCTGATTCTTGCCGGCAATACTTCCTCAGACACCATCGTGACAGGCAATACTGACTCCGGCATGACTGCAAATTCGGTGGATAGCATCAGCGGCTTTGCCACGGGTATCGACCACCTGAAAATGGGCACGGTCGCCGATGCCACACCGGCATCCGGTAACTATGTCGAGGCTGTCGCTGCCGTTGCCGACGCTGCTGCCGCAATCCTGGCGGCCAACATTGCCCTGGCAACATTGGCCGATACCTCGCCCGCTACCGAGCTGTATGCATTTCAGTGGGATGGCGCCAACGGTTATCTATTCAACGACACGGATGGCGACGGTACTGCCAACCAGGCTCTTGTTCTGGTTGGGATCATTGGCACCATGATCGCTTCGGCTGACATCATCGCCTAGGGAAACGCTGAAAAAATCGTCATCCCCGCGAAGGCGGGGATCCAGTTCGTTGATTTTTCTGGATTCCCGCTTTCGCGGGAATGACATTTCTGAATAAATCAGCGCTTCCCTAGCAAGCACAATCGCCGGGGACGCCGCAAAACTCTCGCCCCCTGTTCCGTCAATCGCGGAACAGGGGGCGAGGCTTTTGTCCCGGCGCCGGGGGAGGGCCGCACTAATTGCCTGCTTTACCCGCAGCGTGCAAGACCCTATGATCGTTCGATTGGAAATCA
>JAVBXO010000016.1 GCA_030824535.1 Azonexus sp. | reverse complement strand
CGATGGCTCGTCCCTTGCTGCCGCCGGCTCCGCCGCCTTCGACTCGCGCCGCAGCCGCGCCGGCCAGACCGGCAAGTGGCAACGCAATCGTGATTGAAAAGCACGACAGCAACCCGCCGGCCCCGGCCCGTCCGGCGATGCCGCCACGGTCGAGCGCGCCGCCACCGGCAACGCCGCCGTCCAGCCATGGCTCGCAAGCCGACAGTGTCAAGGCCGCGCTGGCCCCGGCGCGCCCGGCGGCTCCGGCCATGCCGCCAGCTGTACCGCCCAAGCGCGCCGAAGCCGCACCGAGCAAGGCGCCTGAGCCCGCTGCGCCACCGCCACCACCGGCCCGCCCGGCGATGCCCGCACGTCCGGCCATGCCAGCTGCGGTCCACTGAGTTTTTAAGCGCAAAACCAGCTATGAGCGAGACCCTGATCCTCTGCGCCACGACCCGCCTGGCCCAGACCCTGCGTGGTGAATTACCGGCCGAACAGCCGCTGGCGGAACAAGGCCGGGTCTGGCGCACGCGCCAGGCGCTGACGCTCGGGCAATGGCTGGGAACACTGGCCGACGAGGCGCTGCTCAGCGGTATTGCCGCTGTGCCGAGCACGCTCGATCCCTACGCCGAAGGTCTGCTCTGGGAAGAGGTCATCGGCGCCTCTCTGACCGAGGCTGCGCCCTTGTTCGATCTGCCGGGCATGGCGACGGCGGCGGCCGATGCCCATGCCCTGTGCCGGGTCTGGAATCTGGCGCCGGGCGGCGATCTGCTGTCCGACGAAGCCAGATTGTTCATCGGCTGGCAGGCGGCCTTCGTCAAGCGTTGCCAGCAGCACGGCTGGCTCGACGCGGCTGGCGTTCAGGAGCAATTGCTGGTCTTGCTCGAAGCCGGGCATTTCGCGTTGCCGCAGCGGCTGATCCTGGCGGGTTTCGACCGCCTGACACCGCTCGAAGAGCGCCTGGCCACGGCGCTGACGGCGCGCGGTGTAGCGGTTGAAATTGGCCTCGATTCAGGCGTCGACCGCAGTAGCCGGCAAGTGTTGGCCTGTGCCGACAGCGCCGCCGAGTGCGCAGCGGTTGCGGCCTGGGCGGCAGAAAAACTGGCGGCCAATCCGGCTTGCCGGCTGGGCATCATCGCCCCCAATCTCGCCGGTGTGCGCGACCGTCTGGAATTCCTGCTCGACGATCTGCTGCATCCGATCTTGATTCGTCCCGATGCGGCGGCCTTGCCGCGCTGTTTCAATTTTTCGCTCGGTCGCTCGCTGGCCGAGTTGCCGCTGATCGCGCTGGCGCTCGATTTGCTGGCGCTGGGTAATGGCCGGCGCAAGCTCGAACAGGCGCGTTTGTCGGCGCTGTTGCTGGCCGGCGGCTGGGCGGCAGCACAGGGCGAGGCCGACGGCCGGGCGCAACTTGACGCCGCGATGCGTCGCGATCTGGCCTATTTCACGACACCGCTGGCTTTGCTGCGCCTGGCCGAGTGGCTGGCTGAAGATGCTGAGCCCTTGTGTCCGCAGACCACGGCCGGGCTGGCCGGTCTGTGCGAGGTGTTGGGCGAAAGCGCTGAGCGGCGCCTGCCCGGCGAGTGGTCCGGCATTTACAAACGTGCCTTGCGCGCTGCCGGCTGGCCCGGCGACCGGCCGCTGTCGAGTCCGGAATTCCAGGCGCGGCGGGCATTTCTGGAGGTGCTCGACGGCTTTGGCCGCTTTGACGGCCTGCTCGGCAAGCTCAGCGCCAACGTCGCCGTGCGCCGCCTGCGCGAACTCTGCCAGCAGCGCCTGTTCCAGCCCGAAACGCGCGGCCGGCCGGCCTTGCAAGTGCTGGGCGTGCTCGAAAGCGCCGGCTTGCAGTTCGACGCGCTGTGGGTCATGGGCATGAACGACGACCAGTGGCCGCCGGCACCGCGCCCGAATCCGCTGCTGCCAGCCGAATTGCTGCGTGCCGCCGGCGCCGCGCATGCCAGCGCCGAGGTCGAACTCGACTTTGCCCGGCGCGTGCATGCCCGCTTGCTGGCCTCGGCGCCGGAAGTACATTTTTCCTGGTCGCGTGCCGACGGCAATCGCGTGCTGCGTCCCAGCCCCTTGCTCGCTGGCCTGCCGCTTGCGGTCGACGCTCCGGCAGCGGCCAAAATGCCGGCGGCCAGCCAGTTCACCGCCGCCGCCTGCGAATGCCTCGACGACGCGCAGGCACCGCCGGTGGGCGAGGGCGAGAAGGTCGCCGGTGGTAGCTGGTTGCTGCGGGCGCAGGCGATTTGCCCGGCCTGGGCTTATTACCAGTACCGGCTCGGCGCAGCGGCGATGGATACGCCGGTCGAAGGCCTCGATCCAGCCGCCCGCGGCACCCTGGTGCATCAGTCGCTGGAAGTGCTGTGGCAGGCGCTGGAGTCCTCGCAAGTCCTGCGCGCGCTCAATGCCGCCCAGCGCCAGGCGGCGATTGCCGATGCCGTCGCCCAGGCCATCACGATCTTCGAGGAAGCACAGCGGATCAAGCTGCCGGCGCGTTTTCGTCAGCTCGAAGCGGCGCGCCTGGAGCGCCTGCTGGCCGTCTGGCTGGACGTCGAATGCCGGCGCGACGGCGAGTTTACGGTCATCGCCCGCGAGCAGGAAGTTGACCTCGAGATCGAGCAAATCCGCGTCAAAATGGTCGTCGACCGCATCGATGAGCTGGCTGATGGCCGCCAGGTGATCATCGACTACAAGACCGGTGCGGCGGTCGATTTCAAGAACTGGGCCGGCCAGCGCCTGACCGAACCGCAATTGCCGATCTACGCCGCACTGGTTGCCGACGAGTTCGCCGCCGTGGTTTTTGCCAAGGTGCTGCTCGACAAGCCGGCCTTTGCCGGGGTCGCCGACGAAAAGGATCTGCTGCCCGGCGTTCAGGGCATCGGCGACGAGAAACAGAAAATTTTCGATCCCGCCGAATTCCCCGACTGGATCGCCGTCATCACCCACTGGCGCGAACGCCTGCACGCCATCGCCTGCGAAGTGAAGGCGGGCCGGGCCGGCGTGGTCTTTGCCGACGAACGCGCCCTGCAATACTGCGAAGTCCTGCCCCTGCTGCGCCTGCCGGAGCGGCGCCGGCTGCTGGCGGAAGCGGCCGGTGTGAGCGCTTTCGCTGCGGTGCCGAGCTGATTTGCTGCGCTTTATCCGCCCTTTCCGCCTTATCCGCGTCTAAACTGCTTTTCTCAGGATTATTGGCTTACTGCAAGCGCAAGACATCGCCAGGCGGCGTTCGAGAAAGGTGCACGATCACATGTCAAGCAGCAAAGAACAGGCTCAGCTATCCGTCATTGACGACCTCCCGGTCGCGGCCGGTCCTGCCGAAGCGCCGAACGCCCTCGGTCACGACTGGCGCTTTCTCCGCCAGGTCCTTGACGCCTGTCCCAGCATGATTTTCGTCAAGGACCGCGAGGGGCGCTTCCTGCTCGCCAATCGTGCTTTGGCAAAGGCCTACGACCTGACGGTGGCGGCCGTCGAGGGCCGCCTGAATGCCTCATTGCACAGCAATCCCGAGGAGACCGAGGCCTTCCTGCGCGATGATCGCGAAGTCATGGACACCCGCCAGAGCAAGCTGATCGTCGCCGAACCCGTAACTTATTCTGACGGTACCGTGCATTGGTACAGCACCGTCAAGACGCCGCTGGTGCTGGACGACGTAGACTGCAATCACGTGCTCGGCATCGCCACCAATATCGACGAACTTAAACGCGCCGAAGAAGGCCTGCATCACAGCGAGGATCTGCTCAGGTCGGTGATCGACAACTCGACGGCGGTCATCTTCGTCAAGGATAGTGATGGCCGCTATTTGCGGGTCAACCAGCGTTACACCGAACTGTTTCACATCAGCGACGAGGAAATTCGCGGCCGTAGCGATTACGACATCTTCGCGCCCGAGGTCGCCGATGCCCTGCGCGCCGCCGACCTCCAGGTGCTGGCCGGCAGCGCGACGCACGAGTATGAGGAAGTGGTGCCGCAGGACGATGGCTTGCATACCTATCTGGTGCTCAAGTTTCCGCTGCTCGATGCTGACGGGCATGCCTATGCTGTCTGCGGCATCGCCACCGATATTTCCGAGCGCAAGCGCGATCAGCATCGCCTGGAACGGCTGCTGGCCGAACAGAAGGCCATGCTCGACAACGACCTGGTCGGTATCGTGACGGTCAAGGATCGTCAGATCGTCTGGGCCAATCCGGCCTTCGAAACGATGCTCGGCTATGGCCCCGGGGAGCTGGCCGGCGCGCCCACCCGCCAACACTATCCGAGCGATGAGGCGCATCGGGCCTTCGGCGCTGCCGCTTATCCCGAGCTCGCGGCGGGAAAAATTTTCCGGGCGCGGGCCGAGCATGTGCGCCGGGATGGCCGCTCGATCTGGGTTGATGCCAGCGGCTCAATACTGGATCGTGAAACCGGCGAGTCCTTGTGGGCATTCGTCGATATCACCGAGCGCAAACTGGCCGAAGACGAATTGCGCATTGCCGCGATTGCCTTTGAATCGCAGAACGGGATGATCATCACCGATGCTCAGGGCGTCATCCTGCGGGTCAATCAGGCGTTCACGCGGCTGACCGGCTACAGCGCCGGCGAAGCCGTCGGGCGGACGCCGGCGATGCTGAACTCCGGCCGCCAGGATCGGACGTTTTTCCAGAAGCTGTGGGCGGCGGTGAAAAGTCAGGGCTATTGGCAGGGGGAAATCTGGAACAAGCGCAAGAATGGTCAAATCTACGCTGAACTGCTGACCATCACCGCGGTCAAGGCGCCCGAAGGGGGCGTCACGCATTACGTCGGCAGCTTTTCCGATATCACGCTCAACAAGGAAGCCGAGGCCGAGATTCATCGCCTGGCCTATTACGACCCGCTGACCCGCCTGCCCAACCGCCGCCTGTTGCAAGACCGTCTCGGGCACGCCATCGCCGCCTCGGCGCGCAGCGGACTGTTCGGCGCCATTTATTTCATCGATCTGGATAACTTCAAGGCGCTCAACGATACCCGCGGTCATGATGTTGGTGATCTGCTGCTGGTCGAAGTGGCGCAGCGGCTGCGGGCGGTGGTCCGGGAAGTGGACACGGTAGCGCGCCAGGGCGGCGACGAATTTGTGGTGTTGGTTGAAGATCTGGCAGCCGAAGAGCATGTTGCCGGTGCTTTGGCCAAAGCAGTGGGCGACAAGCTGCGTGAGGCCATTGACCGGCCCTTCAAGCTCAATGCCCTGGAATACCATTGCAAGGTCTGTATCGGGGTCGCGCTGCTGGGTGAATGCAATACGGTTGAGGAGCTGTTCAAGCATGCCGACCTGGCCTTGTATGAAGCCAAGGGCCAGGGGCGAAATACCTTGCGATTCTTCGATCCGGCAATGCAACAGGTACTGGATCATCGCAGTGCCTTGGAGAATGAGCTGCGCCAGGCGCTCAGCCGCCAGCAACTGTGCCTTTACTACCAGCCACAAGTCGATGCGGCGCGGCGGGTGACCGGCGCCGAAGTGCTGTTGCGCTGGCAGCATCCGCAACGCGGACTGATCCAGCCGAATGATTTCATCCCGCTGGCCGAGGAGACCGGCTTGATCCTGCCGATCGGTCTTTGGGTGCTGGAAACTGCCTGCACCCAGCTGCTGGCCTGGGCGGCCCAGCCGGAAATGGCGCAACTCACTTTGGCAGTCAATGTCAGTGCCCGGCAGTTCCATCATCCAGACTTTGTCACTCAGGTGTCGGAGGTGCTCGAAAAAACTGGCGCCGATCCGCTGCAACTCAAGCTGGAACTGACCGAGAGCCTGCTGCTCGGCGACGTCGAAGACACCATTGCCAAGATGAGCTGCCTCAAAAGCAAAGGCGTGGGTTTTGCGCTGGACGATTTTGGCACCGGCTATTCATCGCTCTCTTACCTGAAGCGGCTGCCGCTGGATCAATTGAAGATCGACCAATCCTTCGTGCGGGACATCCTCACCGATGCCAACGATGCCAGCATCGCTCATACCATTGTGACCCTGGCCCACAGCATGGGCTTGGGCGTCATCGCCGAGGGCGTGGAGACCGAAGCGCAGCGGGATTTTCTGGCGAGCCGAGGCTGCCATGCCTACCAGGGCTACCTGTTCGGTCGCCCCTTGCCGCTGGCGGGTTTCGAGAGTCTGGTGCAGGCGTTTGAAATGCAGGGATCTGAGTAATTACGGAGAAGCTTGATGAGGCCTGTTTGAGCTTTTTCTTCACCGTTTCACCCACGAAAGTAGTCCATGGAAAAATTTGTGTCGTTCGGCTTCGGCCAGCAGCTCTGGTCGCAATCCTTTGGTCAGCCGGGCGATCCGGCGGTGCTGCTGGTCATGGGGGCGATGAACCAGGGTATTTTCTGGCCCGACAGCTTTTGCGAAAAACTCGCGGCGCAAGGCCATTACGTCATTCGCTACGATCATCGCGATACCGGCCAGTCGGCCAAATGTATCTATGCCTTCCAGCCCTATCGGCTCGACGATCTGGCCAGTGACGCGCTGGCCGTGCTCGATGCGCACGGGGTGCAGCAGGCGCGCATCGTCGGCCTGTCGATGGGCGGCTACATCGGGCAATTGCTGGCGCTGCGCCAGCCGCAACGCGTCACGCAACTGGTGCTGATGTCGACCAGCGCCGACCATCGGCCCTACATCGCCGCGACCTCCGGCCAGTCCACCGCCAGTTACGCGCTGCCGCCACCGGGGCCGGCGTTGCTTGATTACATTCAGGCAACGATGAGCAATCCGCCAACCACGCCGGATCAACTGGAGCGCAATCTGCTGACCGCCTGGGCGGTGACTTACGGTGGCGCGCGGCCCTTGCCACAAGCCTGGTTGCAGCAGGTGCTACGCCGCGCCAACGAGCGCGATCCGGCGCCGATGTCGGCCTTCAATCACGCGCTGGCCGTCGGCGCTTCGCCCGACCGTCTGCAGTCGGTGCATTTCATCCAGACGCCGACGCTGGTCATCCACGGTCGCCACGACGTCTGCCTGCCGCTGGCGCATGGCGAATACCTCGCCGCCAACATCCCCGGCGCGCGCCTGCGGGTGTTCGACATGGGGCATTCCTTCATGGGTGCCTGGGACGATGAAATCCTGCTGGCGATGCTGGGTTTCTTTGGCGAGTAGTCAGCGCGAGTGAATTCCGCAAAATCCGGGCATTTTTGATCTGTCTGCTTGGCAGCCGGTGGCGGGGCTTGTCATGATGCCGGCCAAGCAAATTCCCGAGGTTCCCATGAAGCAGACAATGACCGTTGCCGCCATCGCGGCGCTGTTGATACTGGCCGGCCCGGCCGCTGCCACCGAAGGGGGCGGCAGCGCCTATCCGGTCGGTGTCGAAACCAATTTCACCGGCATCATGCTGCCGGAAGGCGCGAACCTGCTGCTCTATTACCAGCATTTCAGCGCTGATCAGATCAAGGACAATGCCGGCCGCGACAACGCCCGCTTTGCCTATTTCAACAGCCAGGCCGACGTGCTGGCGCTGCGCCTGTCCTACGTCTGGCCGGGCGTGAAGCTGTTGGGCGCCCATCTCGAAACACGCGCCGTGCTCTCCCTGCCTCATCTCGACCTGAATCTCGGCATCGCCCGTCCCGCGCCCTTGTCGGCCATCGACCGCAGCGGCACGGCGAGCGGTATCGGCGACCTGACGTTTGCGCCGCTGCTGCTCGGCTGGCACGGCCCGACGCTGCACCAGCTGGCCGGCGTCGAAACCATCCTGCCGACCGGCGATTACAGCATCACCAACAACGTCAATACCGGCCGCAATACCTGGC
>JAVBXO010000175.1 GCA_030824535.1 Azonexus sp. | reverse complement strand
CAACGCTCGTCATGTGCCAGTTTGTGGAGCCCCGGGACGTTCGATTTACTCGTCTCTAGAAACGGCTCGATCCATGTTCGCACAAAATCATTTCGCTTCTCAACGGTCGGAATAACGCTCAGATCAAGTGCATCACGAAGCGCCGATCGATCATCGTCGCGTAAGCCAAGGTGCTCTTCACAGAGTAGTAGCAGTCCCGTGGTACGAATATCAGCAGAGAGGTCTGCGAAACCTAGGCCAGCGCGCTGTCTTGCGAGTAACCCCGCTATGAGCGCAAAGCAGTAGTTCCAGAGCGTGTTAGTTACGAACCCCTGAGCGACCTGTTTCATTGATGGAATATCACTGCGATGAAGAACCGCTTCGAGGCCAGCCATTGCATCATCAGCAAGCTCGGGGCCAAGCCAGTTAACTAATCTATCTTTCGGTGGCTTTTCTGAATTGATATCTCGAAACAATCCGAGATAAGCCTTCGCAGGATTGAGAATGATCGCCAATTCGCCAGCACGGAGCTGCTCTCTGTTGTCGATGTAGAAGCGGCGAGTAATCGCGTTTTGGATACGTCTTTTCTTTTCTCGCTTCGCATTCCTTCGTTCCTCTCTGCGTTTCCAAGCTGGTAGTTTCGGATTTTCAAGCCGCTGTACAAAGGCCTCAAGTTGCTGGTCGCCAGCTTGAAATTTACGGCTGACAGTGCGCAAATCAGGGTCTATGCCTTCGGAAGTTGTACCCAGCCGCATCAGATTGCACCAATCGTCGCGAAGTGCTGGCTCCTTATTGTCTGAACCAGCAAGTTTAGCGAGAAACCAAGTGACGTCCTGGGGACGTTCTTCAAGTCCGACCATACGCTGCCTGAGATCAATTTCCGAAATCCAGATGCTAGGTCGAGTACGTGCCTTGTAAAGCGCGTGATACTGAATGGCGTGGCGCAAGCTTTCGTCGGCGTCTAGGTGAGCCTGCAGACGCCTCTTCGTATCATCGTATGGGGCTTCGATACGCTCCATTGTCCCAAGCCAGTTCCACGCTAGCGCTGCATGCTCTGGTAGAACCACCCCTTCTTCGATCGCACGCAGGAAGAGCAACGAGACAAGCCGGGCAAGGTCGCTCGCGCTTTCCCAATTAGCATCTTCTACCAGGAAGGCATGCTCGACGAGAAGATTTAGAACATTGATCAATCGCGATCGTGGCACGATCTTGGTGATACGGTGGTATGTCCTTAGGGTATGAACATGCTTGGAGCCAATCCGCGGCAAAGTGCAGATCGTGACGCCCATTTCTGCCAAGAGCGTGGCCACCAAAAGCGAATCGGCAACGTCGCAATCAATCGCTTCAATCATGTTTCGAGCGAGTCGGGTCGAGTCCTCGGTACCCTGATCACGCAGAGTGGCGATAGCCGCCTGCCACCAAGGATGGTCGCGATGTGGCATGAGAGCCTCTGCGGCATCTTGGCGCTCCGCGAAGAATCGCTCCGTGGAAAACACTACTGTTTCAAGTGTATTCGCGAGTGCGGCTGCAAGTGGTGTCCCCTTGAGCCCCTCTATCAGCAGGGAACGAAAATGGCTGTTGCTATCGGTTGAGACAATCGTTGCCTCAATCTTGGCATGGAGACTGGGTTTCATTAGGCCGATTGTCGAATGGCTATTCCAGTCTTGCCCGCGAAAATAGGGGTCCAATTCAGCAAGATGCTGGAGGGCATCAAACATACAATCAGCCTGCTCCAACGTAAGGTTGGCGGTCTCTCCATAACGCAGTACCCCAAACGGATCTGTTGCGATGACTTGTTTCGCCATCGACGGGCTATGGAACGCGAGCCACGCATGCAGACCTCTCAAGCTTGCTGGTACAGCACCCGAGCCTTGTATCTGACGCAGCAAGCGTCGTTGCGAGCGTGCAGTCTGTGTTTGTTGCGTCAGCCAGCGGGCCCCAAGGAATTCCGCAATAACACGATGTATGGGTTTCGCACGGCCGACACCGATGGTGTGAAACAACTTCGAAGAAAAAACTACTCGTGCGGCGCTCGCATCAGGGAGGGTCTCAAGGTCGGCAAGACGAACATCCCCTTCCTGAAGCTGGCTTGGCGCCGCAAGACTTACAGCTTCGCTACCGGTGAATAATAATCCCGCCATGATTGCGCCTGCAGCCGACAGCGCTTTGTCCTGTGCGATCTTACCGAGTCCGGTATCCTGCCGATCGGAATCATGTTCGGGCCATATAAGCGTGCAGACACGCTCGAACAGTGCAGCTCGTGTTGCTGGCAACTGTGCGTCGCATTCGGCTACCTGCCCCATCAGCCCAAGGGTCAACGGATTGCCATACAGCTCGGCGATACCGTGCTCGTCGAGATGATTTAGCACGTGTTCCGGGGCTACCAAGGCATAACGTTGCGCCAGGAAGGCGCACGCTTCCTCTCGGTTTAACGTCTCTAGTGTGAAGATTGCTGGCTCGACACCATAGACTTGGTGCAGATTTGTCACGGTGCGCGACTGCCACTCACGGGCTCGACACGAAAGAATGAAAGGGGGCGCGCCCGCTTCCTCCAGTTGTGCGAGGACCATATCGATGGCATCACCGTCGCGGCGCGCCATAGCTTCATCGAGCCCGTCGATTAGCAGTGGTTTGCCGGATATAACGAGCCGTTCTGGATTCTTATGATGCAGGAAACGAACTGCAGTTATTGCCTGAATACTGAGCCTATCGCCAAGTTCAAAAATAAGCGTGCTTTTCCCCATTCCGGGTTCGCCCAGCAGGATCTTTGGTCCAGGTGTCTTGAGTATTTCGGCCTCATCAACTTGCCGCATTTGTCCCAGCGCATCCACCGTGCGAAGACGACGCGGGAAATAAACTTTTGTCATGCCTTAGGTATTGCCTTGCTTAACGTGGGTAAGGCAATGATATTCGATTATATGGACCGTAGGCCTTGAACACCTCGGCGAGAGAAGGACCAAGCGGTCATTGACCGCCACTAGCGACTGGGTGGCAGGTATCCGTCGCATTGTCGCCTAAATTTGGCTACAGGCTCACGGTCCGCTAAGGCCGAAAAACGGAAGTTCAAAATGAAAGTCCGGCCATCGCCGGGCTCCCTCTTACCGGCTGGCAGGATGTGGCACAGCGCTGACCAGCGATAAGCAGCTTAATTTCTCCAGTTCAGAGGCATGATTTTTTAGCCTAAATCCCCCCAACAATCTCCACTCTATCCCCCAGCGCCTTCAGTGCGATCAAGTGGATCATCTGGCTAACGCTGGTACAGGCGTCGCCGATGACCTTGATCGAATAGCCGCCAGCCTGTGGTGACAGGGCGGTATGGGTGACGCAGTTGTGGGTCATCATGCCGCACAGCAGCAGTTCGTTCACACCCAGTGGCTTGAGAACATCGGCCAGCGTCGTGTCGAGAAAGCTGTCGGCGTGGGTTTTGATGACGATGGGCGCGGCCGGGGCGGCGGCGAGGATGCGTGGGTGGATGGCGGCGCCCTGGGTGTCGGCATTGAAGAAGGGCGCCGTGCCGGCGGCGATGTGCTGGACGAGGATCACTGGCATGTCCTGGCGATTGGCCTGGAGGATCAATTGCTCGATCCGCGCCAGCGTTGCGTCGGGTTCCCAGAGTGGGAAATTGCCGCCGGGGAAGTAGTCGTTCTGGATGTCGATGACGATCAGGGCCGGGCGATGCTGATTCATGATGTTCTCCTGGTTGGTGTTGGTTAGCGCATTTTTGCCGACTGGGAGGCGCCGGAATAGTGGCCCGTAAGACAATGTTCGTTAAGATCGGGCCATCTGTCTTTTCCGGAGTTGCCGATGACGCCGCTGGCCATTGCCGTACTGGTTTTTGACCGCATCAGTCCTTTTCACCTGTCGGTGCCCTGCGTGGTGTTTGGCGACTGCCATCCCGGCCTGCCGGCTTTCGATTTCCGGGTTTGCGCGCTGGAACCGGGGCCATTGCGCACGACCGCCGGTTTTTCCGTGCTCGCCGGGCATGATCTGGCGGGGCTGGCCGATGCCGATATTGTCATCGTGCCGAGTTGGCGCGATCCCGCTGAACGGCCGCCGCTGGCCTTGTTGTCGGCGCTGCAGGCGGCGCATGCGCGTGGGGCGACGGTGGTCGGCCTGTGTCTTGGCGCCTATGTGCTGGCCGAGGCTGGCTTGCTAGCGGGCCGGCAGGCGACGACGCACTGGGCCTATGCCGAGGATTTCGTCCGCCGCCATCCGACTGTGCGCCTCGATCCGGATGTGCTTTATGTCGAGGATGGCGGCGTTGTCACCTCCGCCGGCACCGCTGCCGGTCTCGACTGTTGCCTGCATTTGCTGCGTCAGCGTTTCGGCGCCGAATGCGCCAATGGCGTGGCCCGCCGACTGGTCGTGCCGCCGCATCGGCAGGGCGGGCAGGCGCAGTTCATCGAGCGGCCCTTGCCGGCTTCGGCCAGCGATTCACGCCTGAGCGAGCTGCTGGACTGGCTGCGCGCCCATCTTGCCCAGCCGCATACGCTGGATTCCCTGGCGGCGCGGGTCTTGCTCAGCCGGCGGAGCTTTTCCCGGCATTTTCGCCAGTTGACCGGCGCGACGCTGGGCGAATGGTTGCTTGCCGAGCGTCTGGCCTTGTCGCAGCGTTTGCTGGAATCCGGTGAGCAGGCGGTGGAAGCGATTGCCAGCCTGGCCGGTTTTGGTTCACCGGCATCTTTCCGTCTGCATTTTCGGGCGGCTTATGGCGTTTCGCCGAGTGCCTGGCGGCGCGCCTTCAAGGGCGAAGTCGCTGTTTAAGCTGCCAGCACCAGTCGGGCAATCAGACCGCCGCCGGGATTGGGTAGCAGTTCCAGGCGGCCATTGTGCAGGCGCGCCACGCGCTCGACGATGGCCAGGCCCAGGCCGGTGCCGCTGGCGTCGGTGCGGGCATTTTCCAGACGGGTGAAGGGGCGCTTCATGCGTTCGATTTCCGCTGCCGGAATGCCCGGGCCATGGTCGGTGATTTCGATATGAATTTGACCGTTGACCGCAGTAGCGGACAAATCGGTCGCGCCGCCGCCGTATTTGGCGGCATTGTCGAGCAGGTTGGTCACGGCGCGGATGATGGCTTTCGGGCGCAGCCACAGTCGTGGCAAATCGGCGATGTCACAACTCAACGGACGCCCCAGGCTGGCCTGGCGGCCGGCGATGCCATTCAGCAGGGTCGCCAGATCGGTTTCCTGCAAGGGCTCGCCGCTTTCGGCGCGGGCGTAGTCCATGAACTGCGAAATGACCGCTTCCATTTGCTCGATATCGGCGACGATGCCTTGCCGGGCATCGTCGTTGGCGACGCTCATTTCGGCTTCCAGACGCAGCCGGGTCAGCGGCGTGCGCAGGTCGTGCGAAATGCCGGCCAGCACTTCCGAGCGGTCGCGTTCGTGGCGTTCCAGATCGGCGGCCATGGTGTTGAAAGCATGCGCCAGACGGCCGAGCTCTTCCGGGCCATCCTCGGGCAGCGGCGCCGGCATTTCACCACGGCCCAGGCTGGCTGCCGAGCGGGCCATGGCTTTCAGGGGTTTGCTCAGGCGCGAGGCGATCAGCCAGGCCATGGCCAGCGCCAGCACCGTTGCCAGCAGGCTCCAGCTCAGCCAGTGGCGGGCAAAGTCGCGGCTGGCGCGTTCGCGCGGCAAAACCAGCCAGTATTCGTCTTCGTCGGTTTCATCGAGGCGAAACGACACCCAGAAGCCGGGAATGTCGTTGACCGCTGCGCCGATGCGCGTATGGCGCCCCAGACGCTCCTGCAGTTCGGCTTGCAGCAAGGCCTGGAAACGCGAATCGGGCAGGGGCTCGACCTGATCGTCGGACTCGGCGGGGAGCAGGCGTACACCTTCGCGGGTCGAGAATTCGAGAAACAGCCCCAGGCGCTTTTCCGGGGCGGCGGCGAAAAGTGAGGCGCGAATGAGGTTGACCGCAGAAGCGGCCAGTTTGGCGGTTTCGCGGGCGCGGGGCTCGGAATCGATGAAGCGGAACAGGCTCAGCCAAGCCGCCGTGCTCAGCAGGACCAGCAGCGCCAGCAGCAGGAAGGTGCGCGCCAGCAGGGTGCGCGGCAAAAACCTCATTCGCGGCTGGCGCCGTCCGGCACGAAAACGTATCCAAAACCCCAGACCGTCTGCAGGTAACGCGGCTGGGCAGGGTCGTTTTCAATCAGCTTGCGCAGCCGCGAAACCTGGACGTCGATGGCCCGGTCGAACGGCCCCTGTTCGCGACCACGGGCCAGGGTCATCAATTTGTCGCGCGATAGCGGCTGGCGCGGGTGCTGCAACAGCACTTTCAGCACGGCGAATTCGCCGGTGGTCAGCGGCAGCATGTCCTCGCCGCGCTTCAGGGTGCGGGCGGCGAGATCGACTTCGATGCTGCCAAAACGCATGATTTCCTGGTCTTCTTCCGGCGCGCCGGGCGGCTTGCTGCCCTGGCGGCGCAGCACGGCGTGAATCCGGGCCAGTAGTTCGCGCGGATTGAAGGGCTTGGGCAGGTAATCATCGGCGCCCATTTCGAGGCCGACAATGCGGTCGACTTCGTCGCCCTTGGCCGTCAGCATGATGATCGGCGTCTGGTCGCCCTGGCCGCGCAGACGGCGGCAAATGGCCAGGCCGTCTTCGCCGGGCATCATCAGGTCGAGCACGATCAGGTGGAAATGTTCGCGGCTGCGCAACTTGTCCATCTGTGCGCCGTCACCAGCGGTTTTGACGTCGTAGCCCTGTTCGCCGAGATAGCGCAGCAGCAGGTCACGAAGGCGGGCGTCGTCGTCGACGACGAGTAGGTGTTGGCGTTGTTCGGTCATGGCCGCAAGGATAATGGCTGGGGGTGAATGAAGCTCGCTGAATGGTAACAACTATTTACTTGCAGCCACGGCGTAACATTCATTTACAAGTGCTTGCGCTTGCCGGAAGAGGGCAGATGGACAATCATTGCACCGAATCCATGAATTGCTGAAGCGAAATGAACCGTCGTCCTGTCTCCCTGTTGTTATTGCTCGGGCTGCTTGGCTCACTGGGCAATGCCTGGAGCCAGCAGGACCGCTGGCGTGAATTGCCACCGGAAGAGCGGCAGCAAATGCGCCAGCAAATGCGCGATCACTGGCAACAGGAGCGCGCCACCAGCGCCGAACTCGAAACGCCGCCGCAACTCCCGGCGGGCTGGCGTGACATTCCCCCCGAAGACCGGCGGCGGATGCGTGAAGAAATGCGCAGCCGTGACAGCTGGGTCGATTTTCGCGGCGCCGGCCCCGGCGGGCCTGGTGGTGGTCCGCGTGGCTTTGGTGGACCTGGCAGCTTTGGCGGTCCGGGAGGACCCGGTGGTTTCGGCGGACCGGGCGGGCCTGGCGGTGGCGGGCGCGGCCGGCATTGAGCGAGACTCTCGCCCCTTGCTGGCGGGCCTCCGGTAAAATGCCGGCCCATGTGGATTCTTGCTCTCGAAACTTCAACCGAACTCGGTTCCTGCGCGCTTTGGCATAACGGCGACATTATCGAAAGATATTGTCCGGTTGGTCGCTCGCATTCCGAAACCCTGCTGCCGCTGGTGCGCGAACTGCTTGCCGAGGGTGGCGTCAGGCTTGCCGATCTGGCGGGTATCGCCTTTGGCGTCGGCCCCGGCGCCTTTACCGGCCTGCGCGTAGCCTGCGGCGCGGCCCAGGGCCTGGCGGTCGCGGTCGATTTGCCCTTGCTGCCGATCACCAGTCTGGAAGCCATGGCGATGCAGACTGGCGCGCCCAAGGTGCTGAGCCTGCTTGATGCGCGCATGGGCGAAGTCTATGCCGC
>JAVBXO010000321.1 GCA_030824535.1 Azonexus sp. | reverse complement strand
TTCAATCGCCGTTTCGATCTAAACGCATTGAATACGCGCCTGCTGGTCGCGGCAGTGAATTGCAAACCTCAAAACCTCCGATCAATTCGGCTAGCTGACGTTCGTTGCTAATCAGGAAATACCTTGACCGTGCGAATGAATTCGCTCCTACGCATCATCGTCTTCCTCTAAAAATGGGGGTCACAACATCGAGTTTTGTAATGCCCTTGGCTTAAGCAAGTGCCATTCACGTCAGTACCCGGTTTTTGCCTTAATTCTGCGGTCGACCGCAAAATCAAGGCTATTTTCAATCTTCAGCTGATCAATGCCTGTAAGCAGTTCCGTGGCACCGTCAAGGATATCGTTCTTGGTCCCGTCGTCTCCGAAGTCGAAGTCGACTGAGGTTTCAATCGCCAAGCTCTGAGCCCGGGCAAATCGCCCGGGGGGCGGCAGTTTAATTTCTCGAAACCTGAGATCCTTGCCCGGATCATCCCCTGCAGGATTAAACATCTGGGTGGACGGCGTTAATTTTCTGGCTTGCAAGTCCGCTTCATCGCGCAATGTGAGCAATGGAGTATATTTTCCAGGGGGCTGTGGCCGGGTGTATATCGCCTGAATTTGCCAGGATTTGCCAGAATCTATTGCCAGAACAATCGCGCAGTATTCCGGCGCTGATCTCGGGCTAGTTGTCGAAATAAAACGATTGGAATCTTGATGTGGATGAATGTGCGCAAGCTCTTTAGCAAGCCGACGCTTGGGGTGCTGGCAGTCGCACTATTTGTCGACATTTTCATGCTCACGCTGGTCTGTGTTTCGCTGTATTCGAGCTATTGGCAATATCACGAGCGGGCAGCCGTCACGTCACGCAATACCAACCGTTTGGTCGCTCAGGGTATTGCCGGTGAAATCGATCGCATTGACCTTGGCCTGCAGGCCGCCAGCGACGAGTACCGCCGCCTTGCCATGGCCGGGCGTATCGATCAGGTGGCGCTGAACGATTTCCTCCGCCGGCAGCACGCCCGCTTGCCGATGACCGACAGTATCCGCATCGCCGACAGTGCCGGCAGTATTGTTTATGGCTCGGATGACCAGCTGACGAGCAGTGTTTCCATCGCCGACCGCGACTATTTCTCTGCCATGCGCAGCCAGGCATCGGCCGGGCTGGTGATTTCAAAACCACTGCAGGGCAAGATCAGCGGCAAATGGGTGCTCATTTTTGCCCGTCGTCTGAGTGCTCAGGACGGCGGGTTTGCCGGGATCGTTTATGCGGCGGTGACCATTCGATGGTTTGAAAGGATGTTCGCCAATCTGGAGGTCGGGCCACAGGGAACGGTCGTCCTGCGCGGGGATGCGACACGCGATTTCGACCTTCTGGGGCGCTTTCCTGCGGCCGGCTATGTTGGCCAGACCAAGGTATCGGCGATGTTCAAGGAAATGATCGCCGCGAATCCGCTGGGCGGAACTTATGAGGCGCATGCCGGGGCCGACAACATCAAGCGCATTTTTTCCTACCAGGCAGTCGGCATCTACCCGCTGATCACGCTGGTCGGGCTGAGTTCGGAGGACACCTTCGCCGGCTGGTGGCGTGAGGTTTTCAAGCTGGCAACATTGGCGACAATTTTCATCCTTTTTTCAGGCATGTTGGGCTGGGGCCTGCTGCGCTCCTGGCGTGCCCGCATCGCGGCCTATGAAAGGATAGACACGCTGAACCACGCGCTTGAGCTGGACATTCAGGCGCGGGATGTGGCGGATTCGGCCAATCTGGCCAAAAGCGTCTTCCTGGCCAACATGAGTCACGAGATTCGTACCCCGCTCAATGCCATTACCGGGCTGGCGCACATGATGAGAAAAGGGGCGCTACCTCCCGAGCAGCTTGAGCGTCTGGACAAGATCGACCTGGCGGGGCGGCATCTGCTGGAAATCATCAATGCGGTGCTCGATCTGTCAAAGATCGAGGCCGGCAAGCTCACGCTCGAAGAAACCGGCGTGAACGTCAGCGCCATCACCGCCAATATTGTCTCCATCCTTTACCAGCAGGCAGCGGAAAAGAATATCCAGCTGATTGTCGAGAATCAGCCGCTGCCTTCGGCCCTGATCGGTGACGCCGCCCGGATCCAGCAAGCGCTGCTCAATTACGCGACCAATGCCGTCAAGTTCACCCGGGCCGGGAGCATCGTCCTGCGCACCCGGGTTGAAGAGGAAACGGCGGAAGATGTGTTGCTGCGCTTTGAGGTCCAGGACACAGGTATCGGGATTGCCGAAGAAACCCTGGCCAAGCTCTTCTCGGCTTTTGAGCAGGGCGACAATTCGATCACCCGAAACTATGGGGGAACGGGTCTGGGGCTGGCGATTACCCGAAAACTGGCCGGCGCGATGGGAGGAAGTGCCGGCGCTGTCAGCACGCCCGGGGTCGGTAGCACCTTCTGGTTCAGCGTCCGCCTGAAAAAAGGAGTCGCTGTCCTGGAGCCTGCGGTGACGGAAGGGCAAGAATCGGCGGAAGAGGCGCTGAGGCAGCATTTTGCCGGGCGCAGGATACTGCTCGTCGACGACGAACCAATGAACCGCGAAATCGCGCTCTCGATGTTGAGCGATGTCGAATTGTCGGTCGCCGAGGCTGGCGATGGTATTGCGGCCGTGGAGATGTTCGGCCGGAACGCCTATGACCTGATCCTGATGGACATGCAGATGCCCAATATGGACGGCCTCGAGGCAACCCGGCGTATTCGCCAGATGCCCGGCGGCGCTGATGTGCCGATTCTGGCCATGACTGCAAACGCCTTCGCGGAAGATAGAAAACGTTGTTTCGCTGCCGGGATGAGCGATTTCATCGCCAAGCCGGTTGATCCCGAGGCATTGTTTGCCACTTTGCTCAAGTGGCTGCGGGCCGGCAATGCCACTGGCGTGAACCAGGGGCCAGGGCAGGATTGAAAGTGGTTTTTACCCGAATTCTGCGGTCGACCGCAGAATTCAGGCGATTTTCATCGGGATCTTGCCGCTGCGCCAATAGGATTTCAGCAATCGCTGAAAGTGGCTTCTGGAATGAATGGCACTTACTTAAGGCAAAAACTTGCATGTAGGTGCGAATTCATTCGCACAAAATACCTTGACCGTGCGAATGAATTCGCACCTACGCATCATCGTCTTCCTCTAAAAATGGGGGGGCACAAGATCGAGTTTTACAATGCCCTTGGCCTAAGGAAACGCCATTCGCCTCTGGAGTGAAATTGGCGCCGTATTTTCAGTAAATATGGTATTTTCAGCAAATGCTGAAAGACCAAAATACACCGAAAAAGCTGGAAGCTCGCGCTTATAAGGCGCTGTGCGGTTTACTTGAGAAAATCCCTATCCTTCAGATCGAAGGCATCGAGGCCGAAGCCGTGTCCGGCGATTGGGCGCCGGGCTTCATCGTCCGGCTGCTCGTGGACGGGCGGCCGCAGCAGCTCATCTGCGAGTACAAGTCGAACGGGCAACCGCGGCATGCCCGGTCCGCAATACTGGAGTTGCGGAACTACCTTGCCCACCGAGCCCCCCTGGCGATACCAGTCTTCATCGCGCCCTACGTCTCACCCGCCGTAAGGCAATTGTGCGAAGAGCAGGGCGTCGGCTTTCTCGATTTGGCGGGAAACGCCCGGATCGCCTTCGGTGGTGTGTTCATCGAGCGCCTGGTGACGGACAAGCCTGTGGTCGAACAACGCGAACTCAAGTCGCTGTTCAGGCCGAAGTCGGCCCAGGTTTTGCGCGCCATGCTGCGCGAGCCCGGCCGTGCATGGCGCGTCACCGAGTTGGCGGAAATCTCCGGGGTCAGCCTCGGGCACGTCAGCAATGTGCGAACCGGCTTGATTGATCGGGAATGGGCCCGCGCTTCGGACGATGGCCTGGTCCTTTCGGCGCCTGATGCATTGCTGGACGCATGGCGGGACAGCTACGCCGCACCACCCGGTGAACGGCTGCGCTTTTACACGCCACTGCATGGCAGCGCACTCGAAGACGCGGCGCGAAGCGCTTTGTGCGCGGACGATGCTCCCGGTCGCGCTGCTTTCGCCTCGTTTTCGGCGGCGCAGTGGCTTTCTCCTTATGGGCGCACCGGCACGCACTACTTCTTTGCCGACGACGAAGGCCTGCGCAAGCTCCAGACGGCGCTGAAACTAACGCCCACCGCGAAGGGGGAGAACGTGGTCGTCACCGTGCCGAAGGATTTGGAAGTGCTCGCTGACACCGTTGAACCCGCACCGGGCGCGGTCTGCACAAGTCCGCTGCAAACCTACCTCGACCTCTCCATTGCCGGCGAACGCGGTGCCGAGGCCGCCGACCACATGCGGCAGGAAAGACTCTCATGGCCCCAATGACACCCCCGAAGGAACCGCAGTCGGCGGCCGAGTACGACGACCGCACGACCGCGGCCGTGAAGTCCGTGCTGATCGAGATCGGCCAGATCCTTGGTAGCTTCAAGGGCAAGTTCGCCATTATCGGTGGCGCGGTTCCCTGGTTGCTGTTGGCCAACGAAGACATGCCCCACGTTGGCACGCTCGACGTGGACGTCGGGCTGGATGCGGAAGCACTCGGCGACGGCGAGTACGCCACCTTGGTCGGCGCACTTCAAGGCCATGGCTACGCCCAGCGCAAGGGCTTGCGGCGCTTCCAGCTGGTGCGCAAAGTGCCCGCGCATGATGACGGCGAAGCAATCGACGTCGTGGTCGATTTCCTGATGCCGCGCGATGCGGAAATCGTCAAGAACGATCCGCCCTTGATCAGCGACTTCGCCGTGCAACGGGCGGACGGCGCTGACCTGGCGATGCGCTTCTATCAACTGGTGGCGGTGACCGGGCCGATGCCGGACGGCGGGACGAACCGCGTCGAGATCGCCGTGTGTTCCATCCCCGCTCTGCTGGCGATGAAGGGGCATGCGCTGGCCGGCCGCTACAAGCAGAAGGACGCCTACGACATCTACTACTGTGTGCGCAACTACCCCAATGGGATCGAGGCCTTGGCCGAGGAATGTCGCCCACTGCTGGGACATGCCAGCGGTGAACGCGGCTTCCGGCACATCGCCGACAAGTTCGACGCCTTCGAGGCTTATGGCCCGACCTGTGTGCGACGCTTCGTCGAAGACACGCATGCGCTGGGTGATCGCACGCCCGAACAGTGGCAGCAGGATGCCTTCGGCCAGATCGACGCGCTACTGCGCGCCATGGCACTGCGAGATTGAGGCAGGCCCGATGGACTACGCACAACTTCGCGCGCTGCTGAAACCGCTCATCATGGGATTGAAAGACGTCAGCCACGAATGGCAATTGCTTAAGCCAAGGGCATTGTAAAACTCGATGTTGTGACCCTGTTTTTAGAGGAAGACGATGATGCGTAGGTGCGAATTCATTCGCACGGTCAAGGTATTTTGTGCGAATGAATTCGCACCTACATGCAAGTTTTTAACTTAAGTAAGTGCCATTCTAGCCGGAGCCCATTTTGTCTGGTCAAACACCACTGGCGCAACGCGCTGTCCGGTATTTCACCCTCAACGCGCGAAGGGCTTCCGGCCGCAGCGGGAACGCCATCCCCGGGACGGCGTGTTGGTGAAGATGGCGCTGTGCTTTGGCTTGCTGGGGAGGCTGGTGGAGTTGGGCCAGGGGGCGTGGTAGAGTGGTATGCGAAGCGGCTTTTGCGGCGGCTTGGGTCGCCCTTCGTCATCCTGAATTCAAGCACAAAACGGGAAAACGTCATGATGCAGGACTTGCTGCCCATATTCCCCTGTGCCCAGCTCTCCATCTTTATTACATCGATATTGGCTGTAAATAATTCAAATTTGAAAACTGATATCTAACAAAAAATCCGAGAATGCAATGAAACAAAAATTATTGATCATATCGAATTGCCAGGGGCCTACCTTGTTTGGCCGCTTTATCAAAAACTACTACCCTGGCTTTTCGGAAAAATTCGAGTTGCTGCCTTACCTGCAGGTGCAATCGCTCAAGCCGGGCGATAATCAGCGGGTCATGGAGCTGATCAAGCTTGCCGATATCATCTGCGCCCAGCCAGTCCTGGCTTCAGGTTGCGATCCCGTCAAGCATGTCAATTTGCTCGACATTTGTCAGAAAGCAGGGAAGCCGCTCATTCTCTTTCCGGCACTGCATTTCGATTGCCTTTCCCCTGGCGTGAAGCGTACTGCCTGGGCTGGCACTGTCGTACCGCCTTATCCCTTTGGGCAGAATGAGGATCTGGTCCTGGCTTCTTCTTTCCTGTGTGGTGCCTCGCCAGAACAGGCCAGTCAGGTTTATCACCAATTCGCATTCATGAATGCCAAGAGCCTTAAATCGGCGATAGCGGAAAACATTGAAGAGTTTGTTTCACGGGAAAATCAATTTTCTCTGGATATCCGGATATCCGATTTTTATGAAGCAACGTGGCGCTCCAGCCGTCTGCATTACGTCAAGTCGCATCCTTTCCGCGATGTCTATGACGAAATGGCCAAACGCTTTGCCGTACGCCTGGAGCTGGGGGAGGGCAATTTTTCGGACTCGCCCAATTTATCAGGCAACAACCAGTTTTCCATGCCGGTCAAGAAATGGGTAAAGGAAATACTGCAACTGAGCTTCGACGACGATCCCAACCAAGCGCTGTTTAATAATCAAATGCTTGCTTTTGATGAACTGATCAGAATTATTTTTGACTTTTACTCAGCCAGTGGAAGGGATGAAGTGATGAATGTTCTGAAACTGAAGGATTCAAAGTTGCTTGCGGGTGTAAAGCAATTCATGTCGTGAAGCTGTTTTTCATGCGCGCTTGTCGCCATCGCACCGTATTCCCGGTGAGGCAGTGAGCGGCAGGTAGTTGCCCGGCGGTTTCTGCTTGCTTGGGCACAAGTGCAAAAAAGCCCTGATTTTGCGGTCGACCGCAAAATCAGGGCTTTTTTTATGTCCGGGTCGCCGCTTTGTTAGAAACAGAGAGTTGCCAGAATTTTTCAACTGGGACATGAAAAAAATCAAAAAAATCAGCTATCGATGGTTTTTTCGAGTTCGCGCTCCCGGCGCCATTGCCAGCCTGTCGTCTTGACAGGCTGAATAACCTTATAAAGTCAACGGGCTTTCGCCGGCCCGTGAAAACCTGTAAGGTCCGGCCCGGCCCATAATTACGGGCTGATATGGATATGAAAAACAACTCGTGGATTGCCGACGGCATGGGACTTATCGTTGAGCTCAAGGGGGATGCAAGGCTCCCGACAGCTCGGGGAACATCGTTATATGGTGTTTCAAAAACGCCCCGTCCAGCGGACAAACCCAACTTTTGAGCTATGACATCATGAACCGCAGAAATTTCCTCAAAGCTTCTCTTCTTTCCTGGCCGCTATTTGGTAAGGGGCTGGCCATGGCCAGCAGTGACTCGATTGTGATCGGCCAGTCGTGTGCCCTGACCGGACCGATTGCCATCCTCGGGCAGGATTTCCAGCTTGGCGCCAAGCTTTGGTTCGACGCCATCAACAAAAAGGGCGGTATTCGTGGACAACGCATCGAGCTGATTACCCTCGACGATGGCTACGAGCCCGAGCGGGCGGCCAAGAATACCGAGCAGTTGATCAACAAGCACAATGCCGTGGCCTTGTTTGGTTACGTCGGCACGCCGACCTCCGATGCGGCGCGGCCGATTTTCGAGCGCAACAATGTGCCGTTCGTCGCCCCTTTTACCGGCGCCCAGTCGCTGCGCACGCCGCAGTCGTCGCTGATTTACAACATTCGCGCTTCTTACGAAGACGAAACCGAGCGCCTGGTCAAACATTTCGCTGCCATCGGCCAAAAGCGCATCAGCGTTGCCTATCAGAATGACTCGTTCGGCGCTGCCGGCCTCGAAGGGGTTGAAAA
>JAVBXO010000347.1 GCA_030824535.1 Azonexus sp. | reverse complement strand
CTGTTCTACCGCCTGAACATCTATCCGGTGACCATCCCGCCGCTACGCGAACGCATCACCGACATCCAGCCGCTGGTCGAAGCCATGCTCGCGCGCTTCTGCACGCTGCACGAAAAACGCCTGCTCGGCATCACCGACAAGACCATGCAGGCGATGAAGAACTACCCCTGGCCGGGCAACATCCGCGAACTGGAAAACGTCCTCGAACGCGGCGTCATCCTCGCCCCGCAAGGCGGCTGGATCGAGCTTGAACACCTCTTCGCCAACCTCGACAGCGAAGAATTCGCCGGCTCGGCAATCTCGGCCTCCGGTGGCCTGGAAAAGGAAAGCGAACGCAAATGCCCGACGCAGTTGCTCGATTCGATCATCGCCAGCGGCCTATCGCTTGACGACCTCGAACACGCGCTGCTCAACGAAGCCGTCAAACGCTCCTCCGGCAACCTCGCCGGCGCCGCCCGCCTGCTCGGCATCACCCGCCCGCAACTGCAATACCGCCTGAAGCGCAATGGCAGCTGAACAACGCTGGGTCGGCGGCTGGTTTTTGCCTGAAATTGAGGGTTGACCGCAGATTTGCGTTTTGAGGATCGGTTGACCAAGGGCACGAGCAACCGGAATTGAAAAAAGCCTCATTTCTGCGGTCGACCGCAGAAATGAGGCTTTTTTCATCTGTCTGACAACGCTCGGGTTCAAGTTTCCGAGGTCAAATACCGCCAGGCGGCAACGCCTGACCGATCCGGAAAACCGAAATCTGCAGTCACCCCCCCACAGGGGTACAAGCGCTTAAGCTGATAAAAACGCCTGCCTCGGAAAACTCTCTTTGCCCGAATCCACGGCTGCCCGGCATTACTCAAGGCCTTCAGCAAGCCGGCTGGCGATTTGCTGAATCCACGCCGCGACTATCCTGACCTCCTCGCGCGGTGGCTGATCCGTAACCAGCAGCCAATAGGCGTAATCGCCTCCCGAATGCTGATGCGGCGCGGCAAGCGAGACAAGGCGCCCGTCGGCCAAGAGCGGGGCGATGAGATTTTGTCGCCCCAAGGCGACGCCCTGACCGGCAAGCGCGGCATGGATGACCAGATCGTACTGGTTGAAGCGCAGGATTCCTTTGGGTTTTGCCTTATCCAGTCCGGCCGAGCCAAGCCACTCGCTCCATTGCAGCCAGGGCCGCTTCGGATCGTCGAACTCGAGCAAAACCAGCCGGGAAATTGCTTCCGCACTGGCCAGCGTACTCAGGGCCATGGAGGGATGGGCTACCGGGGCGATGGTTTCCCCAAAAAGCCGGATGGCCCCGGCCGGCGCATTGGCCGAGGAAGAATAGCGAATGGCGATATCGATGCCCTCTGCCTTCAGGTCAAATACCCGGTTGGATGAGGCCAGATGCACATCGATACCGGGCCACTGCGCCTGAAAAGCACCCAACTGGGGAAGCAACCACAAACCCGCCACGCCGGTGCTGGAAGTAATGGTCACCGGCCTGCGCCCCCTGGGCACGATCAGGCTGCCGAAAACCTCCTGCAGCTGCTGGACGGCGCTATCGGCGCTGCGGAACAGGCGCTCGCCTTCCGCGGTAAAGGCAATTGAGCGATGCCCCCGGATGAAGAGCTTTACGCCAAGGATTTCTTCCAGCCCATGAATCTGCCGGCTGACGGCCGACTGGGTAAGGCAGAGATCTTCGGCAGCCAGCGTAATGCTCATGCGCCGCCCGACCGCGACAAATCCTCGAACCAGATCAAGTGAAGGAAGCCTCGACAAAGGAGTTGGCATGCAGTTTCCAGAAGAGGATTAAAAAAGGACCAGGGCGTCCTGAAACCCCGAGACTAGCGCAAAAAAAGCCAGAATCTCGTCGCGTACTTGCAGCGTCGGCTGCCCGGCTTCATCTATCCAATTGACCGCCGGACCACTGACGCTGGGCAACACCTTACAGGCTCAGCTTTTTGCCAGCAAAGCGAAAAAGCCGACTTGAGCGTTTTGGCACAGCAATTGAGCGGTTTAAGCCAGTGCGATTGCGAGTGCCTGGTGACAATGGGCTCGAACTCAAAAACCGGAGCAAACATGGAAAAAACGACCTTCCCATTGGCGATTCACGCCAAAGATGCACCGCCACGCGTCAGCCCTTCCAATTACCCACCCGAATTTCGGGAAAGGATGCGGGGGCGGTTCAAGCAGCCGCTGGGCGACTTGTTTGGCCTTGGCAACTTCGGTGTCAATCTGACGCGCCTCGCACCCCAGGCCGTTTCCGCCTTGCGCCATGCCCACAGTTGCCAGGACGAGTTTGTCTTTATCCTCGAAGGCTACCCGGCGCTGCTCACCGATGCCGGCACGACGGCGCTTTCTCCCGGCATGTGCGCGGGTTTCCGGGCCGGGACGGGCGATGGGCATCAACTGGTCAATCTGAGCAATGCGGACGTTGTTTACCTGGAAGTCGGTGACCGGACTCCCGGTGATACCGCCAGCTATCCGGATGACGATATTCAAGCCTTTCTTGGCCAGGACAAAAAATGGCGCTTCACCCACAAGGATGGCAGCCCCTATTGAACGCCTCCGAAATTGCGGGATGGGGCGACGAATGAAAGCTGGCAAGCAAAACTGGCATTCCCTGCAGTAATGCCAGGTGACGACAAATTCGTTTGAAGGGGCGCTGACTTGTCTTTCTAATGGGGATCAGCGGAATACGCAGCCATCAACCATTACTTTCCCCGAGGGAATATGACTGTCGATCTAAAAAGCGCCGGTAGGGCAAATGCCTGGTATCGCCAGGCATGGGTTTGCGTGGTCGCAGGTGGCTTGATCATGGGGCTGGCGCTGGGCATTCGCCATGCGACCGGGCTATTTCAGCTGCCGATCACCATGGAAAACGCCTGGTCACGCGAGGTCTTTGGTTTCTCCATCGCCGTGCAGAATCTGGTCTGGGGTTTGGCGCAGCCATTGACTGGCATGCTGGCAGATCGTTTTGGTTCGCTGCGAATCATCATTTCCGGCTTGATTTTGTATGCGCTCGGGCTGTTTTTGATGAGTCTGGCGACGACGCCAATGGCCTTTACGCTCTCTGCTGGATTATGCGTAGGCATTGCCCTCTCCGGCACGTCTTTTGGGGTGATTTATGGCGCACTCAGCCGCATGCTTCGGCCCGATCAACGCAGTTGGGCGCTCGGTCTGGCTGGCGCCGTTGGCGGATTTGGACAATTCGCCATGGTACCGCTTGCGCAGGGGCTTATTTCCCTGCTGACCTGGTCTGGCGCTTTGGTGGCATTGGCGGTGACATGCGCGATGTTTCTGCCTTTGGCCTTGCCCATGCGTGAGGAAGCATCGTCAACAAGCCTTTCCAGCGCCGATCAGACGATGCGCGAAGCACTGAAAGAAGCCTTCGGGCATCGTGGATTCTGGCTGTTGAATCTGGGCTTTCTGGCTTGCGGTTTCCAATTGGCCTTCATCGCCTCGCATTTACCCGCTTATCTGCAGGATAAAGGCATGTCAGGCAATGTCGCCGTCGCCGGCTTGGCCATCATTGCCTTGAGCAACATCGCCGGCACCTATTGCTGCGGCCTGATGGGCGGTCTATTCCGGCGCAAATACCTGTTATCCGCAATTTATCTGCTTCGCTCACTGGTGATGACGCTGTTTGTCCTGTTGCCTTTGAGCAACTGGAGTCTTTATCTGTTTTGCGCGGTGATGGGTTTTATCTGGCTGGGTACCGTGCCTCTGACCAATGGCCTGGTGTCGCAGGTTTTTGGCGTGAAATACATCACGACGCTATTCGGCTTTGTATTTTTTGGCCACCAGGTCGGGGCATTTTTCGGCGTCTGGCTCGGTGGCTATGTTTTTGATCTGAGCCAATCCTATGACTGGATCTGGTTCATTGGAATCGCGCTGGGCCTTATCGCCGCAGCCCTGCATTTCCCGATTGATGACCAGGAAATGTCACGACTCAAACTGGCCCGGCAAGCGCCATAAATAGCCGCCGAGCCGAATGGCACCTGCTTAAGCCAAAGGCATTATAAAACTCGATGTTGTGACCCCATTTTTAGAGGAAGACAATGATGCGTAGGTGCGAATGAATTCGCACCTACATGCAAGTTTTTGCCTTAAGCAAGTGCCATTCGCCGCTGAGCCAAATAATTGGCAAGCCGCAATTTTTGATATTCATTGCATTGAAAACATGGAGAAGTCATGAATCCAAACATGAGTGAGCAGGGAAAGAACTTCAGCGTCGTCGAACTTGGCCCGGTCGAGCACTGGCGAAGCTATACGGCGAAAATCAAGGCCTTGCCGGGGATGGACGTCTCGGGCAAGCTGTTCCTGAACCAGCCTGATGCAGGCGCCCCCAGGATGTCGTGCCAAGTGACAAAAAACCAAAACTGAATTTACGGATTAGCGCCGAACCATGAAAACCCAAAAGCAAAAGTCGGAAGATTTTGCAGCATTGCACCGCAAGGGGGCGTGCTTTGTCATTCCCAATCCCTGGGACGCCGGTTCGGCGAGGCTGCTCGAACACCTTGGATTTCAGGCCTTGGCGACGACAGGCGCGGGCTTTGCGTTCTCGCAGGGCAAGCCTGATCTCGCGATCAATGCCAAAGAGATGCTCCCGCTGCTCACCCAGCTTTGCAGTGCCAGCAGTTTGCCCATCTCCGCCGACCTGCAAGGCGGCTTTGGCCCTGCGCCTGAAGAGGTGGCTATGACGATTACCGAAGCGGCCAGGACGGGGATCGTTGGCTGTTCGATCGAGGATGTTGCGGAAGAATCTGGCCACAAGATCCTTGACATTGGCCTCGCCAGGGAGCGTATCCGCTACGCTGCCGAGGCGGCAAAGACGCTGGGATTCAAGTTCATGCTCACGGCCCGGGCTGAAAATTATTTTTACGGCAATCCGGATCTGGAAGACACCATTCGCCGACTTCAGGCTTACCAGGAAGCTGGCGCAGATGTGTTATTTGCTCCGGGGATACAGTCAAAAGCCGATATTCGCTCAATTCTTGGCGCGATTGATCGACCACTCAATGTCCTGATGGGGCTGCAGGGAGAGCAACTCTCCTTCGCAGAACTCAGCGAGCTCGGTGTCAGTCGCATCAGTCTGGGTGGCTCATTGGCCAGAACGGCTTATGGCGCGATGATGCGCGCCGTTCAGGAGATCACGGCGACGGGTTGTTTTGGCTATGGCGGAAACGCCATCAGCGGCAAGGAAATAAACGCTATATTCAAGCGCCCGGCGGGATTCCCGGACACGCCCTAGGGAAACACTGATTAAATCGTCATCCCCGCGCAGGCGGGGATCCAGTTTGTTGAATTTCCTGGATTCCCGCCTCCGCGGGAATGACTTTTATGAATAAATCAGCATCTCCCTAGGCCTTCTGGCAGGTCTCTCTCCTGGAATCCTCAACAACAAGCATCACACAACGGAGCCAGCGTATTTCATGAGCGCAGAACAACGTATTCTGGAACTCGGCATTTCCCTGCCTGCGGGAAGTGCACCGGCAGGCAATTATGTCTCTGCCATCCAGTCAGGAAACCTTCTATTCACCTCGGGCCGGGCACCGCTGGCAATTGCCGGCAAGGCAGCCAGGGGGAAACTGGGGCGGGAGTATTCAAGCCAGGAAGGCTACGATCTTGCGCGTTCGGCCTGCATTGATTTACTCGCCGTGCTGAAGCATCAGCTGGGTTCACTGGACAAGGTCGCCCGATTTGTCGAACTGCATGGCGCAATCAACGCCACTGCCGAATTTGAAGAGCATGCCGAGGTACTGGATGGCGCCTCTGACCTGTTGGTGGACATATTCGGCCCCGCCGGTGTTCACGTCCGCTCGGTGATAGGCGTCAGCTCTCTGCGGAAAGGTGTGCCTCTTACCATCAGGGCAACGGTCGAAGTTGTAGCGGATTAGCCAAGGAAACGCTGAAGGCCAGATCAGAACCTCCTGGAGCCATCCATCCAGCGATGAGCCCAAACATCCCGGTAGTTTGAGCTTCTGATTTCCAGCGAAAGTCAATATTTTCAGCCCCTAAAAAACAAAATTCCGGAGCCCCCTCCCTCATGGGGGCGACTGCGAAAAACCAGCTTTACATTCCGGAAATATTTGCTAAGATATTAACAAAATAAAACGACAGAAATCTTCGTTTACAAGTGCTTCCCCGTGAAGGCCCGGAGCACATTGTGAACATCAAGAATGTTTTTTTGGATAAAAAGCTATTTCATCGGACATTTTGTCTGACGGGCGATTTTCCGGCCGCTAGCCCCCCGGATTCGTCGGCAAATACCCGAACGAAAACAGACAAAATAACAAGGAGACACGGCCAGGCAAATGCAGTACGCCTGACCGGCCAACAAGAATTCGACCCTATGGCCAGCAGAAAAATTCTCAAAGTGATGCACAGCGCCCGCCAGGGCGACGCAGCAGCCCAACTCGAACTGGGTCGTTGCTACCTCGACGGCGCCGAAGGCCTGGGCAGGAATTTGCCGACCGCCTACCGCTGGCTGTCGGCTGCTGCCGACCAGGGCTGCGACGAGGCCGCTTGCCTGATCGCGGATGCCATTCCGCTCGCCGCCATCGACAATCCGGCACGCGCCCGCTGGCATCTGCAACGCGCCTGCGCACTGGGCAGCGTGGCCGCCGGCAGCAAGCTCGCACGCTGGCAACTCGACGGCCTCTTCGGGCCGCTGGCCGGCGAGGACATCGCCCGTTGTCGCGATGTGCTGCGCAGCGCTGCCGAACAAGGTGACGTGCTGGCACAGCTGACCCTCGGCGCACTGGCGCTCGACAGCGGCAGCGATAACGGTAACGACATCGCCTGGCTGGAACAGGCGGCGCAGCGCGGCGAAAACGAAGCCATGCTGCGCCTGATCGATTACTACTGGCAGTGCGCCGGCGGCGAACTATGGACACCCGGCCAGGTACCCGGCATCTCGCGCCAGGCCCGCCCGGCAGCCGCCATCGCGGCGGCAGAAAAAGCCCTGGCCTGGCATCGCGCCAGTTGGGACAAAACCCGGCAGACGCTGCCGGGCGAGGAAATCCTGCGGCGCGCCAGCCTGCTGCTGCTGCTGCGCCAGAAAGACGCCGGCAAATGGCTGGAGAAAGCCGCCGACGCAGGCGAGGCCCGCGCCGCCTATATTCTCGGCCTGATCAACCTCGGTCCGAGCTATGTTGATGGGCTGATCGGCCACGAAGCGGGCGCGGCCTACCGTTTTCCACGCAGCTACAAGCAGGCTGAAAGCTGGCTGACGCGGGCGGCCGACATGCAGATTGCCGAAGCGTCCTTCGCCGTCTGGATGGTCAATAACTTCCGCAATTACACGCTCAAGGACCCGGCCAAGGGCGCCCGCCACCTCGTCCGCGCCGCCCAGATGGGCCACGGTGAAGCCTGCTGGTTGCTGGCCAAGGGCCACCTGGCGAAGGACAACGGTCAGGAAGCGATTCGCTGGCTGGAGCGCGCCGCCCGTCAGGGTCTGGACAAAGCCGAGCGCAAGCTCGACGAACTGGCGCCGCGCGTCGCTGCCCCGGACAGCCACCTGCTGGCCTTGTCGCAAGCCCTGGAAAACGAAGACAGCAGCCTTTCGGTGCGCCTGGAACTGGCGGCGCACTTTGCGCTGAAGGAAGCCGAATACCTGCTCATCGACCCGAATATCGCCGATCTTGGCGACGTCATTTGCGTCGATATCCGCCGCCACTACCGCAAGTCAAAAGTACGCCTGATCCGCATCACCGATGCCAGCCAGCGCCAGGCACTGGACCGCGCCAAGCACCTGCTGGCCAGCCTGAGCAGCGCCGACGAGGTCGATTACCAGAGCCTGAAGCGCCGCGCCCAGGGCAAGATTGCCCGCGTCTGTGGCGGCAGCTTGCGTCGCCAGCGCACCGTCAATCTCGATTTTGTCTGGGGAACAAGCCCGTATTTCTGAGCGCGCCGATGAGTTCGGCGAGGAAA
>JAVBXO010000259.1 GCA_030824535.1 Azonexus sp. | reverse complement strand
TCATTTTCCTCAGCGCCGCGACCACCGTGCTCAGTCTCGAATTCCTGTTTGCCCGCCACCTCTTCTGCCGCTACGCCTGCGCCATCGGCCTGTTCCAGAGCTTTGCCTGGATGGCCAACCGCGAAGCGATGGTCGTCGGTTTCGAGCGCGAACGCCTCACCGACTGCGCCAACTGCCTGCACGGCCAAGGCTCGGCCTGCGATGCCGTATGCCCGATGCGCCTGAAACCGCGCAACGTCAAACGCTGGATGTTCGCCTGCACTCAATGTGGCCAGTGCGTTTCAGCCTGCGGCACGGTCAACCAGGCCAACCCCAAGGGCCAGCTACTGCGCTGGGTCAGCCAGGACGACGCCAAACGCAACGAAGCCCGCTTCTCCGCCCTCTCCCAAACCGACGAAGACGCCGGCGCGCGCTGAGGAAACGCTGATTTATTGAAAAATGTCATTCCCGCGCAGAGCCTGCCCCCGGCTTGAACGGGGGCGGGAATCCAGAAAACTCGCAAAAACTGGATCCCCGCCTACGCGGGGATGACGGTTTAATCAGCGTTTCTCCAAGCGACCAGCAACTAAGGACTAGCAACTAAACAATGGAAGAATTCATCGGCAAACTCTGGCACAACTGGGTCACCAAGGCCGCTGGCGGCCATTACCCGGACGCTGCCGTCAAATTGGTCGAGGTCGAGAAAACTGCCGGCATCCTGTTTCGTGCCTTCGGCGGCGACCCCGGCCTCAATGTCGCTGCCGCCACATTCGACACCCATGGCGCACGCCGGGGCTGGTTGCAGCGCCTGGCCGGCAGCGGCGAAAAAGTCGCGCAGGCCCGGCGCGATGCCGAAACCCTGCGCCTGCCGCCAGAAATCGCCGCCTTTCCCGACGCCGCGCTCAATCGCGATCTCTATTTATGGCTGGCAGCGCTCGCCGCCTGCGACGTTTCGCCCCGGCGCGGCTGGCTGATCCGCAACCAGCACGCGACGCTGGCGGTGCTCGAACGCTATCCCGGCCTCAAACCGCGCTATCAACGCCTGGTCGCCGCGCATCTGGCGACGCGCATCGATCCGGAAAAAATGCTGCCCGACGAAGCCGCCCAGGAAAACGCGCTGCGCGCTGCGCTGCTCGAACCCGGCTCGGTCACCGGCCTGCCACCACTCAATTCAATCAAGGCCAAGCCGCCGCAACCGGTGCTGCTGTGGCTGATCGCCGCCGATGAAGCCGCTGTCGCCCCGCCCCTGACCTCGCCCGATAGCGAACATCTGCCGCCCGAAGGCAGCAGCCAGACCGACGCGCGCCAGGAGGCGCACAAGGCCGAGCAGGTGGAAAAACCCGACAACAAGAACCCAATGCTGGCGATGTTCCGCGCCGAGAGCCTGCCGACCTGGGCCGAATACGTGCGCGTCAATCGCGCCTTTGATGAAGACGAAAACCCCGACGCGCAGAATGCCGCGCGCGATCTCGACCAGCTGTCGCTGACCCAGGATGGCGATACCAGCAAATCGCGCGTCCGCTTCGACCTCGACCTGCCTTCGGCCGCCGAGGACGACACCCCCATCGGCCCCGGCATTGCCTTGCCGGAATGGGATTACCGCAAGGAAGTGATGCAGGAAAAGCACTGCCTGCTGCAACCCATGCTCGCCCAGGACGCCGAGCCCGCGCCCTTGCCCGGTCGACTCGTCGCCACGGCCAAAAAGCTGCGCGGCCAGTTCGCCGCACTGGCGCCGCAACGGCGCTGGCTCAAGGCCCAGCCCGAAGGCCCGGAACTCGACCTCGACAACTGCGTGCGCAACCAGGCCGACCGCCTTTCCGGCCATACGCCCGAAGCCGGCGGCTATCTCGCCCAGGCGCGCTGCGAGCGCGACCTGGCCTGCCTGCTGCTGGCTGACCTGTCGATGTCCACCGACGCGCCGATTTCCGACAGCCATCGCATCATCGACGTCATCCGCGATACGCTTTTGCTCTTTTCCGAGGCGTTGACCGCAACAGGCGACCGTTTCGGCATCTACGGCTTCTCGTCATTGCGCCGGCAGAACATCCGCTTTCATCTGCTCAAGGATTTTCATCAACGCTACGACGCCGCCGCGCGTGGCCGCATTCTTGCCATCAAGCCCGGTTTCTACACCCGCATGGGCGCGGCGCTGCGCCAGGCCGCCAGCATCCTCGCCGAACAGCCGGCCAGCCGCCGCCTGCTGCTGATCATCACTGACGGCAAACCCAACGACCTCGACATCTACGATTCGCGCTACGGCATCGAAGACACGCGCCTGGCCGTCCATGAAGCCCGGCGCCTGGGCCTGACGCCCTTCTGCGTGACCATCGACCACGAAGCCGGCGCCTATCTGCCGTATATTTTCGGCCCGGCCGGCTTCTGCGTGATCCGCAAACCCGAAGAACTGCCCCGCCGCCTGCCGCTGCTCTATGCCCAATTGACGCGGAGCTGAGGGTTTTCTGCTGGCTCTTACTTCTTTCGATTAGTTCTTTAGGAGTATTGCCCCCATTGCACTTCGGCATGATCATCAGGAAGTATTTTTTCAGGCAGAACCCGCCATGTCGTCGTCACAACCGGTCAACATCGAAGCCCTCCTAACCCACATCCCGCTGTTCAACGGCCTCGCACCGGAAGAAATCAGCCGCATCGCCCGCGGCACGCGCGAAATTCACGCCAGCAAGGGCGACATCCTGTTTCACAAGGGCGACCCCTGCAACGGCTTCCACCTGCTGGTTTACGGCCAGATGAAACTGGCCTTCACGTCACAGCAAGGCAGTGAAAAGGTCGTCGAGATCCTCAGCCAGGGGCAAAGTTTCGGCGAAGCCGTGATGTTCATGGAAAAGCCCTACATCGTCTTCGCCCAGGCGCTGACCGATTCGCTGCTGCTGCACATTTCCAAGAACGTCGTGTTCGACGAGCTATCGCGCGACCACAACCTCTGCCGCAAGATGCTGGCCGGCATGGCCATGCGCCTGCACCAGTTGATGAACGACGTCGAGTCCTACTCGCTGCACTCCGGCAAGCAACGCATCATCGGCTACCTGCTGCGCGAAATCCCCGACGCCGAAACCGCTGACAAGGTCGCGATCAGCCTGCCAACCAACAAGGGCATAATCGCTTCCCGCCTGAACCTGACCCAGGAACACTTCTCGCGCATCCTGCACGAGCTGACCGACCTAAAACTGATCGTCGTCGAAGGCCGCACCATCCACATTCCGAGCGTGGTCAAGCTGCGCAAGCATGAGGGGTGAGGATCGTTGCTAGTTGCTAGTTGCTAGTTGCTAGTGTCTGGACTATTGGCAATAGCTCAGACTACTAACAGCTAACAACTAGCGACTAGCGACTGCTACAGATCACACCATCAACGGCACAATCAGCAGCGCCACGAGGTTGATGATCTTGATCAGCGGGTTAACCGCCGGGCCGGCGGTGTCCTTGTAGGGGTCGCCGACGGTGTCGCCGGTGACGGCGGCCTTGTGGGCGTCCGAGCCTTTGCCACCGAAGTGGCCGTCCTCGATGTATTTCTTGGCGTTATCCCAGGCGCCGCCGCCGGTGGTCATCGAAATGGCGACGAACAGGCCGGTGACGATGGTGCCGACGAGCAAGCCGCCGAGCGCCTGCGGGCCGAGCGTCAGGCCAACGACTATCGGTACGGCGACCGGCAGGATGGACGGGATCATCATTTCCTTGATCGCTGCGGCCGTCAGCATATCAACCGCGCGGGAGTAGTCCGGCTTGGCCGTACCTTCCATGATGCCGGGGATTTCCTTGAACTGCCGGCGGACTTCCATGACCACCGCACTGGCGGAACGGCCGACCGCTTCCATGGCCATGGCGCCAAAGAGGTAGGGAATCAGGCCGCCGATGAACAGGCCGATGATCACCATGTGGTTCGACAGGTCGAAGGTAATGCCCTTGAGCCCGGCGGCTTCCAGGCCATGCGTGTAGTCGGCGAAGAGCACCAGCGCGGCGAGGCCGGCGGAGCCGATGGCGTAACCTTTGGTCACGGCCTTGGTGGTGTTGCCAACAGCGTCGAGCGGGTCGGTGACGTTGCGGACTTCCTTGGGCAACTCGGCCATTTCGGCAATGCCGCCGGCGTTGTCGGTGATCGGGCCATAGGCGTCAAGGGCGACGACGATGCCGGCCATCGACAGCATCGAGGTTGCCGCGATGGCGATGCCGAACAGGCCACCCATCGCGTGGGCGGCGTAAATCGCTGCACAGACCGACAGCACCGGCAGCGCCGTCGACTTCATCGACACGCCGATGCCGGCGATGATGTTGGTCGCGTGACCGGTCTGGCAGGAAGCGGCAACGTGCTTGACCGGCGGGTAATCGGTGCCGGTGTAATACTCGGTGATCCATACCAGCGCCGCCGTCAGTACCAGGCCAACGACCGAACAGCCGAACATCGACCCGGTGGTGATGCCGGAAGCCGGATCGCCAGCGCCGATCAACCAGGCGGTGATCGGGTAGTAGGCGGCCAGCGCCAGCACGCCAGCGACGATCAGACCGCGATAGAGCGCCGCCATGATCTTGCCGCCTTCGCTGGTCTTGACGAAATTGCAGCCGACGATGGAAGCAATGATCGACACCGCACCGAGGGCCAACGGGTAGAGCACGAGGTTTTCGCCCAGGGTCGGGAAGGACTGGATGGTCAGCGCCGCCAATACCATGGTCGCGACGACGGTCACAGCATAGGTTTCGAACAGGTCAGCGGCCATGCCGGCGCAGTCGCCGACGTTGTCGCCGACGTTATCGGCGATCACTGCCGGGTTGCGCGGGTCGTCTTCGGGAATCCCGGCTTCAACCTTGCCCACCAGGTCAGCGCCAACGTCAGCCCCCTTGGTGAAAATGCCGCCGCCGAGACGGGCAAAGATCGAAATCAGCGAGGAACCGAAAGCCAGGCCGACCAGCGGTTCAATGACATGATGCAGATCAGCGCCACCACTGGCCGACTTGAGGAAGGCAAAATAGCCGGCAACGCCGAGCAAGCCCAGACCAACCACCAGCATGCCGGTAATCGCCCCGCCCTTGAAGGCCACCGCCAACGCCGGCGCAATGCCGCCCCGCGCTGCTTCAGCGGTACGGACGTTGGCCCGCACCGAAACATTCATGCCGATGAAACCGGCCGCACCGGAAAGCACGGCGCCAATCAGGAAACCAAAGGCGGTCAGCCAGCCGAGCTTGGGAATCAAACCAATGACGAGGAAAAGCACGCCGCCGACCATGGCGATGGTTTTGTACTGTCGGGAGAGGTAGGCCTCCGCCCCCTCCTGGATGGCCTTGGCGATTTCCTGCATGCGCTCGTTGCCGGGTGACAACGCGAGGATCTGTCGACTGGATACCCAGCCATACAGGACGGCCAATACGGCGCAAGAAAGCGCCAGATACAAGGCTGCATTCATTTTTTCTCCCCTTTGGTTTGACTACAAAAAAATCAAATAGCGAAAGTCTCCAGTTTTTTCTCAACAGCAATATTCTTCAAACGGACATAGTCGGGCAGGCCATGGCGAAACGGCGGCGGTTCCTCGCCCTCGATCAGCGGCTGCAAATAAGTGCGGCAAGCCGGGGTGATCTGGAAACCGTCCGGCGCAATGAATTCAGCAGGCATCTTGCGCTCGACATTGGCCACGGCGGCCAGCGGCGCTTCGCCGATCCGCCAGCGATACGGTGCATCGGACAAACGCTCGATGGTGGCCATGACCGCGTTTTTACCCCCTAAAGCGAGGTCTACCGCAGCAACGCCCAGGGCGTAGGCCTGTTCGAGATCGGTGCGGGAAGCCAGATGGCGGGCCGAACGTTGTAGATAATCGGCCAATGCCCAGTGATATTTGTAGCCAAGCTTGTCCTTGATCAATTGCGCGACGATCTGGCCGACACCCCCAAGCTGGGCATGACCAAAAGCATCGCGGGTTCCCGACTCGGCGATCAGGCGGCCATCGGCGTCAGCCAGGCCTTCGGAAACGGCGACCGTGCAATAACCGTATTGTTTGACGCACTCTTCCACTCGCGCCAGAAAACGCGGCGGGTCAAAAGGCACTTCCGGGAACAGCAGGATATGCGGCGGCTCGCCGGCATTTTCAGAGGCCAGGCCACAAGCGGCGGTAATCCAGCCGGCGTGGCGGCCCATGACTTCCAGCACAAAAATCTTGGTCGAAGTGCGGGCCATCGAGGCGACGTCGTAACCGGCTTCACGAATCGAGGTCGCGACATATTTCGCCACCGAACCAAAACCGGGGCAGCAGTCAGTCAGCGGCAGATCGTTATCAACGGTCTTGGGAATGCCAACGCAAACCACGGGATAACCCAGGCTCTCGGCAATCTGCGAGACTTTCCAGGCGGTGTCCATCGAGTCGTTGCCGCCGTTGTAAAAAAAATAGCCAATATCGTGCGCCTTGAACACCTCGATCAGGCGTTCGTATTGCGCGCGGTGCTGCTCCAGGCTTTTCAGCTTGTAACGACAGGAACCGAAAGCGCCACCCGGCGTGTGCCGCAGGCGGGCGATATCCTCATCGCTCTCCAGACTGGTATCGATCAGATCCTCGGTCAGGGCGCCGATGATGCCGTCGCGCCCGGCGTAGACCTTGCCGATGCGTTCCGGGGAGAGCAAATACAAACGGCGTGCTTCCTGAATCAGGCCGCACGCCGTTGTGTTGATCACGGCAGTCACGCCCCCCGACTGCGCGTAGAAGGCGTTTCTTGCCGTCATGTTTAATCCTTAATTCAGCGCATCGAGCACGCTGGCGGTGATGGCATCAACGCTGCCAACACCGGCAACCTTCTTGACCTGCGGCGCCTTGGCACAGCCTTCGGCAGCCCAGTTGCTGTAGAAGGTGACGAGCGGCTTGGTCTGGGAATGATAGATGTCGAGGCGCTTCTTGACGGTTTCTTCCTTGTCATCGTCACGCTGAACCAGGTCTTCACCGGTCACGTCATCCTTGCCTTCGACCTTCGGCGGGTTGAACTTGACATGGTAGGTACGACCCGACGACAGGTGAGCGCGGCGACCGGCCATGCGTTCGATGATGTCGCTATCCGGCACGTCGATTTCGAGCACGATGTCGAGCGCGACGCCCGCTTCCTTCATCGCTTCGGCCTGCGGAATGGTGCGCGGGAAGCCGTCGAACAGGTAACCGTTCTGGCAGTCAGCCTGCGTCAAACGATCCTTGACCATACCAATGATGACCGCGTCCGGCACCAAGCCGCCCGCGTCCATGTGCTTCTTGGCTTCGAGACCGAGTTCGGTGCCGGCCTTGACCTGGGCGCGCAACATGTCGCCGGTGGAAATTTGGGGAATGCCAAATTTTTCGCAAATGAATTTGGCTTGGGTGCCCTTGCCGGCGCCCGGAGCGCCCAACAGAATCAACTTCATGAAATAGTCCCTCGGGTTTGTAAATGAATTCTTGTTATCGGCGTTCGTTGATGCCGTTCTCTATCGACTGGAAATTACTCGCTATTTCCAGCACGGTCAAACAGTTTGCGCATACGCTCGGCATCCTCCGGCGTATCGACGCCGGGGGCCGGGGCAGCGTCGATCAGCGTGACACTGATGCGGTAGCCGTGCCACAAGGCGCGCAGTTGTTCCAGTGATTCGAAGTGCTCGGTCGGCGCCACGCTCAAGCCGGCATAGGCCTTTAAAAACGATGCCCGATAAGCGTACAGGCCGACATGGCGGTAAGCCGGAAAAGCTTCCGGCAAGGTTTCGCCGCCGGCCTCGCGGGCAAAATGGTCGCGGGCATAAGGAATCGGCGCGCGCGAAAAATAGGCGGCATCGCCGTCAGCCCGGCACACCACCTTGACGACGTTGGGGTTGAAAAACTCGGCGGCGTCGGTAATCGGGTGGGCCACGGTGGCGATATCGGCGCCGCTGACCGCCAGCTGGCGCGCCGTCTGCATGATCACGGCCGGATCAATCAGGGGCTCGTCACCCTGCACA
>JAVBXO010000218.1 GCA_030824535.1 Azonexus sp. | reverse complement strand
CGATGACGCTGCCGACCAGGTTGTGCAGCTTGCGACAGCGCGAGGTACGGCTGGCAAACAGGCTTTCCAGCAATTGCACATTGGTGGTGACGATCAGCGGCGCGTCCCAGTTTTCGCAAGCTAGCCGCGAGCGATGGGTTTCCTGACGCGGATCGACGTCAATGCTGCTGTGGTGTTCGACGACGTTGTCTTCGCCGAAGATGCCGCGGAAGATGCCTGCCGTTTGCTCGATGATGCTGGTGTAGGGAATGGCGTAGATGATGCGCCGCTGGCCGTGGCGCGTAGCGTGGCGCAAGGCGAAGGCCAGGCTGGACAGCGTTTTGCCACCGCCGGTCGGCACGGTCAGGCTGAAAACGCCGGGGTCGGTTTCGGCCTGCGTCAGACAGCTGTGCAAAATCGCCCGACGCTGGCAGTTGACCGCAGAATCGGCCTCGCCGCGCGCTTTGACCTGCTCGGCCAGATTCGCCAGGTGCGCATTGAGGCGATTTTCCATGTCAGCCAGCGACAGGAAGCCCTCGCGGCCTGCCGTCTTGTCCGGCGACATGAAGGCTTCGGTATCGAGAAAGTCGGCATCGACCAGACAGGAAAAGAGCATGCGCACCCAGAGGGCGAAGCGGCCAGGAATGTCCTCATCGCGGTAGCGCCGCAAATCCATAAAATCCGGCAGCCCTTGATCGGGCTTGAGGATATTGGGCGGAATGTTTGCCGCCAGCGCATCGGCCAATTCCTGCTGACTGTCGTTTTGGCTGAAACGATTGTGCAGCGAGGCGTTTTCCCCGGCCCAGTCGGCCAGCCCGGCGTGGTGACCGGCGATCACGTAAGACAACACGCGCGCTACCACCGGCCCGGCCTTGCCCTGCACTTCCAGCAGGTATTGCTGCGCCCACAAGGCTCCAGCCGCCGAATGCGTTTTCTCCGAGCCGGCGACGCACCCTTCGATATGGGCATCCGGGTCGGCGCATTGGTGGATATAACGCTGAAAGCCCTCACGATATTTGCCGAGGTCGTGCCACAAACCAGCCAGCGCCGCCCAGGGTGCGGCGCCGAAGGCTTCGGCGAATTCTCCCGCCAGATGGGCAACTACCTGCAAATGCTCAGGCAGGGAATGAATCTGCAATTGGCTACCATCGTGCCGCAGATGCGCTACCGGTTCATGGTTTGGATTCATGGTGTGCTCGCTTAAGAAGATGCATAGATGCTAGGGCTGCCCCGTCTCACCCGTTGAGACAGCCGCATATCCCGCCCAACTTTTCCGCAACAAACTCACCACCTTCTCCCGCAAATCCGCTGGCGCCACGACTTCGCAATCGGGCCCGTATTTGAGGATGTCCATGATCAGTTCCGGATCCTGGCTGTATGGCAGGCGGAGTTGGTAGCGACCGTCGGGAAGGAATTCGGCTTGCTGCTCCGGGTGCCATTCTTCGCTGGCGACCCAGCGGGCGCGTTCGGCGGTGAAAATCAAGCTCGCCCAGCGCACGGCAGCGCCGCCAAAGATGCCGTAGCCGCTGCCCAGCACCTCGTTGAGTTCGGCGTCGGGGATTTCTTCGGCGAGTTGCGGCAGCGTTTTTGCCGTTTTGATGGCGTCGACCGCAAAACTGCGCAAAGCGCCGCGCTCGTGGCAAAAGGCGTCGAGATACCAGTTGTCGCGGTAATGCGTCAGGCGCTGCGGCGACACCCGGCGCTGGTGGTGTTCGCCGGAACTGCGGGCGCTGTAGTCGATTTCCATCTGCCGCCGGGCCAGCAGGGCATTGGCGACCGTCTGGAAATGTTCGGCCTGGCAATGCCGGGGAGCGGCCGTGGCGATGCGGATGCGGCGGCCGATTTCTTCAGCGGAGTGATCGCCCTGCCCCAGCAGCGTCAGCAGTCGCACGACCCAGGCGCTCGCGTAATTCTTCAAAGCCGATGCTGCGCCGGGTCTGCAGCAGGCGCTTTATCCGGGTGTAACGCTCGGTTGTTGCCACGGCCATGACCCATCAAATTGAATGATCATAGCCGCAGCCGCACTACCGTGACGACAAGCCTAAAGTCATAGAATAAAACCCGGAAAACATGAAACCAGCTGGTATTTTCGGGCTTCAGCGCCCCACCGCCCCCGCCGGCCCGGCGCGCAGGTATTGTTTTGGCCAGCTGACGGCCTCGCCCAGGGCTTGCGCGGCCTGCAGCGGCCAATAGGGCTGGCGCAGGATTTCGCGGCCGATCAAGACCAGGTCGGCCTGGCCGCTGGCGATGATGGCTTCGGCCTGCGCCGGGTCGGTGATCAGGCCGACGGCGGATACTGGAATCCCGGCTTCGCGGCGGATTTGTTCGGCGAAGCTGACCTGGAATCCCGGGGCGACGGGGATTTTGGCGTCGGGCACCAGGCCGCCCGTGGAGACGTCGACCAGGTCAACGCCCAGGGTCTTGAGTTGGCGACATAGTTCAACGCTCTGGCCGACGTTCCAGCCGCCTTCGACCCAATCGGTGGCCGACAGGCGGACCAGCAGCGGCAATTCGACCGGCCATTCACTGCGCACAGCTTCGACAACCTGGCAAAGCAGGCGGATGCGGTTAGTGAAACTGCCGCCGTAGTCGTCGTCGCGCCGGTTGCTCAACGGCGACAGGAACTGGTGCAGCAGGTAGCCATGCGCGGCATGCAGTTCAATCACCCGGAAACCGGCCTGCCGGGCGCGCTGTGTGGCAGCGACAAAGGCGGAGATGACCTGGGCAATGCCGGCGTGATCCAGCGCTGTCGGGCAGGCATAGGCTTGGCCAAAAGCCAGCGACGAAGGAGCAAGCGGTTGCCAGCCGCCCTCCTCGGCGCCCAGCGAGCGCTGCGTTTCCCAGCCTGTGCCGACGCTGGCTTTGCGTCCGGCGTGGGCGAGCTGGATGGCCGGCACGCAGCCCTGGCTGGCAATCAGCTGGGCAATGTGCGCCAGCCCTTCGATTTGTCCATCTTCCCAAAGCCCAAGATCGGCCGGGCTGATGCGCCCTTCCGGCAGTACCGCCGTGGCTTCGACGATGATCAGGCCGGCGCCGCCGACCGCGCGGCTGCCGTAGTGGATGCGATGCCAGTCGCTGATCCGGCCATCGACGGCGGAGTATTGGCACATCGGCGGCACGCCGATGCGGTTGGCAAGCTGGACTTCACGCAATTGCAGGGGCTGGAACAACGTACTCATGGCGGTTTCCTGAAAAAGGGCTACTGAAGAGGGTCGACCGCAGAATTGGCTGGCGGACGATAAAACGATCAGGTGGCGAGTATCCGGCATGACGCTCGGAATAAAAACCGCCGCTACGACGAAACATTTTCAAAAATTTCGTGAAAATCCCGGCGCATCAAGCGTGATTTCCTGGTCCCCGAGGAGCTTGGGTCGCCGGCCAGAACAGGTAGAATCAACTGTTACGTTTTCCAGAGTCTTACCGAGTCATGCCCAAGCCCGAGACCCCCTGCCGCATGTACGGCATCAAGAACTGCGACACGATGAAGAAGGCCATGCTGTGGCTGAGCGAAAACGCCGTGGCCTACGAATTCATTGATTACAAGAAAGCTGGCGTTGCCGAAGCGCACTTGCCGGACTGGAACGCCCGCGCCGGCTGGGAAGTGCTGCTCAACAAGCGTGGCCTGATGTGGAAGAAACTGAGCGATGAAGAGCGTTCTGCGGTCGACGAGCAAAAAGCGCTGACATTGATGGCCCAATATCCGGCGCTGATCAAGCGGCCGGTGCTCGATACCGGCAGCGCCCTGCTGGTCGGCTTCAGCGCTGACAGCTACGCGGAGCAGTTCAAATGAGCAGCACCATCCAACGTTTTTTATTTGAAGGCCTGGATATTCGTGGCGCCTTCGTCCATCTCGGTGAAACCTGGCAGCAAATGCAGGTCGACCGCAATTACCAGCCGACCGTCGCCCAATTGCTCGGCGAAGCTGCCGCCATCACGGCGCTGATCGGTGGCCAGTTGAAGCAGCCGGGACGCCTGACGCTGCAATTGCGTGGCAACGGCCCGATCCAGCTGCTGGTCGTCGATTGCAATGAACAGTTGCAGATGCGCGGCATGGCCCGGAGCAATCCGGTGGTGCTGCCAGCGCCGGTGCAGGATCTGCTGGGCGCCGCGCAAGGCGGCCAGTTGATGCTCAGCCTGGACATGCCCGATGCCCGCCAGCCGTATCAAAGTTTCGTCCCGATGGTCGGCGACAGCGTCGCGGCAATTTTCGAGCATTATCTGGAGCAGTCCGAACAGCAGCCGTCGCGGCTGTTCGCCATGGCCGGGCCCCAGGCCGCCGCCTGCCTGTTCCTGCAAAAATTGCCGGACAGCGACAAGCACGACCCCGATGGCTGGTCACGGATTACCCAGCTGGCGGCCACCGTCAAGCCGGCCGAACTGCTCGCGCTCGATGCCGAAACCTTGCTCGGCCGCTTGTTCCATGAAGAAATCGCCGCCCGAGGCATCCGCATCTATGATCCGCAGCCGGTCGTTTATCACTGCCCGGAAGATCGCGCCAAGGTCGCCGACATGATCCGCGGCATCGGGCGCGCCGACGCTGAAACCATCCTCGCCGAGCATGGTGAAATCATGATCCGCGACGATATCTGTAACCGCGAATACCACTTCACGCCCGAGGAAGTCGCCGAGTTGTTCGCCGCCAGCCAGGGAAACAAGCTCAATTGATCGAAGCCGCCACACTGCCGCTGCTGGTCCGGCAAATCGAGCTGCTCTATCGCAACATGCGCCTGGGGCAGTTGATTTCCGTCATCAACGCCGCCCTGCTGGCCTGGCTGGCGCGCGACGATTTACCCCCGCTCTGGCTGGCCGGCTGGCTGCTGCTGATGCTGCTGGTTGCCGGGACTCGCCTGGCGCAAGCTGCAAGCTTTCAAAGCATCAGCGCCGAAGAAAGACAGGGGCGGATCGAACGCTGGCAACGTCGTACCCAGCTCGGGGCGCTGGCCAGCGGCCTGAGCTGGGCGCTCGGCGGCTTGCTGCTGATGACCGCCGGCAATCCGACGCTGCAGTTATTCACCGCCTTCGTACTGGCCGGGATGGTCGCCGGCGCCGTCCCGGTGCTGGCGGCGCTGCCGCTGGCTTTCCGCTGCTATGCCTGGCCGATGGTCCTGGCAGCGGCGCTGGGCTCGATCGGTCAGGAGCCGATCCAGATGGCCGCCAGCGTGATGTGCCTGCTATTTCTGTATATCACCACGTATAGCGCCGGGCTGTTTCACAAAACCCTGCTGGAATCGATGAGTCTGGCCCAGGAAAAGGACGCCCTGATCGGCAATCTGAAGCTGGCCCGCGAACAAAGCGAACTCTCGCACCGGGCGAAGACGGAATTTCTGGCCAATATCAGCCACGAATTGCGCACGCCGATGAACGGCATCATCGGTATTGCCGAGTTGCTGTCCATGGAAGAGCTGACCGAGCATCAGCAACGCTTGCTGGTCCCCTTGCGGCAGTCCGCCGATGAGCTGATGCATCTGATGAACAATCTGATTGAGTTGTCGGCGCTCGAAGCCGGGCAGCTGCAACTGCGGGAATACCCCTTCGCCCTCAGCGAACTGCTGGAAAACTTTTCCGACAACTGCCAGGAGAAAGCCCGCCAGCGCAAGCTGGAATTCTGCCTGCTTGTCGCCCCGGACTTGCCGGAGATCCTGGTCGGCGATTTCGGGCATTTGCGCAAGATCCTGACGCACCTGACGGACAATGCCATTCGCTTCACCGAGCATGGCAAGGTCAGCCTGGAAATCCATCAACAGGCGCGCGATGAAAATGTCGTCAGACTCGAATTCGCAGTCGCCGACACCGGCCCCGGCATCGAAACTGCCAAACTGGCCTGGCTGATGAGCGGCTTGCTGACCCAGGCCGATGGCTCCAATGCCCGCCGTCATGGCGGCATCGGCGTTGGCCTGCCCCTGGCACGCGGTCTGATCGAACGCATGCAAGGGCAATTGATGGTCGATTCCCAGCTGGGCCGGGGCAGCCGCTTCAGTTTCGTGCTGCCTTTCCAGTTGCCGGACACCAGACCCTGAGCGGAAAACACTAAAAAGCCCGGTGTCGCAGCCGCAGAAGCCGGTTTTTTTCTGATTCTCGGGGTTTGATTCAGGAAATGGCTGACGAGAAAATCAGTTCAACGCGGTGCATTTTGTCGCGACAGTTTTGCGACTGGCAGCTGCGGCTATCATTTTTCTCGGCCCCGGCGGGATAGCGCCGGAGTTGTGTAGCCGGCACGCCAGAACTGCGCAGCAGGCGGTACACCGCCTCGGCCCGGCGTTCGGCAATGGCCAGATTGAAGGACGTGCTGCCCAGATCATCACAATGTCCCAGCAGGATCACCGTCAGTTTGTCATCAGCCTTCAGACGGGCGACATGCTTGAATAACTTGGCTTTTTCTTCGCTGCTGACCTCGGTTGAAGCGATGCCGAAGAAAATACTGTTTTCGTCATTGACCACGACCGGTGGACGTACTTCGGCATGGCTTTGCGGGGCAGCGGCAAGCGGGCGCTGACTCAGGCGCAGGCTGTGACGCTCACCGCCCAGCGGTGCCAGCGACTCTGGCGGCGTGTTTGCCACTGGCGGCGTCGTACATGCTGCCAGCAGACTCAGCAGAGAAAGGCTCAAGCACGCGCTGCGAACACCCTGATTCATCAATTCTCCTGAACCGGCAATAAATCGCTGCCCCCGGCGGACAGCGGCACCAGTACCTTGCCCGGATTCATCAGCCCGAGCGGGTCCAGCGCCTGTTTGAGCGAGCGCATCAAGGCCATTTCCAGCGGCGACTTGTAGCGCAGGATTTCTTCACGCTTCAATTGCCCGATGCCATGTTCGGCGGAAATCGAGCCATTCAGCGCGTGCACCGCATCATGCACGAGACGATTGACGTGATCCTGACTGGCGAGAAATTCGGCGTTGTCCTGCGCCCCGGGCTTGGAGAGGTTGTAATGCAGGTTGCCGTCGCCGACATGGCCGAAGGCGACCACGCGGATGCCGGGAAAGGCTGCTTGCAGCGCGGCATCGGTGGTCGCCAAAAAATCGGCAATGCGCGATACCGGCACGGCAATGTCGTGCTTGATACTGATGCCTTCGATTTTCTGCGCTTCGGAAATATTTTCGCGCAAGGCCCAGAGCTTTTTCGCCTGGCTGTCGGACTGGGCAATCACGCCGTCGCTCAAGGCCGTCGCTTCCAGGCCATCCGCCAGCCAACGTTCAACGGCCGACGGATCGGCAGCAGAGAATTCAGCGAGCACGTACCAGGGGCTGACGGCACCGGGCCGGGTCGTGTCGGGAATGTTTTTCAGGACCAGGCCGAGCGCGGTGTCGGAGACCAGTTCGAAGGCGGTCAATTGCGCATCGAACGTGGTTTTTGCCCGATTCAGCAGGTCGACCGCAGCAGCGGGGCTGGCGACGTTGAGCCAGCAGGTGCTCAGGCTTTTCGGCAGCGGAAAGAGCTTCAACACGGCAGCAGTGATGATGCCGAGCGTGCCTTCGGCGCCGATGAACAGCTGCTTCAGGTCGTAACCGGTATTGTCCTTGCGCAAGCCACGCAGGCCATTCCAGATTTCGCCGGAAGCCAGCACGACTTCGAGGCCGAGCGTCAGTTCACGGGTATTGCCATAGCGCAGCACCTGCACGCCGCCAGCGTTGGTCGACAGATTGCCGCCGATCTGACACGTCCCTTCGGAGGCCAGCGCCAGCGGAAACAGGCGATCCACCGCGCGCGCCGCTTCCTGCACCGCCGCCAGCGTGCAACCGGCTTCGACGGAAATGGTGTTGTTTTGCGGGTCGACCGCAAGAATGCGATTCAGCCGGCTCAGCGAGAGCACGACGGCACTACCCGCGCCATCCGGCGTCGCCGCGCCACACAGGCTGGTATTGCCGCCTTGCGGCACGATGGGCACACCGGCCGCAGCACAGGCCTTGACCACCGCCGCGACTTCGGCGGCATTGCCCGGTCGCACCAC
>JAVBXO010000156.1 GCA_030824535.1 Azonexus sp. | reverse complement strand
GAAGCCAGAAAGTAATCAAACGGCCCCGGCGCCGAGCCATCGCCCTTGTAGCGAATCGGCTGGTCAGCAATGACCGTGAAATCATCGAACTTGGCCTCAAGACGAAGCTTGTCGAGAAAATTGACCTTAATTTCCATACGGGAATCCCAGAAAAGGCGTGAAAAACGAATTGGCCGCCATTATCCGGTTTTCCCGGCGGGGAAAGCGGGCTTGTCGACGGTTTGAGGGGGGCTGGCGCTAACGACGGCATGCTCAGCCGTGAAGGAGGGGGCAAAAATCAGGGGCACTACAAGCCAAGCCTTAGCTGTTCTGTGACAAGGCGGCCAGGTGCATCAGGCCTGCCGAGTCTATTTAACGTCTCACTTTGTGTGAATGTCATGAACTTGGACTATGTCGGGTGTTCCAGTACAGTAGCGCACTTCCGCAGTACAAGCGCCATACAGGGGGGAACGATGGCAACTGGCAAGACAGCCACCTTGAGCTTTCGTATTGAACCGGGTCTGAAAGAGGCGCTACGCGCCGCTGCCGAGCAGGAACACCGCAGCATCGCCAACATGGTTGAAGTGATGATTCGGGAGTATTGCGGGCAGGCAGGTGTCACGATCTCTGACAAGACCATCGAAGGCAGTGGCAGCACCAATAGAAAGACAAAATGACGCAAAAAATCGGAGCCGGGCTGCTTTCCTGCGCGGACAAAATCTGGGAGACCGCCGACACATTGCGCGGCGCGGGCATCAAGGCCAGCGACTGGCCAGCCTACATGATGCCGTTCTTCGCCTTGATGATGCTCGAATCACGCTTGCGGCGCTTTCGGCAGTCACGCATCGAAGAATACGAGAAGGAAACTGAAAGCGATTTCAAAGTCGAGGATGCTGAGCACCTCAACTGGTTGGAATATTCCGCCAAGGCTGCCAACAAGGGTTTTCACAAGGAATTGCTGCTGCATGGCAAGGGCTTGGCCGAAACCTGTCTGGTGCCCGGTGGCAACTTTCTCAACCGCCTTCTGGTCCACCTCGAGCAATACGACCCCGATACCAAACGGCTGCTGGGTATCGGCTATGCCTATGGGCAGGCCAAGTTCCTCGACATGCAAGGCAAGGCATCAGACCTGTTCAGTCGCGACAACTGCCCGCTTTTTCCTTTCGCGAAAAAATGGGCATCCATCGATCTCACGGCATTTGATAACTCCGAAATCACCACCATTGAGGAACACATCAAGCGCAAGTGGGCCGACATTTCGGCCGAAACGGCTGGCGAGCAATACACCCCAACGGATGTCATCGACCTGGCGAGCGCCCTCATTGTCGAACTGCGCCGCGAAGGCAAAGGCGGGGCCGGCATTGCCGACGTTTATGACATGGCCAGCGGCGGCGGCAACTTTCTGTTTGCCACCGAAGACGCCCTGCGCGAGGCCTTTCCTGAACTTTCGGTGCGCACCTTTGGGCAAGAACTCAACGACGCTCTCTATGCACTGGCGGCCATCGAGGCCCGGTTTCGGGAAGGCGCCCGCATCGAATGGGGCAACACCCTCACCAACGATCTCTTCCTGCTCGACAAGTTCGACGCCATCGTCGCCAATCCGCCCTACGGCGTGGACTGGAAGGATTTCAAAAAGCACCTGGAAATGGATGCCTCCGGCCGCTTTGACGCGAAACGTATGCCGCCCACTTCCGACGGGCAACTGCTGTTCCTGCAACATGCGGCGTTCCACCTGTCCGAAACCGGCGTCGCCACCATCGTGCATTCCGGCTCGACGCTGTTTTCCGGCGATGCCGGCGGCGGCGAATCGGAAACCCGGCGCTGGCTGATCCAGGAACAGGACATCGTCGAAGCCATCGTTCAGCTACCGAAAAACGAGTTCTTCAACACCGGCATCCATACCTACCTGTGGGTACTGAACCGCGCCAAGCCGGCCAACCGCAAAGGTTTCGTGCTGCTGATCAATGCCGAAACTTGCTTTACCAAGCTCAAGAAAAACCTCAACCAGAAGAACTGCGAGATCGATGAAGCCAGCCGGGTGCGCATCGTGCAAGCCTTCCGCGACTTCGCCGACGGCCCGATCAGCCGCAAACTGCCTGTCGATGCGCTGCTCTACAACAAGGTCGAGTTGGAACTGTGGCGCCATGACGAAGCGGGGCGGGCTATCGCCAAGCAGGACAAGATTGAGGGCGAGAAGATCGTCGTCCGCTTCGACGAGGCTGCTTACTGCGTCGATGCCGGCATACTTGACCTTGCACCGTTTGGCGACCAGACGGTCAAGGAGGCTGTGGCCCTGTTCAACAATGCGGCCCGCCATGCCGAGCAAACCAGCGTCGAAGTGACGGGCGGCCAAACTTATCGGCGCGACAACGAAACCGGCGCCATGGTGATCGGCTCGGCCGAAAAAGGGCTGGGCGTACTGTCGGTCAAGGCCAAGGTGGCGAAGGCCAAGGGCGTGGAGCGAGCCAAGGTGGACATCGTTCTCGACCAGCTGCTGGAGAAGGACAACGAGACCGTGGCCTATGCCTCGGACGACAACGCCAACAACCGGCTCATTCGCGAATTTCTCGCTCGCTGGGTGCACGAACCGTGGTGTCTGCACGGGGCGAAGATGGGCTGCGAGATCAATTTCAACCGGGTGTTTCCGAAGCAGAGCGACATCAGGACGAGTAAGGAAATTCTGGAGCAGATCGCAGCCGTCGAAGAAGAGATGGCGCGACTGGAAGCCGAGATCGTCGATGATTTTCAGCAGGCAGCCAGCGAATGACGAGGCCAATGAAGGATCGAGGGTATATCTGGATCGGAGAATTTCCATCTACTTGGACACTCAGGCGCTTTAAGGATTCAGGCAGGTTCCAAACTGGGCGAGACCACAAAGAATTGAACGTAGGGAACATCCCTGTGTTTGGTTCAAGCTGTGAACCATTTGCAATGGTCGATCGACCATTGTGTCGCCGAAAAGCCATTGCAATCGGTCGAAAGGGAACAGTCGACCGTCCCTTCGTTATTCAGCCAGGATTTTGGGCAGTGGATACATGTATGTTTCACACTGTGCAGCGAAAAGACTATTCGCTCGAATACTTGGGCTATTGGAGCAACATCGTTCCATGGCAAGAGATTGCAACACAAACCGCTTTGCCAAGTTTGACTCAAACCGATGCGAACAACGTCATCGTCGGTTGTCCGCCCCTCGACGAGCAGCGCCTCATAGTCGCTTGGCTCGACATCCAAACCAACCGCATCGACAAACGCCGCGAACTTCTCGGCGAGAAACGTGAATTGCTGCGCAAACTGAAAAGATCGGTCATCGAGGAAACGACCTTCCGGGGTATCGCCGTAGGCGTGGAAATGCACGACTCGGGGATCGGCTGGCTGGGCCAAGTGCCTGCCCATTGGACGACCATGCGCTTGGGCTCCTTGTTCCGGGAAGCTGCCGATGCAGGCATCGACGGTCTGCCCATGCTGTCGGTGTCGCTGCATACCGGCATTACCGACAAGGAACTCGACGATGAGGAAATGGAGCGCAAAGTCAGCCGTAGCGAGGACCGGACCTTGTACAAGCGGGTGAAGCCCGGCGACCTGGTCTACAACCAGATGCGCGCCTGGCAAGGGGCGTTCGGCGCCGCAAAAATCGAAGGCTTGGTCAGCCCGGCCTATGTCGTTGCCCGCCCAGGTAAAGCGGTCGTGCCGCGCTTTATCGAGTATCTGTTGCGTGCCCCGGCCGCCATGGAAGAAATTCGGCGGCGGTCGCGCGGCATCACGGATTTTCGTTTGCGTCTGTATTGGGACGAATTCAAGAACATCCGCATCGCCTTGCCGCCGAAGAAGGAGCAGCAAGAAATCGCCGCTTTCCTCGACCGCAAGCTGTCGCAAATCGACCGACAAATTGTCCTCATTGACCAACTCGACGACCTGCTCAAGCAACAGCGCAAGGCCATCATCCACGAGGCGGTGACCGGGAAGATCGATTTGAGCGGGGCGCCAGTCGGTGACAACCTGTCACCGACTGACGTCGCCCATCCACCTTTCATACGTGAGGAGTGTTGAACATGCAAAACCAGCCCGCCTTCTTTGAAGAACATGAAATCCGCCGGGTGTATGACGAGGCAACAGAAGTTTGGTGGTTCTCGGTGGTGGATATTGTGCAGGTGCTAACCCGCCAGCCGGATTATCAGACGGCTAGAAAATACTGGAACAAGCTGAAAGAGCGGCTGGGCAAGGAAGGTAGTCAACTGGTGACAAGCTGTCACCAGTTGAAAATGCTCGCTGCTGACGGCAAGCAACGTCCTACCGATGTGGCCACCGCCGAAACATTGCTACGCCTGGTGCAGTCCGTCCCTAGTCCGAAAGCCGAACCGATCAAGCTGTGGTTGGCCAAGGTGGGTTATGAACGGATTCAGGAAATGGCCGATCCGGCGCGTTCGCTCGACCGCGCCCGAGAAACCTGGAAAAAACACGGCCGTAGCGAAAAATGGGTACAGCAGCGTATGACCGGGCAGGAGACCCGGAACAAACTCACCGACTATTGGCAAGAGCACGACATCAAGAAAGGTGAGGAATATGCCATTCTCACCAACATCATTCATCAGGAATGGGCCGAGGTGGATGTGAAGGCGCACAAGACGCTGAAGGGCTTGAAATCGCAAAACCTCCGCGATCACATGAGCGAAGCCGAACTGATCTTTACCGCCCTGGCGGAGTTGTCCACGCGCCAGATCGCCGAGAGTACCGAAGCCACCGGTATGAACGAGAACAAGGCGGCGGCGAAAACGGGCGGCAGCATCGCGAAAAAAGCGCGGCTGGAATTGGAAAGCAAGACGGGCAAAAAAGTAGTGAGTGGCGAAAATTATTTGCCGCCGTCACCCCGAAAAATAAAATAGGACCGCTTGCGGACTCACTGAACGAGGATACTCCATGGCCCAAGGCTTCAAGGAAAGCGACTTTCAGAATGGTGTCTTCATCCCCTATCTGAGCGCGCCGCCGCCGGGCGGACTGGACTGGATACTCGGCAAGCCCGCCGACATCGACGCCGCGCGCTGGATCGTGCCGGGGGATTTGCTCCATTTCCTGCGCGAGGGTTGCCCGCTCAATGCCGCTGCCTACGCCAAGGTGGTGAAGGGATATGACTCCGACGCGGCCTTTCTGCATGCTTTTCTGACTGAAGTGCTATTGCCGAAGATCGAGGCCAAGGCAAATGCCGCATTCGTGCTGCGCGAGAGCCTGACTTTTGCCGGGCAATCCTTCGTGTTGTGGAACGAAGCGCCACGCGCCGGGGCGAACGCCAAGGCGGGCGACCTGTTCAGGAAAAACTTCCTGCGCGTGATCCCCGAGGCGACCTTCGAGCGGCAATTTCCCCACAGCAACAAACGCATTCGCCGCCGGCCCGACCTGGTTTTTTTCGTCAATGGCCTGTATCTGGCCTATTCCGAACTGAAAACCGCCCAGACCGGGCAAACCGCAGCCGGCCATGGTCGCAAGAAGATTGCCCACGATTGCGTTGAGGCCGGGGTCGCTGTACTGCGTGAGGCGCGCGAACGCTATGCGGCCGAGGGTGGCCGTTGGCCAGGGTTTCGGGGCCGCGACCTGAGCGAAAAAGTGCGCTGGGAAATTCGCCAGTCGATTTGCCTGTATGAAAAAGCGACCCACATCAGCGGCATAGACATGGGTGCCATGATGGTGCTGCCCGACATCGAATGGCTGCTGCCGGAGATCGACGAGGCCATTGAGTTGGACGACACGCAGGCGCTGGTGGAGACGTTGCCGGGCAAGGTGGTGGACGCCTTTATGCGCACGGCGGAGATGCGCGAAAAGCCCGCCTCCGTAGCCCTGGCCGAACATTTGGCTTCTTTTTTTGCCCCCGCCGATGGCGTTGACCGCGAGATTCATTTCTTCAACCAGAATCGCCCGAGCCGCACCACCACCGGCACCGAGATTCTGCGGCCGCGCCCGGCGCAGCGCGCCATGCTGTACCAGACCATGAATCGGGTGCGCGAACTCTATGCGGATGAAAGCAAATCCAAGATCAATGAGGTTGACATCCGGGCCGCGCTGGCCATCTCTCTGCCTGACCTGGACCCGAAGAAGGTTGACGAGATCGTCCGCAAGACCTTGCTGCACCGAAATGGGCAGGAATCGCATTCCATACTCTTGCAAGGCGCAGCGGGGCTCGGCAAGACGAATGTCATCGTCTGGTTGGCGCAGGCGCTGGCCGACATGGCTGATCCGCGCAGCCTTGCAGCAGCCCCCTTGTTTGACTTGTGCATCCTGCTGACTGACCGTACCGAACTGCGCCAGAACGTGGCCGAGGAAGCGGCGCGCCTGCGGGCGACCCAGAACATTGTTGCCGAAGCGGAGACCTTCAAGGATTTGCGCGACAGCCTGCAAAACGGTGTGCGCGTGGTGGTGGTGAATATCCAGAAATTTCCGTCCATCAAGCGGCTGGCCGATGCCGATCCGGCGCTGGCCAAACTGCTGGCGAATCAGCGCGTGGCCTTCGTCATTGACGAGGTGCATCGCACCCAGAACGGCATTCTGCACGATGCGACCATCGAGATTTTCGACGAGTGGGGCACGATCCGGCCCGATGGCGCGAAGCGCAATCTCATCGTCGGCCTGACCGCAACGCCGCGGGATGAAATCCTCGCCCGCTTCGGCGAATGGCGTTCCCCGGCGGCGGCTGGCGACGATATCCGCTGGGCGCCGTATTTCGCCTACACGATGACCCAAGCCATCCGCGACCGGGTAATCCTGAACCCGATCCAGAACGTCATCCGCTTCGAGGATCATCTGCAATACAAGATCACCGAATCCGTGCAGAAGCTGAAGGACGACGACAAGCTGCGCGCCCCCAGCTCCGACGAGATTTACCAGAACCCCAACCGGCAGGCATTTGTCGCCAAGCAGGCCGCACTCGTTTTCGTCGCCAAGACGATGATGACCATCCGTCCGCCGGGCCGTGCCTTGGGGGAAGGCAAGGGAATGTTCGCTGCGCATTCGATCAAGGCGGCCATTGCCTATCAGAAGCTGTTGCGAGCCGAATTGGATGTGCTGGCGAACGACTCACGTTTCATCGAGCATGCAGAGTCGATCAAGGCTTGCCCTGTACTTGTGCTCTACACCGACAAGCAGGGCGAAGACAGTTGTGCGTCACTCAACGGCGGGCGAAATCAGGATGCGATCATCGACGAGTTCCGCCGCAAGGGCGAAGGCGCCAAGCCGGGCCTGAAGGTGCATAACGCGCTGATCGTGGTGGTCGACAAGCTGCTCACCGGTTTCGACGAGCCGACCTTGCACACCTTGTTCATCGACAGGGGCATGGACGATGTCCTGTTGTTCCAGGCCGCTTGCCGCGTAAATCGCTGGCGCAAATGGAAAAACGACTGTCTGCTGGTCGACTTTTCACACGAGGGCGTGGTTTCGAAGAATCTGCCCAAGGTCTTTGCCAAGTACGGCGGCATTACGGTGTCCGATCTCGATGCGATGAACCTGAAGGAGAAGATGGACCAAGCATTCAAGGTCTTTTTTGACGACAAGGGTATCAGTGCCCATTGGCGAAGCTGGAAGGCAGCCCTGGCTGGCGGCAAGGACAAGGAAGGGGCGACGGGGCTTTCCGACTTTCTCGATGGGCTGACCAAGGACGAAAAACCGCGCGCCATCAATTTGCGCAAGGCGGGGTCGGCCTGGCTGGGCAGTCGCGAACGCTTGTGGGGCATCCTCGATTTCAAAAAGCCGGAATTGGCCAAGCACGCGGATGAAAAACGCGCGGCATTTGCCGAGCAAGTGGTCAAGCATCTGGCGTCCAAATTGCGTGACGAGGACTACCGTGTCGGTGCTGTATTCGATATTGATCTGGTGGAAGATGCCATTGGCTGGGGGCTCGACGAATTGCCCGAGGCGCCAGAGAAGAGGAAAAAGCCGAAGGGTGAGCCCGGCTTGCCGCATTCCATTGGTGGGTTGATGGCGT
>JAVBXO010000110.1 GCA_030824535.1 Azonexus sp. | reverse complement strand
CGCCAGCGAGCGGGTATTGGGAATGTTGCTGCTGACTTCAATTTCCACCTTGGCGCCATTTTCGGCAATTTCCGGCGCACTGATGCTCAGTTCGCGGGATTCCGTAGTGCTGGCGCTGCCATAGGCTTTCAGGGCATCGCCCAGGGTGTGGGCGGTGAAAGCGTTGCGCTGCCATTCGGCCGCCAGCAATACGCCCGGTTGCAGCAGGCCGAGGCCCAGCCAGGGAGCGAGCAGCGCCGAGGAGACGCCGCCCTTGAGCAATTTTCTGCGTAATTCGATCATGGGAATAAGGAGGTTTTATTCTGCGAGCCAATGGCCGGATTTGCCACCCAGCTTTTCGAGCAGGCGGATATTGTCGATGCGCATGCCGCGATCCACGGCTTTGCACATGTCGTAAATGGTCAGCAGACCGACCGAGGCGGCGCTCAGTGCTTCCATCTCGACGCCGGTACGGCCACAGCATTCGGTAGTCACCACGCAATGCACGGCATGCTGCGCTTCGTCGATGGTGAATTCGGCGGCGACGCGGGTCAGGGCGATGGGATGGCAGAGCGGGATCAGGTCGCCGGTGCGTTTGGCGGCCTGGATCGCGGCAATCCGGGCGATGCCAAGGACGTCGCCTTTTTTCGCTGAACCGCTGGCGATCAGCGCCAGGGTCTCGGGCTGCATGAATATGCTGCCACCGGCACGAGCCAGGCGAACGGTTTCGGGCTTGCTGCCGACGTCGACCATATGGGCCTGGCCGGCGTTGTCAAAATGGGTCAGTGTTTGCTGGGTCACGTGAATCCGGATCGGTTGCGTTTGGCCGGGGAGGCCAGGTTTCAGGCTGCGGTATCATAGCACCATGCCTTTTGCCCGACGTCTTCTGGCCAGCGTTCTGGCCATTACCCTGCTAGTTCAGCAACCCCTGCGCGCGGATGAACTTCCGGAGTTGGGGGATATTGCCGGCAATGAATTGTCCTTGTCGGCGGAGAAGCGCATTGGTCTGCAGATCATGCGCGATATCCGCTGGCGCGAGCCCTCGTATCTCGATGACGCCGATATCGAGTCCTACCTGAATCAGCTGGGTGGGCGTCTGACGGCGGCGAGCAGCGATCCCGGTTTCGGGTTTTATTTCTTTCCGATCAACGATGCCAGTATCAATGCCTTCGCCATGCCGGGCGGCTTTATCGGCGTGCATTCGGGATTGATTCTGGCGGCGCAGAGCGAATCGGAACTGGCCGGGGTGCTGGCGCACGAAATTTCCCACGTCACGCAACGCCATATAGCCCGGCAGGTGTATCAGTCGCGCAATGTCGGCATTGTCTCGCTGGCGGCGATGGTGCTGGCCTTGCTGGCGGTGCGTTCGAACGGTCAGCTGGCGGGGGCGGCGATGGCCACGACGCAGGCCGGCGTATTGTCTTCGCAACTGGCTTTTTCCCGCGATTTTGAGCGCGAGGCCGACCGCATGGGGTTTGAAACCCTGCGCAAAGCCGGCTACGACGTACGCGGAATGGCCGATTTTTTCCAACGTCTGCAAAAGGCCGTGCGTTTGTACGAGAACAATGCCACGACCTATCTGCGCAGCCATCCGCTGACCGGCGAGCGCCTCAGTGACATGCAGAATCGCGACCTCGGGCTGCCTTATCGCCAGGTTCCCGACAGCCTGGAATTCAACTTGGTGCGCGCCAAGCTGCGGGCGATGCAGGGGATTCCGGCGGAGGCGGTGAAGGAGTTTGCCGGGCAATTGCAGGAACGCAAATTTGCCGCCGAAGCGCCGGTGCGTTATGGCCTGGCCTACGCCCGCTATCGCAATCGCGACTGGGCTGGTGCCGAGCGCGAGATCGAGGCGCTGCGCAAGCTGAAGGTGGCGGCGGCGATGATTGAGCACCTGCGTGCCGATATCCGTATTGCCCAGGGCGATGCAGGCGCCGGACTGGCGATCTACCAGGAGGCGATGCAGCGCTTCCCGCTTGATCTGGGTTTGCTCTACGGCTATGGCGCGGCGCTGAATACGGCACGGCGTTTTGAAGACGGGCGACGCTTCGCTGAAACGCAGTTGCAGTCTTATCCCGACGATATTCGCCTGCACAAGTTGCGCGCCGAGAGCTATGCCGGCCTGGGGCGGCAAGGCATGCAGCATCAAGCGTTGGCCGAGGTTTTTGCCTTGCAGGGGCAGACTGCCGGCGCCATCGAACAGCTGCAATTGGCGCTGCAGGCGGGCGATGCCAGTTTTTACGAAATGTCGATGATCGATACCCGGCTGGCCGAACTTAAACGCCGGCGGACCGAGGAAATCAAGGAGCGGGGGAATTGAGAGGATAAGAGGGTAGAATTCGCCTTCTTTTTCGTTTCCTGAAACAGCATGCAATTTGACCGCGACCTCGATGTAAAAGGGCTGAACTGCCCCTTGCCCATTCTGCGAACCAAGAAGGCGCTGGCCGAGATGGAAACCGGCCAGGTTCTGCGCGTGCAGGCGACCGATCCCGGTGCTTTGAAGGATTTCCCGGCTTTTGCCCGGCAAACCGGCAATGAACTGGTCGAACAACGCGAAGAAGGCAAGACCTTCGAGTTTTTCCTGAAGCGCAAATAAACACCGCAGTTACCGCATTTTTCGAAGACCGGCGGGCGCCGCAAGGCGAACCCGCCGCTTGGCGCTTCGAGCAGCTGATCGAGCGGATCGACATCGTCGATCTCGCCAGCTATACGGCCGCGTTGCAAGTCCTGGCCGAAAATCCGGCATGGACAGTTACTGCGATTGCTTACGAGCTGGGTTACCTGCTCGAACCGAAAGCCGCACCGCCGGCTTGGCAGCCGGATGGGCGGCCACTGGCAACTTTCTGGCGTTTTGCCGAACGCCAGGCCTTGAATGCCGCCGAGGCCAGCGCCTGGCTAGCCGGGCAGTCCGGGCCGGCCGGCATTGTCGGTTGCCAGTCGGGGCTGACTGAAAAAGACTACATTTTTGCGGTCGACCGCATTCAGGAGCTGATTTCCGCTGGCGACTGTTATCAGGTCAATTACACCTTTCCGCTGGATTTTTCCTGGTTCGGCACGCCGTTGGCCTTGTATGCCCGCCTGCGCGAAAGGCAGCCGGTGCGCTACGGCGGCTTTGTCGGCGATGCGACGCAGGGTCTGGTGTCGCTGTCGCCGGAGCTGTTTCTTGAGCGTTGCGGCCAGCGCCTGCTGACCCGGCCGATGAAAGGCACGGCGCCGCGCAGCCAGTCGCCGGACAGCTTGCTCCATTCATTGAAGGATCGCGCCGAAAATCTGATGATCGTCGATCTGCTGCGCAACGATCTCGGGCGGGTTGCCGAAAATGGCAGCGTCAGCGTTGATGAATTGTTTGCCATCGAGGATTACCCGACGGTCTGGCAGATGGTCTCGAGCGTTTCGGCAACACTGCGCGACAAGTCGCTGGACGACATTCTGCGGGCGCTGTTTCCCTGCGGCTCGATTACCGGTGCGCCGAAAATCCGCGCCATGCAGATTGCCGCCGAACTGGAAATCGCCCCGCGCGGCATTTATACCGGCGCTTTGGGCTGGCTGGCGCCGGACGGCGATTTCCGGCTCAACGTGGCGATTCGCACGCTGCAACTGGACGCCAATCATCGCGGCCGTCTCGGCATCGGCAGCGGCATCGTTGCCGATTCGCAAGGCGCGGCTGAATGGCAGGAATGCCTGTTGAAGGCGAGCTTTTTAAGCGCCTGCGATCCCGGTATTTTGTTGATTGAAACCTTGCGCCGCGAAGCCGGTATCTATTCGCGACTGGCCGGGCATCTGGCGCGTCTGCGCCGTTCGGCCGGGGCGCTGGCATTCTCCTTTGACGAAGCACGTGTTCTGAGCGCTTTGGCCGGCATGCCGGAAAGCGGTTGCTGGCGCGTGCGTCTGACCCTGGACAAGGTCGGGGCGGTGAGCGTCGAGGCTTTTGCTTTGGGCGAAGAGCCGGCCGGGCCACGTCATGCGCTGCTGGCCGGCTTGCCAATCAAGGCTGATTATCCCTTGCGCGTCCACAAGACCACGGACCGGGCCATTTACGACCAGGCACTGAAAGGCATCGCCGATCAGCCAGCGATCTTCGATGTGGTCTTCTTGAATGAGCGTGGCGAAGTCGCTGAAGGTGCGCGCAGTACAGTCTTTGTCGAACGCGATGGCGTGCTACTGACACCGCCCTTGTCTAGCGGTGCCTTGCCCGGTGTCTTGCGGGCTGAATTGCTCGCCAGCGGGCGGGCGCGGGAAGCGCTGTTGCGGCCGGAGGATCTGGCCGGCGGTTTCCTGCTCGGCAATGCCTTGCGTGGCTTGATCCGGGTAAATCTGCGGTCGACGCTCTGAAAAAGGCCATTTTCAAGGCGTCGACCGCAAATCCGGTTTATTTCCTGAACTTGCGCAGGTAAAGCAGCACGGTGCTGATCAAGGCGCCGATGATGGCGATCAGGAAGACCTTGCCGCTGATTTCCTGATAGGAAACCAGAACCGGCCGCTCATGCTCGATGCGATAACGCACGGTGGTCTGGAAATTCCACGTCGACGCCTTGGTTTCGACGCCATCCCTGAGCCGTTTCCACTGCAGGTTGATCTGCTCGTAGGCGGTTTCACCGGTATCGCTCGGCGGTACCAGCGTTTTCACCTTGCCCGCCGCCTGGGCAGCGGCCAGCTCACCGTAGGGCAGGGTGCAGACCTGATCGTTGGCACAAACGGCGACGATGGGAAAGTCCGGCAACCATTCGCCACCCTGTTGCCAGGGCCAGACCAGGTATAGGCCCAGCCCCCACAGCCAGACCAGCACGCAGAAGACCATGAAGGCGCTGAAGACCGTCGTGAAACGGTCAGCGGGATGATTGCCGGGCGCTGTCATCGCTTAGCTGCCCAGCTTGGCCAGTTGTGGCTTCAGCTTGTCGAGGGTGGCGCTGAACTCGGCGACACGCTGCTTTTCCTGCTCGATGACCGCTGCCGGGGCGCGGGCGACGAAGCCTTCGTTGTTCAGCTTGTTCTGGGCAATCGAAATCTGCTTTTCGAGCTTTTCGATTTCCTTGGCCAAACGAACTTTCTCGGCGGCAACATCGATCTCGACCTTGAGCATCAGGCGCGTCTCGCCAACGACGGCGACTGGCGCCATGGCATCGGCGGGCATGTCGTCAACGATCTGCACTTCCGACAACTTGGCCAGCGCTTGCAGGATGGGCGCGAACTCGGCGATCTCGGCACCACCACCAGCAACCAGCAGCGGCATGCGCAGGGCGGGCGAGACGTTCATCTCGCCACGCAGATTGCGGCAGGCGTAGGCCAGCGCCTTGAGGCGTTCGACCTTGGCTTCCGAGGCGGCGTCGATCTTGTATTCCTCGGCACGCGGGTAGGCGGCGAGCATGATCGAATCGTGCGTCTTGCGCCCGGCAATCGGGGCCACGGTTTGCCACAGCTCTTCGGTGATGAAGGGAATCAGCGGGTGAGCCAGACGCAGGACGGCTTCGAGCGTGCGCACCAGCGTGCGGCGAGCGCCGCGTTGCTGGGATTCACTGCCGGTCTGGATTTCGACCTTGGCGATTTCCAGATACCAGTCGCAGAACTCGTCCCAGATGAACTTGTAGATGGCCTGGGCGACGAGGTCAAAACGGTAGTCGATGAAGTGGCGCTCGACTTCCTGTTCGACGCGTTGCAATTGGCTGACGATCCAGCGGTCGGCAAAGCTGAATTCCAGCGGCGCCGAACCGCCGCAGCTCGGGCCATCCTGCTGGTGTTCAAGACCAAGATCCTGGCCTTCGACATTCATCAGCACAAAACGCGTGGCGTTCCACAGCTTGTTGCAGAAATTGCGGTAGCCGTCGCAGCGACCCAAGTCAAACTTGATGTCGCGGCCGGGCGAAGCGAGGCTGGCGAAGGTGAAGCGCAGCGCGTCGGTACCGAAAGACTGGATCCCTTCCGGGAATTCCTTCTTCGTCTTCTTGGCGATGCTTTCGGCCTGCTTCGGATTCATCAGGCCGGTGGTGCGCTTCTCGATCAGCTTTTCGAGGTCGATACCGTCGATCAGGTCAATCGGGTCAAGGACATTGCCCTTGGACTTCGACATCTTCTGGCCTTCGCTGTCGCGGATCAGGCCATGCACATAAACGTGCTTGAACGGGATCTTGCCGGTGATGTGCTTGGTCATCATGACCATGCGCGCGACCCAGAAGAAGATGATGTCGAAGCCGGTGACCAGCACCGACGACGGCAGGTATTGCTGCAGCACGTCGTTGGCCGCGTCGAGTTCTTCGTCGCCTGTCCAGTCGAGGGTGGAGAAGGGCCACAGCGCCGACGAATACCAGGTGTCGAGCACGTCTTCGTCGCGATTGAGCTGACCGGCGTAACCGGCCTGATCGGCCAGGTGACGGGCTTCTTCCTCGCTTTGGGCGACGAAAATTTCGCCATTGACGCCATACCAGGCGGGAATCTGGTGGCCCCACCACAGCTGGCGGGAAATACACCAGTCCTGGATGTTGTTCAGCCACTGGTTGTAGGTATTGACCCAGTTTTCCGGATAGAACTTGATTTCGCCGGAATGGACGACGTCGAGCGCCTTTTCCGTGATCGACTTGCCGTCGGCGCCCGGCTTGGACATGGCGACAAACCACTGGTCGGTGAGCATCGGCTCGATGACGACGCCGGTACGGTCGCCGCGCGGCACTTTCAGTTTGTGCTTGTCGGTTTTTTCGAGGATGCCGAGGGCTTCAAGATCGGCAACGACGGCCTTGCGGGCGTCGAAACGGTCTAGGCCGCGATATTTTTCCGGTGCGTGCTCGTTGATCTTGGCATCCAGCGTCAGGATGGCGATCATCGGCAGGCCGTGGCGCTGGCCGACGGCGTAGTCGTTGAAGTCGTGCGCCGGCGTGACCTTGACGCAGCCGGTGCCGAAGGCGAGATCGACGTAGCTGTCGGCGATGATCGGGATTTCGCGATCAGTCAGCGGCAGCTTCACCATCTTGCCGATCATGTGTTTGTAGCGCTCGTCTTCCGGATGCACCATCACGGCGGTGTCGCCAAGCATGGTTTCTGGACGGGTCGTGGCGACAACCAGACTATCCGAGCCATCGGCCAGCGGATAGCGGATGTGCCACATGAAGCCGTCTTCTTCTTCCTGCACGACTTCGAGGTCGGACACGGCGGTGTGCAGCTTCGGATCCCAGTTGACCAGGCGCTTGCCGCGATAGATCAGGCCTTCGTTGTAAAGGCGGACGAAGCTTTCGGTGACGACCTTGTTGAGGCCGGCATCCATGGTGAAGCGCTCGCGCTTCCAGTCCGGGCTGGTGCCCATGCGGCGCATCTGGCGGGTGATCGTGCCGCCGGAGTATTCCTTCCATTCCCAGACTTTTTCCAGGAATTTCTCGCGGCCCAGATCGTGGCGGCTGATGCCTTGCGCATCAAGCTGGCGCTCAACGACGATCTGCGTGGCGATACCGGCGTGGTCGGTGCCCGGTTGCCAGAGGGTGTTGTGGCCGCGCATCCGGTAATAACGGGTCAGAGCGTCCATGATCGTCTGGTTGAAACCGTGCCCCATGTGCAGCGTGCCGGTGACGTTCGGCGGCGGCAGCAGAATGCAGAAATTGTCCTGCTTGCTGCGGTCAACGCCCGCAGCGAAGTAATTTTGGGATTCCCACTCGGGGTACCAGCGGCGTTCAATCTCGGCTGGTTCAAAGGCTTTGGCGAGTTCCATCTATCTGGCAGAAAAGGGGAAAACCCGCGATTATACCGGAGCGAGGCACTCGCCTTGGCTTAATCTCGGCGACGCTCGTCCAGCGCCTGCTCGGCCAGGTATTCGCGCAAAGTCGCTTCGATCAGGCGCGGCAGTTCGCTGGTCAGGCGCAGTTCGAGGCGCTTTGCCAGTTCATGCAGCAACTGTTCATCGTGAGCGGGGGCAATGCGGGCCGGGATGGATTCAAGCGCCGCTGCAGCAGCAATCTCCGTTGCCCTGTCATTGAAGGCTTCAGCCACGGCTTCGAGTTCAGG
>JAVBXO010000349.1 GCA_030824535.1 Azonexus sp. | reverse complement strand
GCCTTCTGCGCCGACTTGGCTTCTGAGTCTCCATCGAATGTGCCCACTATCGTTTTTAAGGGAACACGATCTTCGCGGTCTAGCGAGTCAATTTACAGATGGATTGGCCGGGGGCTTACCGATAATTGGTCACCTCGAAACGAATGCCGTCCGGATCGTTGAAGCCCTGTAGGTCGGGTTAGCCCGCAGGGCGTAACCCGACTTACGCCAGCAAGCGCCGCAAATGTCGGGTTACGCTGCGCTAACCCGACCTACTTGCTCTGCCACAGCGAAGTACTTCTTCTGGCTAACCATACGGCATATTGACCGACCGCTCATGGCCGCTAGCTACCTTTCGCACGAGTGCAGAAAACTATAGACGTCACCGGCACAAAATACCCAAGCGGAAAAAAGCCCGAACACATCCGTATCTCAAAAGCGATACAATATACGCAAGCGACACAGAGGAACACACCATGGCTCAATCATCAATGCTGCACGTTCGCGTTGACGACGAAATCAAGAAGCAGGCGACCGAGGCGCTGGCTGCGATGGGGCTTTCGGTTTCCGATGCCGTTCGTATCCTGCTCAAGCGCGTGGTCAATGACCAGGCTTTTCCGCTGGAGCTGAAGGTGCCTAATGCGCAGACGCGCGCAGCGATGGAAGAGGCCGGTGCCTTGATGCAGGCGGGTAGCGCACGTTTTGATTCTGCCGATGCCTTGATTGATGAGCTCGAAAAAGCCAGCCAGCAGTAAGCGGGCTGCGCCGCCCAGGCGCTGCGATTACACCAAGGCTTTTCTCAAGGACTGGGAACGGCTCTCGCGTTCGGGGCGGTATGACCTCAAACGGCTGAAGGAAGCCATGCTCCTGCTGATCGCCAACGATGCGCCGCTGGGTGCTGAATGGCTGGATCATCCACTCAAGGGTGACTGGGCCGCTTATCGGGAATGCCATATTGGCGGCGATTTCTTGCTGATCTACCAGATAGATGGCCAGCAGATTATTTTCGTGCGCGCTGGCACCCATTCGGAGCTGTTTGAAGCATGAGCTGCGTGCCGGGTAGCGCCGCAAGGCATTGATGCACTGAGCTCCGCCCTGCATCGTCGTCAAAAGGGTCGAGCCGGCTACCCAGGGTCAAAATCACCACTTTCCCGGCGAAAGCTTTAATCGTGGGCCGCATATTAAAGACTTTTGCCACAAACCTTTAAATAAGCACAGATCCACTCAGCGATTTCCTCCCCGTGCAGAGCCCGCCCTCGGCTTGCGCAGCGGTAATGCTGTTTGTTGATTTTTTGCATCCCATCGATTTGCCAGGCTCACTTGAGCAGCGTATATTTCTCAAATGATCCGAACTGACGTTTTGGGAGACTCCCTTGGCCATCGCACTCACCCCGCTCGCTAACTCGCCGCTGGCAGCTCCTGCGACTTGGCTGTCCGGCGCCCCGCCCGATATCAGCCCGTATGCCCATGCCTTTCGTGCCACGCCGCGTGAACGGATTGACATGATTCGGCAGGGCATTCCGGCGCAGGCTTTGCTGGATCTGGGCAAGGCCATGGGGGTCAGCAAGGAGAACATCATGCTGAGACTGCATTTGCCGCGGGCGACGATCAATCGGCGGATCAGCAAGCGCGAGGCGCTGCCGGTGGAGTGTTCGGAGCGGGTGCTGGGGATGCAGAAAATCATCGGCCAGGTTGAGGTGATGCTGGCCGAGTCTGGCGCGGAAGCAGATTTCAATGCCGCGCGCTGGGTCGGTGAATGGATAGAGCAGCCTTCGCCGGCCCTGGGCGGGGCCAGGCCGGCGGATTATCTCGACACCATCGAAGGCCAGGAAATGGTCGCCGGGCTGCTGGGCCAAATGCAGTCGGGGGCTTACGCGTGATCGAAGCCTGGCGTATTGGCTGCGATACACCGAGCTATACGGCAGACGACATGAACGGCATCGGGGCCAAGATGACCGGGGGACGCTGGAACCGCGCCGGTAATCCGGTGGTGTATGCCGCTTCCTCGCGCGCGCTGGCCTGCCTGGAAACGGTGGTGCATCTGGGCGGCGGGCTGCCGCTGAACCGCTATCTGGTGCGCGTGGCTATTCCGGACGATGTCTGGCACAAGCGCCTGACCCTGACCCACGGCAGCGCCCAGGTCGGCTGGGATGCCTTGCCGGTCGGCATGGTCAGCCTGGATCTGGGCGATCAATGGCTGCGAACGCGCTCGGCGGCGATCCTGGAAGTGCCTTCCATCGTCGTGCCGGAAGAACTGAATATCCTGATCAATCCCCAGCACCCCGACGCCGCAAGAATCAGCGCCAGCAAAGTTAGAAAATGGCTGTACGACCCGCGGATGGGGCAGGTTTGAGCGGGAATTCCTCGGGAGGAGATAGGTTTTCTAACTGAAATGAGGAAACCCATCCCCACCCTGGCCCTCCCCTTGAAGGTGAGGGAATGAGCATGCGAGGAATTGCCTTGGCTCCGTGGAAAGTAGATTGAAAAATGCCCTGATTTTGCGGTCGACCGCAAAATCAGGGCATTTTTCAATCAAGGATGGCGGATGCAAGGAAACTGCTGTCAATTCATAAATGTCATTCCCGCGCAGGCGGGAATCCAGAAAAATCTACGAGCTGGATCCCCGCCTGCGCGGGGATGACGATTTGAACAGCATCTCCTCAGCGCGCCGCGAGTTGCCGCTCCAGTTCGGCGATCTTCGCCTTCAACTGATCCACCGTCACTTCGCGCTTGCCGGCCTGCGCCTGCAGGCCGTTGCGTATCCAGTCCAGCCACTCGCCCAGGCCTTCGCCGCTGGTGGCCGAGACACGGATGATTTTCAGGCGGGGATTGACGCGGCGGGCGTTGGCTTCGGCGAGGTCGGCGTCGAATTGCAGGTAGGGCAGCAGGTCGCACTTGTTGAGCAGCATGACATCCGACGCGGCGAACATGTCGGGGTATTTCAGCGGTTTGTCTTCGCCTTCGGTGACCGACAGGATCGCCACCTTGTGCTGCTCGCCGAGGTCGAAGGCCGCCGGGCAGACGAGGTTGCCGACGTTTTCGATGAGGAACAGCGAGTTGTCAGCCGGCTGCAGGCGCTGCATGGCGTGGCCGACCATATGGCCGTCGAGGTGGCAGCCTTTGCCGGTGTTGATCTGCAGCGCCGGGACGCCGGTGGCGCGGATGCGTTCGGCGTCGTTGGCGGTTTGCTGGTCGCCTTCGACGACGTTGATCGCCACCTCGTTTTTCAAGAGTTCAATGGTCTTGCACAGCAGCGTGGTCTTGCCCGAGCCGGGGCTGGAGACGAGGTTGAGCGCGAAGATGCCGCGTTCGTCGAAGTATTGGCGGTTGGCGCTGGCGTAGGCGTTGTTCTTGGAGAGGATGTCCTGCTCGATCTGCACCATGCGCGACTGGCTCAGGCCCGGCACATGGGCGCGGGCCGGGCCGCTGCCGTAGTCGAGGTCGCCGCCGACGGCATGAACATGTTCGTGTTCGTGCGGATGTTCATGCACTTCGCCGTGGCCGTGCTCATGCTCGTGACCATGCGTATGCGTCGTGCCATCGGCGTGGGTATGCGGATGCTCGTGTTCATGCGGGTGAGCATGGTCGTGATGGTGGTCGTGCTCGTGCTCGTGATCATGCCCATGGCCGTGGCTATGCACCGTGCCGTCCGCATGCCCATGGCTATGCTCATGCGCCCCGCCTTCGATTTTCGTTTCCCCTGCCCCACATCCGCAAACCGTACACATCGTTCCGTCTCCTGAATTCCTGAATTATTCGATTTCGATTTCTTTGACCCGCATGTCGGTGCCACCGGTCGGCTGGACCTGGTGGCTGCCGCACTGCGGGCAGGCACCGTAAAGTTCGCTGATTGCCACCGTCTGGCCGCAGGGCAGGCACCAGCCGCTGCCGGGGATATCGACAATTTCCAGCACCGCGCCGTCGGCGACGCCGTTCTTGCTCACCACGTCGAAGCAGAAACGCAAGGCATCCGGCGCGACTGACGAGAGTTTGCCGATTTCCAGCACCACCAGCTTGACCCGCTGCGCCTGTTCGCGGCGGGCGGTGTCTTCGACCAGTTGGATGATGCCTTCGGCGAGCGACATTTCATGCATGACTGAATTCCAGCGTATAGGGCAGGCAGGGGTCAAGGGCCAGGATGGCCTGTTCCAGACCTTGCCGGGCGGCGGCAGCGTCGGCAAAACGGCTGTCGGCGAGCAGGTGACTCAAGGCGGTGGCATCGGCAAACAGGCGGTCGGTTGGCGCCCAGACGCGGTATTTGGCGACCTGATCATCGTCGATATGCACCGCATGCGTCAGCAGTCCGCGCGCCGTCCAGGCCTGGCCGATGCCAAAACCATCCTCGCCAGCGCCGGCCAGCGGAAAAGGCCGGCCGTCGGCAAGCGCCAGGCCGGCCAGACGGGCTTCGGCCAAGCGCCGATGCCAGGCCGAGGCGATCGAAGCCGGCAAGGGGCAATCCGGCAGATGGCTGGCGAGTCCCAGCCAGAATCCCAGCCAGTCGCCGGGGGTCAGGGTCGGTAGTTCGGCGGGCAAGTCATTACTGCGGTCGACTGCCCCCAGCAGGTGTTTTTCAGCGGCCTGCGCCATGTCGGCCAAGGCGCCGTCGAGCAAGGCCTGCGTCGCGGCCAGTCGGCCTTCGCCGTGCCGCGCCACGCGCCAGGCGATGAAGGCCGGCTGCGCCGGGGGAATGCCGAGCACCGCCGGCCAGTCGAGCAGCAGGCGCCACAGGGTTTCGTGCAGAAATTCGACCCACAGCCCGGCGTGGTCGGTCGTCGCTGCCGGCACCGCTGCCCCGGCCGCGGCCAGCGCCGCCTGCGCGGCAGCGCGCTGGGCTTCGGCACACAGCGTGTACAGGTAGGGCACGGTTTTGAGTACGGCATTCGGCGGCTGGCCGACGAACAGCCGGGCGATGGCCGGCCGTTCGAGCTTGACCGCGAGATCGCGCAATTGCCCGTCGGCGTAAGTCGCGCGGATTTTCAGTTCGCCGGCCGGATTCATCGGCCCAAGCCCAGAAAGGCGCGGCGCGTGCTCGGCGGTTTTTCGGTAGCGGCGGGCTCGGGCATGGCATCCAGCGGCGGCTGGTCGAGCGCCAGGATCGCCGCCAATGCCGTCAGGCGCGCCTGTTCATGCGTGGCAAAATCGAAGACCGGCGAAAACAGTGAACACAGGTGATAGCGGCCCAAGCGTTCTTCCTCGGCGACGGTGAATTCGTAATCGCCGGAAGCGAAGCGCCAGTCGTGCCGACCACCGGCCAGGGTTGCCGGCCAGCCTTCGCCGCCCGGCAGGCGCAGCAGGTTGATCGCCCACGGCGTCACCAGCACGCCGCTCCAGTGGCCATCGGCATCGCGACGAAATCCCAGCGGCTCGACCTGCAGCGCCGGGTTGACGAAAGCCAGACCGGCCATGCGGGTCAGCAGGATGTCGCCAAAAACGGCCGCAAGTACCGGCGACGGGTCGTCCAGCCAGGGTTTCACTGGCCCGGCTTCATGAATTTGTGGCGCGGCGCATCACAACCGGGGCAATGCCAGTCGTCCGGCAAAGCGGAAAACGGCGTGCCCGGGGGAATATCACGCGTGGCATCGCCTTCCGCCGGGTCGTAAACCCACCAGCAGATGCCACATTCCAGCGTGTCGTCGGCCTCGGCGGCCTGGTAGGAACCTTCGAATCGCATCGGCGCAGACTAGTCGGCTTCGGCCATCGTGTCGAGGTATTCGCGCAGACGCTCGACGGAATCGACGAAATCCTCATCAGCCGCCAGCGCCGCGTCAGGCATCTCGACGACCTCGATGGCATTGAGGATCAGCGTATCCATGCTGTTGAAGTACTGCACCCACCAGACGTTGTGCAGGCGGGTGCTGGTAATCCGGCAATTGCCGTAACCGCGCGACAGGATCGAGACTTCGCGATGACCGAGCCAGCCGTACAGCGTATCGAGATCGGCATCGGACACCGGCAGCAGCGTCAGGTTGATCACGTGCGCCGCCTGCCCCGGCTGGTAGCTCGCCGCCTGCATGCGGATTTCCTCGATCAGCGCTGGCGCGTTCATCGTGCCGACGGGATAGTCGGGTGCCGGCAGTTCGGCGCTGGCGGTGCTGCGCATGGCGTCGATCAGGCAAGCGGGAATGGCCCCGGTGCTCAGGCTGTCGGCAACAAAACGTCCGTCATCGACAACGCGCAGCACCCGCCAGAAACCGGCAAATGCCGTTTCCTGCACCCGCCAGTGCGCCGGCGCGGTGGTGAAGGCGCTGACTTCGCCAAAGCCGAGCGACTGGTTGATGACATCACGCACCGCCGGGTCGATGCTCAACAGGTCGAGACTGGCATCACCGCCCAGACCGGCAGCTTCGGCGGCATCGACGAAATCGCCAAGCAGGCGGGTCGCGGCGGCCAGCGCGGCCGGGCTGACGTTCTCCGGCAAACGCGGTGCCGAGAAAGTCACCATGCCTTGCGGCATCGGCAGGTATTCCGGGGCTTCGTCGCCTTGCGAGCCTGGCCCCATGGCGACAACGGAAATCGGGAAAGGACGCATCGTAGACGGGTTCATGCACAGGCTCCGGTGGTGTTGGCGGCGCGGACGGGAATAGCAATGGGTTTGGGCTGCGCCGGGCCGGCGAGCAAGCGGGCCAGTTCGGCGCGGTAATCGTTCCAGTCACGGATGCCGGTCAGGCTGCCGTGGAATTCTCCATCGCGCAGGAAAATCACCGCCGGTGGGCGGGCGATGCCAAAGCGTGCTTGCAGCACAGCAGTCGCTTCCGGGCCGGCGACCAGACGCTGGATCTGCTCACCGGCTTCCTTCAGCGCTTCCGGCAAGATCACGCAGGCATCGAGCACTTCCGGATTGCGCAGCGGGTCTTCAGTCAGCAATAAAACGCAGGGACCGGCGGGAAATTGCAGGTTTTCGCGGTCAACCCGCTGAAAAGCATGTTTTTGCACCATGCGCCCGAGGGCAGTTTCAAGGCGCTCAAGTGCGGTCGGGCCGTTGGCCAGCGTCAGGGTCATGATGGTTTCCTCAGGAATTCGGGCAGTTGCGGTTCGCGGTCGAGATCGGCGAAAAACGCGGAAAAATCGGTTTCACCGGCGTGGGCCGCCTGCAGCGCATCGAGCGCGGCCTCGATGGCGACGGCCCGTTCAGGGTCAATAATCTCGCGCGCGGCATCGAGAAAGGTCAGCAGCCAGGTGCCGGCTGGCTGCTCGCCGACCAGCGCCAGATCGACGCGGATTTCACCGTTGCGACTGTGGCAGCGGGCAAAGTGCTCGCCGCATTCAATGATCTGGGCGGGAATGCCGAGACACATCTCAGGAGGCCTCCATATTCAGGAAACGCGCGTCGCCCAGACGGTAGGCGAGTTCGGCGGACGGGCGCTCGCCTTCGTAAACCTCAATCGCCAACGCGGCATCGGTCAGCGATTCGGCCTTACCTTCGCGCACGGTCGCTGGCGCCCCCCAGTGCGCCAGCCAGGCCAGCGCCTTTGCCAGTGCCGGGGCCATCTGCGCCTTGACCACATCGCGCAGGCTGCCGCCGTAATCCTCCAGCTCTTCCGGCTGAACGCCGAGCAGCACCAGTTCGCTCGGCAGCTTTTCGGTCAGCTCGGCAGCCATCAGCACTTCCTGGAAACCGGTCTGATGCAGGCTCATTTTCTTGGCACCCATGAAGCGCGGCACCTGGTCGCCGATCACTTCGCGCGCCGTTCCCGGCGCATCGCCGTAATCGACGGCATCGAAGACCAGCAGACAGTCGGCTTCCTGGACGTAAGGCAGCAGGTACAGCCCCTGCGTGCCGCCGTCCATCAGCGTCACTTGCGGCGGAAAGGTCCAGCCAGCATTGAGCGCCTCAACACAGCGCACGCCAAAACCCTCATCAGCCCACAGGATATTGCCGATACCGAGCACAAGAATGCGTTTGGAATTCATCATGAGCACCAGAAAAAGATGCCCCGGAGCGCGTTGACCGCAGAACCGGGGCTGAAGCAAGGTAAAACGTCCAATTTTGAAACCCTGTGCCCCCCAAGGATTTTCTCCTCCCCCTTCAAGGGGGAGGCCGGGAGGGGG
>JAVBXO010000190.1 GCA_030824535.1 Azonexus sp. | reverse complement strand
CAGCGGCTCGCGTTCAAGCAAACCGATGATGGCACCCAGCGCCTTGAGCAGCCCCGAGAGTTCGCCGCTCTTCTGGCGATTGGCTTCGGCAGCCAGTTCAAAAAGCACAGAAACCGCGCCATGCGAGTCGAAGTCTTCGTTCAGCGCCGCCGCAAAGCGGGCGGCAAAAGCCTCGCTCCAATCAATCGTCACCGGCAACGGCGGGACATCGCGCAAGGTGAAATACAGGCTGTCCAGGCTACGCTTCGCGTCATCGAGATGGGCATCGGAATAATTCAGCGGACTGCGATAGTGTGCGCGCAGGATGAAGAAGCGCACCACTTCGGCATCGAACTGTTCGAGTACGGTACGAATCGTGAAGAAATTCCCCAACGATTTCGACATCTTTTCGTTGTCGACCCGGACAAAACCGTTGTGCATCCAGTAATTGACGAAGCTGCACTGATGCGCGCCTTCGGACTGGGCAATCTCATTTTCATGGTGCGGGAATTGCAGATCCTGACCGCCACCATGAATATCGAACTGCTCGCCCAGGAGTTTCGAGCTCATCGCCGAGCACTCGATATGCCAACCCGGCCGGCCATCGCCCCAGGGCGACGTCCAGGCCGGCTCGCCCGGCTTGGCATGCTTCCAGAGCACGAAGTCGAGCGGATCCTGTTTGGCGGAATCGACCTCGACCCGCTCGCCCGCCCGCAAATCGTCAAGTGACTTGCCGGAAAGCTTGCCGTAACCGTCAAATTTCCGGACGGCGAAATTCACGTCACCGTCGCTGGCCTGGTAAGCCAGACCGTTGTTTTGCAGCTTGCCAATCAGCTCGAGCATTTCCGGCACGTAATCGGTCGCGCGCGGCTCGTGGTCGGGGCGAAGCACGCCGAGGGCATCCGCATCCTCGTGCATGAAGGCAATGAAACGATTGGTGAGTTGCTGGATCGTCTCGCCATTGTCGATGGCGCGACGGATGATCTTGTCGTCAATATCGGTGATATTGCGCACATAGGTCACGTCGTAACCGGAGGCCTTCAGCCAACGGTAAACCATGTCGAAGACCACCATCACGCGGGCGTGGCCGAGGTGGCAATAGTCGTAAACCGTCATGCCGCATACATACATGCGGACCTTGTTCGGCTCGATCGGGGTAAAAAGCTGTTTTTCGCGTTTGAGGGTATTGTAGATCTTGAGCATGCCGGGGGTCGTCTGGGCTGCGCCGGCACACTTTGAAACTATGGATTCACCGGCGTTTTTGGTAGAATCGAAAGGTTATATAACCTTGAAAATTATAGCATAGCGATGACCACTCATTCCTTGCCCCGGCCCCGTTTTCCGCAGATCAAACTCCTGCGCGCACTGGCCTTAGGCCTGGCCATCGGCTTTGCCGTCCCTGCCCTTGCCGACAATCTCCCCGAAGTCCAGCGCCTGATCAAACAGGGGCAGTACCCGCAGGCCCTGGAAAAAGTCGATAGCTACCTGTCGAGCAAGCCCAAGGATGCCCAAGGAAGATTCCTGAAGGGCCTGATCCTGACGGAAATGAACAAGCCGACTGAAGCCATCGCTGTCTTCACCAAGTTGTCCGAAGATTATCCGGAACTGCCCGAACCGTATAACAACCTGGCCGTGCTCTACGCCCAGCAGAAGCAATATGACAAGGCGCGCAGCGCGCTGGAAATGGCCATCCGGACGCACCCGTCCTACGCCATTGCCTACGAAAACCTCGGCGATGTTTATGCCAAGCTGGCCACCCAGGCCTACGACAAGGCCTTCCAGCTCGACAGCTCGAATACCATGGCACAGAACAAGCTGGCCCTGATCCGCGATCTGGTCAGTACCTCCGGCAGCGCCAACGTCAAGCCCACGCTGCCCGCAGCGCCGGCCAAACCGGTTGTAACACCGCCCCCCACCGCCACCGTCGTTACCTCGGTCCCCGGCGCGGCCACCAATACACCGCCCACGCCACCAGCGCCCCAGGCTGCGCCCGCTCCGACCAAGCCGCTCCCGGCACCTGCCCCGGTCAAGGCCGAGAGCAATATCAATGACGACGTGCTCAAGGCCCTGGGTAACTGGGCTGATGCCTGGTCACGCAAGGACATGAAAGCTTATCTGGGCGCTTATGCCAGCAGTTTCAACCCGCCCAAGGGCCAGACCCGCAAGAGCTGGGAACAGGAACGCGAACAGCGCATCACCAGCAAGCCGGGAAAAATCTCGGTCAGCTTCGACCGCCCCCAGATCAGCGTCAATGGCGACAAGGCGACCGTCAAGTTCCGCCAGCATTACGCAGCGGGCAGCCTCAACACCGCCACCACCAAAACCCTGGTTTTCGTCCGCTCGGGTAGCCGGTGGCTGATCGCAGAAGAAATCGCTCGTTGAAACCAGGCTACAAGGTACTGCTGCCGGGACTCGTCATCCTGGCAGTCATCGGCTTTCTGGACGGCGCCTCCGAATCTGGCGCCCCCAAAGAAACCGGCAAGCGTGTTGAAACTCGCGCCATCCGGCCGATTGTTGCGCAAGACAGCAATACAGCGCCCGGCAATCTGACGCCGACGGTTTCCGATACCGGCCCCGAGCTCATGCTCGACCGGATTTTTGGCGCCATCGAAGCCAATCGCCTGACTGAGGCGCTGGCGCTGACCGAGGCCCTGCTGCGGCAATATCCGAACTACCGTCTGGCCAACCTGATCAAGGGCGACTTGCTGCTGGCGCGTGTCCAGCCGATCAACAGTTTTGGCGCCCGGAGCAATGCCCCGGCCGACAAGATCAACGACCTGCGCGCCGAAGCCATCGTCCGCCTGCGCGGCTACCGCGAAAAGCCGCAAGCCGATTATGTCCCGCGCTATCTGCTGCAGATGCGTCCGGACCAGCGTTACGCCGTGGTCGTCGATACCCGCCGCTCGCGGCTCTATCTTTACGAAAATGACCGGGCCAATGGCGGACGACCGCGCTTTGTCGCCGACTATTACATTACCCACGGCAAACTCGGCGCCGAAAAGCTCGCCGAGGGCGACAAAAAAACCCCGATTGGCGTTTACCACGTCACGGCCAACCTGCCGCGCGAAAAACTTGCCGATCTCTACGGTAGCGGCGCCTATCCGCTCAATTACCCGAATGAATGGGACAAGCGCCAGGGACGTGGCGGCAGCGGCATCTGGCTGCACGGCACGCCTTCCAACACCTTCTCCCGCCCGCCCCAGGCTTCCGATGGCTGCGTGGTACTGACCAATCAGGATCTGAATGCCATCGCCAAGAACCTGCAGGTGGGGCTGACGCCGGTCATCATCAGCAATTCCGTCGAATGGCTGTCGCTCGACGACTGGGCGCACGAGCGCAAAGAACTCAATGACACCATCGAATCCTGGCGCAGTGATTGGGAAAGCCTCGACACCAACCGCTACCTGGCGCACTACTCGCGGCGCTTCAAATCCTCCGACCAGAATTTCGAGCAGTTCGCCAGCCAAAAACGTCAGGTCAATGCCGGCAAGGACTGGGTCAAGGTACGCCTGAACAATTTGTCGGTATTCCGCAATCCAGGCAAGGAAGAAGTGGTCGTCGTCACTTTTGACCAGGACTATCGCAGCGATAACCTGAACAACAGCATGCGCAAGCGTCAGTACTGGATACGCGAAAACGAGCAATGGAAAATCATCTACGAAGGAAACGCCTGATGCGCCAAAAAATTTCCGTCCTGTTTGCCGGCCTGCTGCTGAGCCTGTCGGCCCTGGCTTTGCCGACCATCGAGATAGACACCAGCCAGGGCAAGATCACGCTGGAGCTCTACCCCGACAAGGCGCCGAAAACCGTCGAGATGTTTCTTTACAACGCCAAGCATGGCTTCTATGAAGCGACGATTTTCCATCGGGTGATCGACGGCTTCATGATCCAGGGCGGCGGTTTCACCATGGCCATGGAAGAAAAGAAAGTGCTGACGCCAGCTTTGCAGAATGAAGCGGGCAAGGGCCTGAGCAACGAGCGCGGCAGCGTCGCCATGGCCCGGACGCCGGACCCGCACTCGGCCCGCGTGCAGTTCTTCATCAATCTGAAGGACAACAGTTTCCTCAACCATCGCGCGCCGACCGATGCCCGCAGCTGGGGCTATGCCGTTTTCGGCAAGGTCAGCAAGGGCATGGACGTCGTCGACAAGATCGCCAAGGTGCCGACCGGCAACCAGGGCTACTACGAAAACGTGCCGACCACCCCGGTCGTCATCCACAACGTCAAGATCATTTCTGAAAAGTAAGGACTCCCCCAATGATCAAACTCACCACCACCCACGGTGTCATCACCCTCAATCTCGATGCCGACAAGGCGCCGAAGACCGTTGCCAACTTCATCTCCTACGTTGAGGCCGGCCACTACGACAACACCATTTTCCACCGCGTGATCAGCAACTTCATGATCCAGGGTGGCGGCATGGAACCGGGCATGAAGCAGAAAAGCTGCCAGGCGCCGATCGAGAACGAGGCCGCCAATGGCCTGAAGAACAAGCGTGGCACCGTCGCCATGGCCCGCACCAACGACCCGCACTCGGCCACCGCCCAGTTCTTCATCAATACCGTCGATAACGATTTCCTCGACTTCAAGGCGCCGATGGGCCAGGGCTGGGGCTACTGCGTGTTCGGTGAAGTCGTCGAAGGCCTGGATGTCGTCGACGCCATCCGCAAGGTCAAGACCGGCAACAAGGGCGGCCATCAGGACGTGCCGGCCGAAGACGTGATCATCCAGAAGGCCGAAGTCGTTTGATCCTCTTCGTTTCCGATCTGCATCTGTCGCCCCGCTCACCCGGGGCGACGGCCTTGTTCCTCCGGCTGCTGGCGGGCCGTGCCCGCCAGGCCGAGGCGCTGTACATCCTCGGCGACCTGTTCGAGGTCTGGGTCGGTGACGACCTCAACGACCCTTATCACAACCGCATCATTGCTGCCTTGCGGACAGCCAGCGATGCCGGCCTGAAGATTTTCCTGATGCATGGCAACCGCGACTTTGCCATTGGCAAATACTTCGCTGCCGCAGCCGGCGTCATACTCCTGCCCGACCCGTTTGACCTGACCCTGCCCGAATGGTCTTTCGTGCTGTCGCATGGCGATGCCTTGTGTCTCGATGACCCGGCCTATGTCGCTTACCGCAACAAGGTGCGCAATTCGCCCTGGCTGGAAAAAATGCTTTCCCGGCCGCGCTGGTTCCGCCGCCTGCTCGGTCGTTACATCCGCTGGCGCAGCAGCCGGCGCAAACAGGGCGGCCATTATGCCGACCTCAGCGCCTGGGCGACCGACGACTTCATTCGCGACCACGCCTACGCCACCTTCATTCACGGTCACACCCACCAGCCGGCCCAGCACGATCACATCATCGACGGCATCCATGTCGAACGCTGGGTATTGTCCGACTGGCACGAAGACCGTGGCGAATGCCTGGTCTGGGATGGCGAGACCTTGAGTCGCGAAGCCGTCCTTCCTGAAAATTGAGCAAAAATTAGTGTCCACCGCAGCAATGGCTGAAAACCGCGCCCCCCAAGCCCTGGACGTCCTGCGCGACGTTTTCGGCTACCCCGCCTTCCGTGGCGCCCAGGCCGAGATCATTGCCCACGTCGCCAGCGGGGGTGATGCGCTGGTGCTGATGCCGACCGGCGGCGGCAAGAGCCTGTGTTTCCAGATTCCCGCCCTGCTCCGCCCCGGCTGCGCCGTCGTCGTCTCGCCGCTGATCGCGCTGATGCAGGACCAGGTCGACGCGCTGACCCAGCTCGGCGTCAAAGCTGCCTGCCTCAATTCAACGCTCGACTGGCGCGAAGCCCAGGCGGTTGAACAGGCGATTTTCAGCGGCAATCTCGACCTCGTTTACATCGCCCCCGAACGCCTGCTGCTCGAGCGCACGCTGGCCATGCTCGACGCCCTCGACGAAGCCGGCAAGCTGTCGCTGTTCGCGATTGACGAAGCCCACTGCGTCTCGCAATGGGGCCACGACTTCCGCCCGGAATACCTGCAGCTGTCGGCACTACACGAACGCTACCCGCAAGTCCCGCGCATCGCCCTAACCGCCACCGCTGACCAGGCGACGCGCAACGAAATTCTCCAGCGCCTCGGCCTAGTCTCCGCCCGCGTTTTCCTGTCGAGTTTTGACCGTCCGAACATTCGCTACACCGTCGTCGAAAAAGACAACGCCAAAAAACAGTTGCTGAGCTTCCTGGCCGGGCGCAAGGGCCAGGCCGGCATTGTTTATTGCATGTCGCGCAAGAAGGTCGAGGAAACCGCCGAATGGCTGTCGGCCCAGGGCTATCCGGCGCTGTCCTACCACGCCGGCCTACCGGCCCAGGAACGCGCCGCCAACCAGCGCCGCTTCCTGCGCGAAGAAGGCCTGGTCATGTGCGCGACCATCGCTTTCGGCATGGGTATCGACAAGCCCGACGTGCGTTTCGTCGCCCACCTCGACCTGCCCAAGAGCATCGAAGCCTATTACCAGGAAACCGGCCGCGCCGGCCGCGATGGCGAATCCTCGGAAGCCTGGATGGCCTACGGCATGCAGGACGTGGCCTTCCAGCATTCGCGCATTGCCGAATCCGGCGCCAACGAAGGGCAGAAAATCCTCGAATCGCAACGCCTGACGGCGCTCCTCGCCTATTGCGAAGCGCCGCGCTGCCGGCGCCAGGTATTGCTCAATTATTTCGGCGAAGAACGCCAGCCCTGCGGCAATTGCGATGTCTGCGAAAACCCGCCGGAACTCTGGGATGGCACGCTGGCGGCGCAAAAAGCGCTGTCGGCCATCTTCCGCACCGGCATGCGTTTCGGCGTGACCCATCTGACCGACGTGCTGCGCGGCAAAATGAATGACAAGGTCAGTCAGTGGGGCCACGACAAGCTGCCCACCTTCGGCGTCGGCCAGGACCTCGACGAACACGCCTGGAAAAGCGTCTTCCGCCAGCTCGCCGCCGCCGGTCTGGTGCATGTCGACATGGCCGAACACGGCGCCCTGCAACTCACCGAAGCCGCCCGCGAAGTGCTCAAGGGCCAGCGCCAGGTGCAACTGCGCCGCCCCCCGCTCAAGCGTAAATCCAGCACTGCCACAGCGCCCAGCCGCAGCAGCAGCCGCGCGCCCAGCAGTGAACTCTCGGCTGCCGACGAAGCCCTGTTTCAGATCCTGCGTCAATGGCGCGCTGACACCGCCCGCGAACAAGGCGTGCCGGCCTACGTCATCCTCCACGACAAAACCCTGCGCGAACTCGCCGAAGTCCGCCCGACCAGCCACGGCATGCTCAGCGGCATCATCGGCATGGGCAGTGCCAAGATCGAGCACTACGGCCAGGATCTGTTGCAACTGATCCGCGACGAAAGCTGATCCGAACGCCACCACTGTCCTCAAGCCGCTGCCGCTGGCGCTCGTAACGCCAGTGCTCGGCGTTTCCGGTATCGCCCCCTATGACCGCGCCACCTGGTTCATCCTATTTTCCTCTGTTAGCCGGTCGGGATGAGCGGGGAAACCCAAGGCAAGGGTGATAGTGGTTCAAGTTGTGCGGGAAAAACGGGGTTTTTTGCCAACTCTGGCAAGAAAAATCCGGGGCCGCGTATGGTATATCGTTTCTCTACCCCGCCTTCCCCGGTGAAGAGGCCGTCAGGCGTACAGCCAAATTCCTCGTTTTTTTCGTCCGGAAAGTTCGGGGCGGGGCGATTTTTCGAGACTCGCTGAAATCTGCGGTCGACCGGGTTTGTATGGCAAAAATCATCGGCCATCCGGCGCGAGACCGGCCAAGTTCATACGGGTAAAAACAACTAAAACATGTTTATTTTTTTAAGTTAAACATGTAAATTGTTTTCATCTAAACATGGTGATTTATGGCGCGACCTCGACTGACTCCACGGCAAAAACTGGCACGCGCATTAGCTGAGTTGCACGGTGTACTTGGATCAGATCGAGGCGTTGTGCGGGGGCCGCAGCTGACCAACGTCAATCGCCTGCTGCTGCTGCAATCCGGCTACCTGCGCGAGATTCTCAAAGGCTGGTACTTCGTCTCTGACCCGACGGCGGAACAGGGCGATACGACCCCGTTTTTTGCCAATTTTTGGGAATATCTTGC
>JAVBXO010000352.1 GCA_030824535.1 Azonexus sp. | reverse complement strand
GGATATCGACGAGCAGACGAGCCAGGCCCCCTTCGGCGAAGCCCAGCGCGGTCATGCTTTCCGACATTGAACTACCGAGTAAAAGCGCGCCGGAAACGAACAGCAGCTTCCCGGACAATGTCGTCAGAAAGTCCGGCTTCCTGGTCTGCTCAGTCGCTTGCTCGAAGGCCATCCGCTAACTCACAAACCGGTAGCCGACGCCGGATTCCGTCAGAATGAATCTCGGACGCGTCGGGTCATCTTCGATCTTTTTCCTGACATGCCCCATATAAACGCGGACATAGTGGCTGTCTTCAGTATGGTTGGGTCCCCACACCGCCTTCAACAATTGGCGATGCGTCAGCACCGAGTCCGGGTTGGCGATCAGGTAGGCCAGCAGGCGAAATTCAATCGGCGTCAGGTGTACCTGTTGACCATTCTTTTCGACGATACGCTTGCCGAGATCGACATGCACATTGCCGAACTCGACCAGCGCCGTGCCCGTCGCTCCTGCCCGGAAGCGCCGGCGCAACTGGGCGCGGACACGCGCCAGCAGTTCGGCGGCGCCAAATGGCTTGACCAGATAATCATCGGCGCCGGCGTCGAGCGCCGCCACCTTGTCGGCTTCAGCTGTCCGGGCTGACAGAACGACGATGGGAATTTCCGACCAGGTGCGCAAGTCGCGAATCAGCTCGATGCCATCCCCATCCGGCAGGCCGAGGTCGAGAACCACCAGATCGGCTTGCCGGGTACCGGCCTCGATCAGGCCACGGGCCACGCAATCCGCCTCGAAGACCAGCAATTGCTCCGCTTCCAGGGCCAACTTGATGAAGCGCCGTATCTTGGCTTCATCCTCAACGACGATCACGGTGGGTGTAGCGCCAGACATTTAAAAGCTCTCCTCGTTTTCCGGCAGATCTTCGGCATCGAGCAAGGGCGGATTGCCCCTGGGCAGCGTGAACATGAAGCGCGCTCCGCCTTGCGGCCGATTCAGGGCGAAAATTTCCCCGCCATGCGCTTCAACGATGGAGCGACAAATGGCCAGCCCCAGCCCGACACCCCGCGTAGCGCCTTCCGGCTGCCCGCGCTCGAACTTCTTGAAAATGGCTTCCTCTTTCCCGGCGGGCAAGCCCGGCCCGTTATCGTCAACCCAGACTTCAATCACCTGCTCCCGCACCTTGGCGCCAATTTCGACGGTGCTGCCTGCTGGCGTGTACTTCACGGTGTTTTCCAGCAGGTTGTAAATGACCCGTTCCATCAGCACCGAATCGATATTGACCAGCGGCAGGTTTTCATCCAGCGCCACCGTGATCCGATGTTCGATAAAGGCTCGCTCCAGGGTTTTCAGGGCGCTGACGGCGACCTCCTCCAGCGGCTGCCATTGCCGGTTCAAGGCCACCCGACCGGATTGCAGACGGGCCATGTCCAGCAGGTTGTTGACCTGGCTGCTGACGCGCAGGGCTTCTTCCTTCAGCGAACGGGCGATCTCGGCCTGCGGACCGGTCGGCGGCGGCTGGGTCAAAAACATCGAATCGGCCAGCCCGACCAGCACGCTCATCGGGGTGCGCAAGTCATGCGAAATAGCCGATAGCACCGAGTTGCGCAAACGTTCGGACTCCATCTGCACCGTCGTGTTCTGCGCCACTTCGACGTAATGCACCCGCTCCAGCGCAATGGCAATCAAGGACGCGAAGGTGTCGAGCAGGCGCCGCTGCTCGGGGATTTGCAAGCGGTCGGTATCGCGTACTTCCAGCGCCAGCACGCCGCGCAGGCGCATCGGCGCCTTCAGCGGCAAATAGAGGATGGGGCTGGCGGCCAGGGTATTGGTCCCCTGCCCGGCGGCTTCCGCATGGTCGAAGGCCCACTGGGCAATGCCCATGTCGACGGCAGGCAAGCCATGGGCCGAGGGCAGCGCCGGCTGCAGGTGGTCATTCTCGTCGGTCAGCAGGAAAGCCGCGCTGGCACCGAGTTCGGCGATGATAAAGCGCTCACCGATTTCGGCAATCTGTTCGGGCATCAGCGCGGCGGAAAGATCCCGCGACATTTCGTAGAGCGAACGGACGCGCTGTTCCCGGCGGGTCGCCACCTTGGCCTGGTATTTCGAACCGGCCGTCAGTTGGCCGGTAATCAGGCCGACCACCAGCATCACGACAAAGGTCATCAGATACTGCACATCGCTGACGGCGAAGGAAAAGCGGGGTGGCACAAAGAAAAAATCAAAAATGGCGACTGCCAGGAAGGATGCCAGCACGCCCGGACCACGACCATAGCGGACACTGACCAGTACCACAGCCAGCAGGAAAACCATGACGATGTTCGGCAAGTCGACAATCGGAAACACCAGCGCCGCAGCCAGTCCGGCCAGGGCGCAACCCACGGCGGCCTTGGCATAGGCAGGCCACTGGTCGAAAAGGCTGTCGCTCTCACGTTCCTGGAGCGCTTTCCCGGAATCTTTTTCGCTAGCGGAGCGCCCGACCTGGAGCACATCGAGATCGGGCGCCCGTTGGCCGATACGCTCGGCAAAGGAGCGATACCAGGGACGCCACAGACGCGGGTGATCGCGCCCGACGAATATTTTCGACAGATTGTGGTCGCGGGCATACTTGACCGCCACATCCTCGACCTCGGTCCCCGACAGCGTTGCCGTCTGGGCGCCGAGTTCTTCGGCCAACTTGAGGTTGCGCAAGATGCGGTGGCGACTCTCTTCGGACAAGCGCTGCAAGGCCGGCGTCTCGATATAGATCGCATGCCATGGGGCCTCCAGACGGGTGGCGACGCGCGCCGTGGTACGCACGATCTTTTCCCCGCCGCCCCCCGTGCCAATACAGGCGAGCAGGGAATCCCGCGTCTGCCAGACCGGCGAAACAAACTGATCGCGGCGGTATTGCAGCATTTGCTCGTCGACCCGGTCGGCGGTGCGGCGCAACGCCAGTTCGCGCAAGGCGATCAGGTTGCCCTTGCGGAAAAAATTACGGATCGCCCGCTCCGCCTGGTTGGCCAGGTAAACCTTGCCGGCCTGCAGGCGTTGCAGCAATTCGTCGGGCGGCAGATCAACCAGCACCACCTCGTCGGCGAGATCGAAGACCTTGTCCGGCACCGTTTCCCAGACGCGAATGCCGGTAATGCCGCTGACCACATCGTTGAGGCTCTCCAGATGCTGAACATTAACCGTCGAATAAACATCGATGCCGGCCGCCAGCAATTCCTCGATATCCTGCCAGCGCTTGGCATGACGCGAACCGGCGACGTTCGAGTGGGCCAGTTCATCCATCAGGATCAAGGCCGGCTTGCGCAACAGCGCGCCATCCAGATCAAACTCCTTGAGCAGGCGGTCACGGTAGGGAATCTCCCGCAAGGGCAGCTGTTCCAGGCCGTCGGCCATGACCTCCGTTTCCATCCGGCCATGGGTTTCGACGATGCCGACCAGCACATCCACGCCTTGCAACAGTTGCTGCCGAGCCGCGCCGAGCATGGCGTAAGTCTTGCCGACCCCCGCCGAGGCCCCGAAAAATATCTTCAGCTTGCCGCGCCTGGCTCTGGCTTCCTCGGCATTGAGACGATTCAGCAATTGATCGGGATCGGGACGTTGTTCAGCCATTTTTCTTCCTTAAAGCCATCCGACGCGGCGGAAATGCAGGTAGAGCGCGACACAGGCCGCACTGATGACCAACAGCGCCATCGGGTAACCGTATTCCCATTGCAATTCGGGCATGGCCTTGAAATTCATTCCCCAGATACCGGCGAAAGCGGTCGCGACAGCAAAAATCCCGGCCCAGGCGGCCAGTTTCTTGTTCACTTCGCTCTCTTCGATGGTCACCATGGAAAGGTTGACCTGAATGGCCGTGCCAATGGTGTCCCGGATGGTGTCGAGAGAAGCATTGATACGCGACAGATGGTCATAGACATCGCGAAAATAATCCCGACTATTGGCGCAGACCGCCGGCCCCCGCCCCCCGAACAATTTGCCGGTAGCCTCCGTCATGGGGGCAACGGCATGCTTGAGGAAGGTGATCTTGCGTTTCAACTCATAAAGCCGTTCGATATTGCTCCGCGCGGCCCCCCGGGCAAAAATCTGCCCCTCGATTTCTTCGAGCTCCGACTCCAGCCGGTCCATGATCGGAAAATAACGGTCCACCACGGCATCCATCAGGGCATACAGGACAAAACCGGCGCCCTGACGGAGCAATTGCGGTTCGCGCTCGCAGCGTTCACGCACCCCGAGAAAGTGCTGCCGGCTGCGGTTCCTGACCGACAGGACATAGTTTCGGCCCACGAAGACATTGACTTCGCCGATGCTGAATTCGCCCTTCTCCTGCTCCAGCAAGTGCATCACCGCAAATACCGAATCGCCATACTCTTCGATCTTCGGCCGTTGATGACCATGACGGGCATCCTCCACCGCCAGTTCGTGCAGGGCGAACTCTTCCTTCATCTGGTCCAGTTCCTGCTGCGTCGCGTCGCGCAAGGCGACCCAGACAAAACAGTCCGGTCTGGCCAGATAGTCACTGATTTCCTCGACGGCCAGGTCCGCCAGCCGTGAGCCGTTTTCGTAAGCGACACAATTGATCAGCATCTTTGAACCCCCCGTTTTTCATCAGCTGAGACCTTGCGCGTTTTTAGCTGTTTTGGCGAGCACCCGACGCCGCACCAGACCAGGAAAAATCGACTTGCACCGGGGTGAGCAGGTCAACTGCCGACCATAGGCCAAACGGTCGAGCAGCGGATGCACCTGATGGGGATTGCCGCATACCGGGCAAATATGGCGGGCCATGATGTCTCAGGCCGCATGTTCGGCATAACGCGCCAGGCTCACTGCCTGATCGGCAATCGCAGCAGAAACGATGAAGGTTTCGCTGCCGCAGGCATGACCCAGGCTCAGCGCCAGACTCAGCGCAGCGACCCCGGCGACCGCCAGCCGCACCGGCTTCCCGTGACCAGACAAAAAGATCCGGACGCCTTCGATGCCCATTGCCGTCGCCGGAAATTTCATGACCATGGGTGTCTGGCCAGCTTCCAGGGCGGCAACTTCCAGCGAGTCTTTCGTCGAGGCGATACCGATGCATAAGTCCGGGTTCATGGCGTCCTTCACTTTCTTCACTTTCGATTGATAAATAACCAGGCCAGCCCCAGGGGAACGATGAGGGCGGCAAGGGCCAGCATAAAACTCACGACTTCCATGGGTGCTCCTGACAACTGCGCTGGTACATGGCGAATACTAGGCAAGACGACTTCAAGATTTTGCAAAAAGAGGGGGGCTGATTTATAAAAAAACCGTAAAGATCAATCAGCAATCAGGCAATGAGGCCAGCTGGCGAACAGTTCCCCAACCTCCGACGCCGCTTGGCACGCTTGCAGCTGCGCACGGAATTGGCTATCGGAAAACATCCGGCTCGCATCGGCAAGAATGGCCAGATGCGCTGCGCTGGCCTGTTTGGGCACCAGCAGCACGAGAATATCGCTAACCGGCTGACCATCCGGTGCGGCGAAAGGGATTGGCGAAACGAGACGGAAATAGGCGATCTGGATTCGTTCAAGATCCTTGATCCGGGCATGAGGAATCGCCACGCCTTCGCCCAGACCGGTAGATCCGACCGCCTCCCGCCGCGACAGACTGAGCGCCACCCATTCCCGAGGCATGCCATGTCGGGCCTCCATATGCTGGCCAATCTCTTCAAACAGCTGGTTCTTGGTTGCCACTGCCAGATCGAGGACGATATCTTCGGTCTGCAGCAAATCAGCGATAGTGTTCAATGGGTATTGCTCCTCGGGGTGATGCACTCGCCACCGCTTGAGCCAGTGGCGGCGAAGCGAAGATGGCCCGCAGCCTTTGGAATTGACTGCAGGCATGTTCATCCTCCTGGCGCGATCAGAAGCTCTTGCTGAGCGAAAGAACCACCGTGCCGCGACCGGCATCCCGAGTCTTCGTACCGTTCTGCACACCGTTGCTGCCGAGGCTGTTGCTGAAACAGTAGAACTCGCCATTGGCGCACTGCCCCTGGGCATTGGTGGCGACATAGGCGGCACCCAGCAGCCAGCCACTGATGTCCTTGCTCAAACCCAGCTTCCAGTCGGTATAAGAACCGTTGTAGCTGCGGCCATCGGCATTGGTATAGCCAAGGTCTTTCATGAACAGATGGCCGACATGGGCATTGACGCCCCAGCCATCGCCCAGATCATAGTTGGCGGCAAGATCAAGATAGCTGCTGCCATCAGTTTTCGGCACGCTGAAGTAATCGGTCACGGCATACGAATACTTCAGTGAAAGGAACTGCCAGGAAGCGCCCACATAGATTTCACCATTGGCCACCGTACCGTTCGCCGTCTTGCTCGGGTACCGTCCATTGAGCGCTGCGCCGGAGAAGCTGGAACCCGGGTAATAGTAATAAAGGGCGCCGACGTCGATGCCGACCTCACCGACGGTGAACTTGTAGCCACCGTAAAAATCCATTTCCAGGTTGCCTTCCGGATAACCGGCGCCGGAAGAAACATTGGAATTCCAGTTGCCGAGATACAGGCCGCTAACGTGCGCGTAGTCAATGCCGCCTTGCAGCGCCGGCTTGCCGAAGGTCTGGTCGATGCCGCGGAAACGGTAGCTGGAGAACAAGCCGAGGTTGCCGCTCAGGCTATGTTCGGGGACCGGCAGATCCTCGGCCAGCAATGGGGCCGAAAAGCTGGCGGCCAGGGCCAGGGCAACGAAGGAACGCAGGGAAGTGGAAGTCTGTTTCATGAAATTCTCTCTACTATTTGATTAACGCAAAGCATCAAGCGCGATATTGAGTTGCAGCACATTGACCCGGGGCTCGCCGAAAACGCCCCATTGGCGGCCTTCGGTGTGCTGGCTGACCAGGGCCTTGAGATCGGTAGCCGGCAGATGGCGCTGACGGGCAACGCGAGCGACCTGATAGGCCGCAGCTTCCGGGCTGATGTGCGGATCAAGGCCGCTGGCCGAGGCATTGACCAGATCGGCCGGGATCGGCAGTTGGTTGTCGGGGTCAGCCGCCCTCAAGGCATCGATCCGGCCCTTGGCGGCATCGACCAGCGCCGGATTGAGCGGCCCCTGGTTAGAGCCGCTGGAAGCGCCGGCGTTGTAAGGCATCGGCCCGGTGGCTGACGGGCGGCCCCAGAAATACTTGGGATCGCTGAAGTTCTGCCCGATCAGGCTCGAACCTATTGCCTTGCCCTCCTTGACAATCAGGCTGCCGGCGGCGGCTTCGGGAAAAGCGGCCTTGGCAAGGCCGGTGACCACCAGCGGATAGGCCACGCCGGTCACAACAGTAAGCACAACGAAGAGACTGACAGCGGGGCGCAACAGGGTTTTCATGATTTTCTCCTTAAGCTGGGTTGAGGCCATGAATCGCCGCATAGGCCAGATAGCCCAGACCAATAGTGTTCGTCAGCAGCAACATCAAACCAATGAGCATTTGAAGGGCGGTTTTCAGAGGGCACCTACTCAGGCCAGACCAATGGCAAGCAGCACCAGATCGATCAGCTTGATGCCGATAAACGGGACAATGACGCCGCCCAGGCCGTAGATCGCCAGGTTCTGGCGCAATAGCGTCGCGGCGCCAAGCGGCCGATATTTGACGCCTTTGAGGGCCAGCGGAATCAGGAAGACGATGATCAGCGCGTTGAAGATCACCGCCGACAGGATGGCCGAGGCCGGGCTGGCCAGCCCCATGACGTTGAGCGCGGCAAGTTGCGGGTAAGTCGTCACAAAGGCGGCCGGGATGATGGCGAAGTACTTGGCGATATCGTTGGCGATGGAAAAGGTCGTCAGCGAGCCACGCGTCATCAGCATCTGCTTGCCGGTTTCGACAACCTCGATCAGCTTGGTCGGGTTGGAATCGAGGTCAACCATGTTGCCGGCTTCCTTGGCCGCCTGCGTACCGGTATTCATCGCCACCGCAACGTCGGCCTGGGCCAGCGCTGGGGCATCGTTGGTACCGTCGCCGGTCATCGCCACCAGGCGGCCTTCGCTCTGGTACTGGCGGATCAGCGCCAGCTTGGCTTCCGGCGTCGCTTCCGACAGGAAATCGTCGACCCCGGCCTCGGCGGCGATGGCGGCGGCCGTGACGCGGTTGTCACCGGTGACCATGATGG
>JAVBXO010000186.1 GCA_030824535.1 Azonexus sp. | reverse complement strand
TCAGCAGGCCACGACAATGTTCGATCAGGGCGCGTTCGCTGAGGGTCGGATCCTTGCGCACGACGAAGATTTTCACCGCCTCACCCGAATGCTCGTCAGCGACGCCGATGGCCGCGACTTCGATGACGCCGGGGTGCATCGCCACCGCTTCCTCGACTTCATTCGGATAAACATTGAAGCCGGAGACCAGAATCATGTCTTTTTTGCGGTCGACCAGAAAAACGAAGCCTTTTCTGTCGACGTAACCCATGTCACCGGTGCGCAGGAAACGATCCGGATAGAAAACCTGATCCGTTTCATCAGGGCGATTCCAGTAGCCCTTCATGACCTGCGGCCCGCGAATGCAGATTTCACCGACCTGACCGAGCGTGACTTCATGGCCGTCGTCGTCGCGAATCGACACCTCGGTCGAGGAAATCGGCAGGCCAATCGCGCCATTGAACTCGTGCATGTCGAGCGGATTGATCGTCGCCGCCGGCGAGGTTTCGGTCAGGCCATACGCCTGCAGCAAGGGTGATCCGGTGACTTTCAGCCATTTGTCAGCAACTGGTGCCTGCACGGCCATGCCGCCGCCCAGGGTGACGTTCATCGTCGAAAAATCCAGCCGGGCGAAATCCGGGTTGTTGAGCAGCGCGTTGAACAGGGTATTGACGCCGGTCACCACCGTCACCGGGTACTTGCCCCATTCCTTGACGAAGTTGGGAATGTCACGCGGATTGGCGATCAGCAGGTTGCGCGCACCGATCATCAGGAAGGTCAGGCAGTTCGCGGTCAGCGCAAAGATGTGATACAGCGGCAAGGCGGTGATGATGAATTCCTGACCTTCATGCACCACCGGCCTGATCCAGTTGTAAGCCTGGGTCACGTTGGCAGCGATGTTGGCATGGGTCAGCATCGCCCCCTTGGAAACGCCAGTCGTACCGCCGGTGTATTGCAGGAAGGCGATGTCGTCCTGCTGCAGCGCGACAGCCTTCCAGCCATGGCTGCGCCCGGCGGCCAAGGCTGCGTTGAAGCTGACATGACCGGGCAGCGACCAGGCCGGGACCATTTTCTTGACGTGGCGGATGACCAGATTGACCAGCGTACCCTTCAGCGCCCCGAGCATTTCGCCAAGCGGCGTCACCACTACCTGCTTGATGGCCGTGCGGCTGATGACCTGTTCCAGCGTGTGGGCGAAGTTCTCGACGATGACGATGGTCGTCGCTCCCGAGTCCTTCAACTGGTGTTCCAGTTCCCGCGGCGTGTATAGCGGGTTGCAATTGACCACCACGCCGCCGGCGCGCAGCGTGCCGAACAGCGCCACCGGGTATTGCAACAGGTTGGGCATCATCAGCGCGACGCGGTCACCCTTGCTGAAACCCCGCGCCTGCAGCCAGCCGGCGAAAGCCTGGGTGGCCTCGTCGAGCTCGCGGTAAGTCATCTCCTTGCCCATGCTGATGTAGGCCACCTTGTCGGCAAACTTGCGGCAGGCGTCCTCAAACAGCGCGACCAGCGACGGGATGTGGTCGATGTCGATTTCCGCCGGCACCCCGGCCGGATAGCTTTGCAGCCAGATTTTTTCCATTTTTGTCTCCTCCACCCACGTATTTATTGACCGAGCAGTGCCTTCTTCAGTGAGGCATCTGCCGGTTTTTCGCCGAGCCAGACTTTCAGCAGGGCCTTGGCAAAAGCCGCACCGGCGACCTTGCCCTTCGTTTCTCCGCCCAGGCTGACGACAACGCCGTCGGCCGAGAAATCAATAGCCACGGTATCAGCTTCGCGCAGCTTGCCAAAACCCTTCATCAAGGCACCAAACTGCTCGGCAGCAGGCTTGATCGCCGCCAGCTCTTCCAGGCTGCTGTTGTTGGCCAGCCCCTCTTCCAGCGCCCCGTGCAGGGTGTCGGCGCCGATATCGCGCAACAGACGCAGGCTCATCCGGCGCGGTGCCGGGCTGTCGATCAGCACCGCCGGCTGTGCCGACTTCTGCGGCACATAAAGGGCGCCGACATAGAGCTTGATGAACAGCTTGCTGCGCAGGCCGGCACCGTTGAGCACCAGCTCGCTGCCACCGACCCGCACGCTGTCGTCGAGGCGCACCCCGGCAACTTCGGCAGCGTGCACACCGGGCACCGCGAGCAGCGCAGCGACCAGGGCCGCCCGCCGGAGAGTTACGGAATCAATCATGCTTTGTCTCCTCCACCGTTCTTTAGCCGGTAGTAGTTTTTTTCGGCGATGTAGACCGTGCGTTCAACGACGGTATGGACAAGGCCTTGTTCATCTTTCAATTCGACCAGGAAAGTCCGTTCCAGCTCCGGGTTTTCGGCCAGCGCTGCGCGAATATCAGCCAGTTCCTCGACCCCGAGCACAAAATCGGCGTACAGCGTTGTATAACCCGGCTTCTTGTAGCGAATGCTCGCCGCCTTGTCCCAGACGATATAGCCCTCGCCCAGCGCCGCCATCAGCATCATCGGATGCGCGCCGTCAGTGATCGCGAACAGCGAACCGCCGTACAGCGAACCAACGATATTCCGCGTCCTCCACGACAGCGGCAGGCGGATGCGGATATGGCGCAGGTCCGGCGCCACATGCACCACCCGTCCGCCGGTGCCGCGAAAGGCCGGATGGAAGTTGAAGCCCATCCGCACCATGCGCGCACGCCAGGAAGCAGGAAGTTTGGCTAGCCAGGAAGGTTTCATGGGGCAGGATCGAGGATCGAGTTTTTAGGATCGAGTGGGGGTGGGCTTGGCGGAAATGGCTCCGTTTTTGCGGTCGACCGCAAAAACGAGGCATTTTTCGTGGCGGCTCACCCGCATGCTCAGACTCGCTCGAAAATACCGGCCGCGCCCATGCCGGTGCCGATGCACATGGTCACCATGCCGTATTTGCCGCCGGTGCGTTGCAGGCCATGGACGACGGTGGCGGTGCGGATGGCGCCGGTGGCGCCGAGCGGGTGGCCCAGCGCAATGGCGCCGCCGAGCGGATTGACCTTCTCCGGGTTGATGCCCAGTTCCTGCATCACCGCCAGCGATTGCGCGGCGAAGGCTTCGTTGAGTTCGATCCAGTCGAGCTCGTCCTGATGGATGCCGACTTGCGCCAGCACCTTGGGAATCGCGGCAATCGGGCCGACGCCCATGATTTCCGGCGCGACGCCGCCGACGGCATAACCGGCAAAGCGAGCGAGCGGCGTCAGATTGTGTTCCTTCAAGACATTTTCCGAGACCAGCATCACCGCCCCGGCGCCGTCCGACATCTGCGAGGAATTGCCGGCGGTCACCGAACCACGGGCGTGGAACACCGGGCGCAGCTTGCCGAGCTTTTCCAGCGAGGCGTCGGCACGCGGGCCTTCGTCCATTTCGGCCAGACGCTCGACACGGCGCACCAGCCCGCTCTGCAGATCCGGCAGATCTTCGCGTATCAGGTAAGGCGTCGTTTCGGCATTGAAATAGCCGGCAGCCATCGCCGCGCAGGCCTTCTGGTTGGACGCCAGCGCAAAGGCATCCTGCGCGTCGCGGCTGATCTTCCACTGGTTTGCCACCTTCTCGGCGGTCAGACCCATGCCGTAGGCGATGCCGAGGTTTTCCTCATGGGCGAAAATCGCCGGATTCATCGACATCTTGTTGCCCATGATCTGCGGCATCACGCTCATCGACTCGGTACCAGCGGCGATCATCACGTCAGCCAGGCCCAGGCGAATCTGGTTGGCCGCATCAGCCACCGCCTGCACGCCCGAAGAACAGAAACGGTTGATGGTGATGCCCGGCACAGTAATCGGCAAGCCGGCCAACAACGCACCGATACGGGCGACATTCATCCCCTGCTCGGCTTCCGGCATCGCGCAACCGACAATCACATCGCCAATCCGCGCCGGATCAATCCCCGGCACCTGAGCAACGACAGCCCTGATGGCCGCCGCCAGCATGTCGTCGGGGCGAACGTTGCGATACATGCCATTACGCTTGGCCACCGGCAGACGGGTAGCAGCAACGATGTAGGCGTCTTGAATTTGTCTCATGTTTAAAATCCTTTTTTAGCTATTAGCTATTAGGAGTCTTGAGCTGCTAGTAAAACCGACCGGTTACTAACAGCTCGATCCTAAATCCTCGATCCTAGGCAACTAGAAGGCAACTAGTTCCGCAGCGGTTTCCCTGTTTCCAGCATGTTTTTGATGCGGGCCTGGGTCAGCGGGTTTTTCAGGAGGTCGACGAAGAGGCGGCGTTCGACGGTCAGCAGCCATTCCTCATCGACGCGGCTGCCGGTTTCGACTTCGCCGCCGCACAGGGCGATGGCGGCGGATTTGGCGACCCGATAGTCGTGCGCCGAGATCATTCCGCCCTCCTTCATGTTGACCAGCATCATCTCGAAGGTGGCGATGCCGTTCTTGCCGGCGACCGTGATGGCGCGGGCCATGGGCGGCGGCGCGTAGCCGGCTTCGGCCATGGCGCGGGCTTCACGGATCGCGACGAAGAGCAGCTCGTTGGCGTTGAAGAGGATGGTGTCCGAAGGCTTGGCAAAGCCGTAATCGACGGCTTCGACCGCGCTCTTGGCGACCTTGGCCATGGCGATGGTCTGGAAGACCGGTTGCAGGTAATTGAACACCTCACCCGGCGTCGCCGATTGCGCGGCCCATTCGGCGGCACGCACGGCGAATTCCTTGCAGCCACCGCCCGCCGGAATCAGACCGACGCCCGCTTCCACCAGGCCAACATAGCTTTCCAGCGCCATCACCCGCTTGCCAGCGTGCATGACGAACTCGCAACCACCGCCCAGCGCCATGCCCTGCACCGCCGCGACCACCGGCACTTGGGCGTATTTCAGTGTCTGCGAAGCGCGCTGAAATTTTTCGACGGTTTGTTCGAGCAGATCAAACTGCCCAGCAGCAATCGCTTCCGCGACTTGTTGCAGGTTGGCCCCGACGGCAAACGGCGCTTCGTGCCAGATCACCACGCCATCGAGCGTCGTTTCGGCCTGGCGCACGGCGGCGATCACCCCATCGAGCACCTCGTTGCCGATGGTGTGCATCTTGGACTTCACGGAAATGATGCCAATTTTGCGGTCGACCGCAGGAATGCACCATAAACGCACGCCCTCGTTTTCAAACAGCGTTTCGCCGCTTTGCGCCGGCGTCGCACCGGCTTCGCCGAGCACGCGTTCGGGGAAGAGCTGGCGCTGATAGACCGGCAGCGCCGAACGCGGCACGTAGGCATTCTTGCTCGCCGAATACGAACCTTCCGGCACATGCACGCCGTTACGGCTGGCTTCCAGCGTCCAGGCCGGCAGCGGCACGGCACTCATCGCCTTGCCAGCGGCGATGTCCGCCGCCACGGCCTGGGCAATATCTGCCCAACCGGCGGCCTGCCAGGTCTCGAACGGGCCTTGCGCCCAGCCAAAGCCCCAGCGCATGGCGAGGTCGAGATCGCGGGCGTTGTCGGCGACGTTCTCCAGTTGCGTCGCGCAGTAATGGAAGACATCGCGGAAAATCGCCCACAGGAACTGCGCCTGCGGCTGGCTGGAAGCACGCAGCGCGGCAAACTTTTCTGCCGGATTGCGCATTTTCAGGATGGCTTCTACTTCCTCGGCAATCGCGCCGGCCGACTTGCGGTAATCCTGCGCGCCCAGGTCGAGCACCTGGATTTCCTTGCCTTGCTTCCTGAAGATGCCACAACGGGTTTTCTGGCCCAGCGCGCCCTTCTCGATCAGCAGCTTCAACCAGGCCGGCACCTTGAAATGCGCGTGCCAGGGATCATCCGGCAACGTGTCCTGCATGGTCTTGACGACATGCGCCAGGGTATCGAGGCCGACGACATCGGCGGTGCGATAAGTGGCGCTCTTCGGGCGACCGATTTTCGGGCCGGTCAGCGCGTCGACTTCATCAAAACCCAGACCGAAAGCCTGGGTGTGATGCATGACCGCGAGAATCGAAAACACGCCGATGCGATTGGCGATAAAGTTCGGCGTATCGAGCGCCCGAATCACGCCCTTGCCCAGACGCGAAGTCAGCCAGGTTTCCAGCGCATCGAGCGTGCTGGCATCGGTGGTTTGCGTGCCGATGATTTCAACCAGGTGCATGTAACGCGGCGGGTTGAAGAAGTGGATACCGCAAAAACGCGGCTGCACGGCCTCGGGCAAGCCCTGCGCCAAGGCATTCATCGACAGCCCGGAGGTGTTGGAGGCGACAATTGCGGTCGACGATAAAAACGGGCCGATTTTCGCGTACAGATCGTTCTTCCAATCCATACGCTCGGCAATCGCCTCGATCACCAGATCGCACTCCGCGAGCAGCGGCAGATGCTCTTCGTAATTGGCAGCGTCGATGAACTTCAGCTTGTCCTTGCTCGCCAGCGGCGCAGGATCCAGCTTCTTCAGGCCATCAAGCGCCTTCCTGACGATCCCGTTCTTGTCGCCCTCCTTCGCCGGCAGATCAAACAACACCACCGGCACGTTGGCATTGGCCAGATGCGCCGCAATCTGCGCCCCCATCACACCAGCGCCCAATACAGCAGCCTTCCTAACGATCAGCTTGTTCAAGGCCTGTCTCCTTTCATGGTCTTTTTTGTGTTTCGCCGAAATAAAACGAACGTTTGAATTATAGGCGAGACGCTTTTGCGGTCAACTGTTTTTTTTGGGGGATTTTGGGAGATGTTCTAAGTAGTACGCAGCAATGTAACGCCGCGAAATTCCAGTCAGCTACGCCATGTAATTAATGTCGTATAAAGTTCGAGCTTCTGAATCGCCGTTAGAGCACCATCCCACAGAAAGCCGAACCTTTTCCATGACTACGACACGCCGCCGCCCCCCCTTGCATATTCACCTCTTGGCGCACCCGAAATCTGAAAGCGCTCACCAAATAGCTAAGGCACTGATGGCACGGCTGGTACATGCACCAGCAACAGGGGGGCTTCGTGTTCCTGTTTTTTTCACCCCGGATTGTGGCGACAATTTACCGCCAAAGCTTTCGGGAACAGATGCTCTCAACCTGGATGCAGCAACGCACACACTGGTAGTGGTTTTGGCCGATGCACAGATGCTACGCACCGTACCCAGTGGCACAGGCATCGAATGGAAAATGTTCGTGCAGCAGGTAGGCGAAAAAACGGCGCTCGATGACAGCCCTCATCATTTGTTGCCGGTTGCGCTTGATTCAGCCGGCTTTGGCATCGACACCGAGAATCATGTTCTACCTGCCATCTTGAAGACATCCATGGAGGAAGGGGCGGCAAAAGAACAACAGCTAGCCGACCTGTCTTTCCATATCGCTGCAAGAGCCGTTCAACTATTAGCAAACGGCAAGGTGCCCGCTATCGCCCCAGATCGCATGAAGGCCCCCGTACAGATATTTCTTAGCCACGCTAAAGCTGACCTAAGGTCGGATCACAACGATCCAGTCAGAGAGACAGCAAAACTCTGCGATAGCGAGGCATTGCCCATTCAAAAATGGTTCGACTCCCGAGATATCACCACTAGTCAGAGTTTTGAAAAGGCAATATCTGCCGGCATTCGCGACTGTTCGATCATGCTAGCTTTCAAGACCGACCATTACAGCAACCGCCCATGGTGCCGGCGTGAGTTAATTGAGGCGAAGCGATTAGGCGCCCATATTTTGACGGTAAACGCAATCGAATCAGGAGAGGTACGCAGTTTTCCCTATGGAGGTAACGTTCCCGTCATTCGCTGGAATCTAGCCGGGAACCCGGAAGTTGAAGCTCGGCGTGTCATTGACCGAGCAGTTCTCGAAGCCTTGCGCTTTCAACACAACCGGGCATTACTGGCTTCGCAGGCAGACAGCGCCGACAAAGTTCTACCCCATGCCCCCGAAGCTTTCAGCTTGGCAGAGATAGCGACTGACTCCAGCGCCACATGCTTGCTATATCCAGATCCGCCGTTAGGCCGCGAAGAATTGGAGGTGTTGAACAAATTAAGACCGCAGGTTCAATTAACAACACCTTTAACTCGTCTCGCAGCTCAGTGCCGCCCAAAGAATGTACAAACCTTATGCGTGAGCATCTCTGAAAGCGAAGATGCCCATCGATATGGTTTATCTGATGCCCACTTTGCGACACTTAGGAACGCCTACGAAATAACTTCCCGGTTTCATGCAGATGAATTTGGCATGATGGTGTAGTTCCAAGCAGGGAGGAGTGTATCGGCGACGATGCGAAGAGAAGCCTTGAGCTGATGAGC
>JAVBXO010000400.1 GCA_030824535.1 Azonexus sp. | reverse complement strand
GGCGGTTCCCACGGCATGCACTCGATCCGCTTCTGCCAGCGCTACCCGCAGCTGAACGCACTGATCGTTGACCTGCCCAGCGCGCTGACCGAAACCGCCGGCACCATCGCCCGCCACCAGTTGTCCGAACGCATCCACGTCAGCCCCGGCGAATTGCTGGTGCATGACTGGCACGGCCGCCACGACGTGGTGTTTTACCTGTCGGTGGCGCACAACCATCACGCCGATGAAAACCGCCTGGCCATCCAGCAGATTTTCGACGCGCTCAATCCGGGCGGCCTGCTGGTCATTCACGAATACCTTGCCGATACGCCGAACAACGCCTTCATGGCCGCCTTCCGCCTGACCCTGCTCTACGAAACCGGCACCCGCACCTATCGCTACGGCGATTATCTCGACTGGCTGAATGCTGCCGGCTTCGCGGGCATCAAGCGCATCGATCTCGATCCGCTGGAAAAAGGCACGCTGATCCTCGCCCGCCGGCCGGACTGATCAGTCTTTGACGACGGCGTCAGTCCCGTAGCTCGCCTCAAGCCAGTCGAGCAGGGTCGCGAACAATACCTCCGGCTCGACCGGCTTGCCGATGTGGCCGTTCATGCCAGCCTCCAGACAGGCGATGCGGTCGTCTTCAAACACATTGGCGGTCATCGCGAGAATCGGCGTTGCGCCATAGCCCGGCAAGCGGCGAATCGCCCGCATGGCGTCAAGACCATTCATGTTTGGCATCTGCAAGTCCATCAGAATCAGCGCATACGCCGTTGCCGCCGCCATCGCCAGCGCCTGCCGCCCATCCTCGGCCACATCGACCCGCAGGCCGACATGTTCGAGCAGGCTGCGCGACACCTCCTGATTAATCGGCTCGTCTTCCGCGATCAATATTCGCAGTCCGGCAAAACGGCTTTGCAGCTTGGCCTCGGACAATCCGGCCGGGCTCGCCGGCCCGACCTTGGCGCTGTCCGCAGCCTTCATCAGGCGGATGGTGAACCAGAAGCAGGCACCTTTGCCGGCCTCGCTGAGCAGCCCGATCTCTCCGCCCATCAATTCCACCAGCCGCTTGCTGATGATCAAGCCCAGACCCGAGCCACCATACTTGCGCGTCATCGACGCATCCCCCTGCTCAAAAGCGGTGAATAGTCGCACCTGATCATCCGGAGCAATGCCAATGCCGGTATCCTGCACTTCAAAGCGCAGCAGCACGCTACCCGGTCCTTCCTGGGCCAGTTTGACGCTCAGGCAGATACTGCCAGTCTCGGTGAACTTGACGGCGTTACCGGCAAGATTGAGCAAAACCTGGCTCAGGCGCTGCGGATCGCCGCGCAAAACCAGCGCATCCAGTTCCGGCGCCTGGCTGATGGTGAACTGCAAACCCTTTTCCGCGACCGCAGGCGCGATGAAGCTGCGCAAACGCTCCAGCACCTCGCCCAGCCTGAAATCGAGCGCCTCCAGCGTCAGGCGCTCGGCTTCGATTTTGCTGATGTCGAGAATGTCGTTGATGACATTGAGCAAGTGTTTGGAAGCCTTGTCGATACTCTCCAGCTGCCGGATGAGCCGCGGATCCTCGGCCCGGCGCAAGGCCAGCCCGGTCATGCCCATGATGCCGTTCATCGGCGTGCGTAACTCGTGGCTCATGTTGGCGAGGAAAGCACTCTTCGCCCGATTGGCCGTCTCAGCGGCGACCAATGCCAGTTTGAGTTGCGCAGTCCGCTCATTGACCAGTTTTTGCAGGTTGTCCCGATGCTGCTTGAGTTCGCTCTCCAGCTGCTTGCGCTCGCTGATGTCACGAAATTCGATGACGCGCACCTGGCGCCCCTTGTACACCGTATTTTTACCCCGGATCAGCAGCGGATACTTCGACCCATCCTTGCGCACCCCGATGACTTCATAGCCTTGATCGGATTGCTTCCGTATCCTCTCGAGCACGATGTCCAGCGTTTCCGGCGCGATGAGCGCCAGGCCATTCATGCCGATGAGTTCGTGATAGGCAAAACCGGTCAAGTCGGACAAGCCGCCGTTGCACTCCAGAATAAGCCCCTGGTCATGCACAATGATGCCGCCAAAGGACGCTTCGGCCAGCACCTTGAAACGCTCCTCGCTTTCCTGCAACTGACGGACCAGATCGATGGCCAGCGCATCGAATGTCCGCGCCACGATACCCAGCTCGTCGTCCGACGCCGACGCCACCCTGACAGAAAAATCACCATCTGCCACCGCCTGCACGGCTTCATGCAAGTTGGCCAGCGGGCGCAATACCCGGCGTTCCAACAAAACCCCCAGGATCAGCAGAACCAGCAGCAGCGATGCCGGAAGCGCCAGGACCAGGAAATGGAAGCGTTTCTCCAGTACCTGACGATCAGCGCTCGCCCCCTCGCCCCAGCGATGGACGGTATCGAACAGCGTCTGGGTGTGGGTCAGTAGCTGATCAAGCAAAGCGCTCATGCGGCGGCGTTGCAAGTCACTTTCATCGACCGCCTTGGCGCTGACCAGTTGCTCAAAGAATCCGGCCAGCGCCCGAGCCTGATCCAAAGCCTCGGGCTGCCGAAGTACGCCGCGTTTGATGCTGTTGTCGATATTGGCGACGACATGTTCGTACTCCGTCCGCCATTGCTGGGCGGCCCTGTCTTCGGCGTGCAGCGCGTACTCATTGGTCAGAATCAACAGGGAAGAAACATCGCGCACCACCGCTTGCGAAGTTGCCTGCGCCTCGGAAAGCTGATCCAGCTTGAGGTGAACACCCCAGATAAGCCCCCACAAGCTAGCGACCGCGAAAAGCGCAATGACCAGGGCCAGCGAAATCAGGGAGCGAATTTTCACGATTTACTCGGCAATCGTCACCGCTGCCGGGCGAATGCTGCGCAACGGTCGTGAATGGATGAAACCCAGATAGTTGGGCGAACGACTGGCCAGCACCAGCCCCTCGTCACGGGCCCAGCGCGCCTCGCTCTCGAGCGTGGTCAGCAATGCCTGGTCAAGGGTCAGTTGATAGCGATAACGCGGCCATAGCCAGTCGATGTAGGCTTGATCCAGTTGCAGGCGCGAACGCAGGATGGCCTGCGCCCTTGCCGGTTCGCTGGTGATAAGTTGCTGGGCTCGCTCCAGCGCCCGCAACAGTTTTACCAGCTCATCGTCACGCACACCGACATGACGACGCGCGACAATCAGGTTGAAGCGCAAGGTATAAAAGCTGCCGTCCGGCAAGACCCGCGCCCCGTCAATTTCCCGCTCCAGGCGATAGGCGGTCGGCTGCCAGATGGCAACCGCATCGACCTCACCTTGCCGCAAGGCTGCCGCCATGGTTTCCGGTTGCAGGCCGATGGTCTTGATCGATTTCGGATCGGCGCCGCTGAGTAGCACCAGCGTGTCGAGGTAGTACTGGCTGGCCGCTCCCATAACCGTTCCGACCCGTTTGCCGGCAAGATCGGCGGGTCTGTTGATGCCGCTATCGCCACGGACAATCAGCTTGACGTCATCGGTACTGCTGACGAAGCTGGCGATGACCGAAAAATCATCCCGTTTGAAACTGCTGAACATGACCACCGCCTCCGAAGAAGTCGCCAGATCGGCCTGGCCGTCAAGCAACAACTGCATCGTGCGATGACCACCGATGACCTCGTTGATCTTCAGCGCCACCCCTTCGGCCGCGAAATAGCCTTCGCTCTCGGCAACAAAAAAAGGCAGCGACAGCGGCGTTCGGGAAAGCGCCAGGACCCAGGGCTCGGCAGCCATGGCCGCCCCCGCCCCGAGCAGCACCTGCAGCAGGACCATGAATCCGGACAGGGCTTTGCCAATCCCGCCTGGATACACGAAGCCAGACCGCCGGGGCCATCCGGCAACAGCAAGATGACCTACCGCTGCCCGCATGGTTTTTGCGCTCATCTCGTTCACCTGTCGGTCATAATCGCTATGTTTCTGCAATCACCACTGTAACGCTGAAGGCTGGCCTGGCGCACCCCCCAAATCACCACCGCGCGAAACACTTGCCCGGTGAATTGCCATAAGCGAGACAGCGACCATCGTGAACGCCAATAAATAGGCGAGAATCGAAGCCCCAGTCGCTTGATTAATCGAGAAACAAGCATGAAAAAAAACGCCGGCTACGGCCGTAACGGACTGACCGGATGGCTGATGCCAGCTCTGGCCTGCACCACCCTCTCCTTGCCCCTGCATGCGGCAGATCTGGCAAGCTGCGGCGCCCTGGCGAGCCCCTCCGCCATCACCCGCATTGAAATCGGGCAAGTTGTCCCGACAGCGAGCACGCCCCACGGACTACTGGGCGCCAATATCCTGTACACCGTCGATGACAGCGATACCTGGCGCGCCGGCCTGGACCAGAAACTACAGCAACTCGAACCCGGCTCACTGCGTTTTCCCGGCGGCGAAATCGCCGATGGCTATGACTGGGAAAGCGGCCGTGCCGAAATCACCCCGAACGCCAAAACCCGCCCCGACAATCTGCGCCCGATCAGTTACCTGGAATTCCTGAAATACGCCGCAAGCATAAAAGCGAAAAACATCTATTTCGTGGTGAACGTGGAAGGTGCTTTCAAAGCACCGGGAGACCGGGAAAGCAATCTCCGGAACTACGCCCACAAGGCCGCCCGCCTGGTCGAAGCGGTCAAAAAGCAGGCTTACAAGGTGGCCTATTGGGAAATCGGCAACGAATCCTACCAGCCGGGCACCAGCTACCCCCTGAAAGCCACGGAATATGCCCAAGCTCTCAAAGTATTCTCCGCCGCGATGCGCAAGGCCGACCCGTCCATTCGCATTCTCGCCAATGGCCCGGGGAATGAGCTCAGTCAGGGCTTTGCCGACCGCCTGAGCGATGAGCAATTAAGCCTGCTGAGAAGTGCACCGGAAAAACTGTGCGGCCGGCAGCCGCGCAAGGCTTGCCTGTTCAAACTGAACGAACAGACGCAAAAAAAATCTGATGAAACCAGCTGGTGGGGCGTTCTTTTACGCGAAGCGCCCGAGGCTTTCGACGACCTGGCCATCCATTCTTACAGCCTCATCAAGAATAACAAGCTGCGCGACGCCCGATTTTACGAAACCGAACGCATCCAGAAACTGAAAGCGTATGTCTACAAGATGCGCGGTCGTGAAGCGGGCATTGCCGTTACGGAATGGAATGCCCCGCCGGCACACCGGGGCGATTTCACGATTGCCGAGGCCGCCATTTCCAATGCCATCAAGTTCGGCAATTACCTGGCGGCCGGCGTGCAGGATGCCGTCTTCTGGCCCCTGCGCTACCCGACTCCGGAAGACAGCACCCGCGCCCTGTTGAGCATGCAGGGGCTGACCGAAACCCCCATGCTCCGGGCCCTGCAGCTGGTCAACGTGCACATGCGCGGGCAATTTGTCGCCCAGGAAAAAATCGCCGAAGGGGTCTACGGCCTGAAAACCAGCAACGCCGATGGCATGGCGCTGATGCTGGTCAATGCCAGTGACAATAGCCAGTCAGTCGTCCTCGACCAACCCCGCAACGGCGCTCGCGTCCTGGTCCGGCAACTGGCAGGAGAAGCCATGACGGGCGGCCAGCTCTGTGCCGGTCGCGTTGCCGACAAGGGCCTCACGCTTTCCTTGCCCCCCAAGTCGATCACCACGGCGAATTTCACCCCCTGAAGCCAGCGACTGCCGCTGCGAACACGCGCAGCGGCAAAGGCTTGCCTGTCCCGGCAGCCCAATTTTGCTATGCTTCCGGCTTTCCCCCGGCCCGAGCCGGCGAACCCAATTTACGGAGCGGCGCACATGGCCTCTTTGCAAGAGCAGTTTTTAAAAGCCGGCCTGATCGACAAAAAGAAAGTCAAACAGGCCAACCAGGAAAAGAGCACGCAGAAGAAAGTCGAGCGCCGGACCGGCACCCAGAGCGTCGACGAAGTGCGTCTGGCCGTCCTCGAAACGCAACGCAAGAATGCCGAACGGGCCCGCGAACTCAACGCCCAGCGCGACGCCGCTGCCGCGCAGAAGGCCATCGTCGCGCAGATTGTCCAGATGGTGCAGCAGAATCGCCAGAATAAAGGCGGCGGCGACATCGCCTACAACTTCACCCACGGCAACAAGGTCAAACGCATCCACGTCTCTGCCGCCGTCCAGGCCCATCTCGTGGCCGGACGTCTGGTCATCGTCTGCCAGGGTGAATCGGTCGAACTCGTGCCCAAGGTTATCGCCGACAAGATCGCCGAGCGCGACCCCGCGCTCGTCGTACGGGTCAACAAGACCAGCACCGAGATCGACGCCGACGATCCCTACGCCGACTACCAGATCCCCGACGATCTGATGTGGTAATCCGCCAGCCTGCGCCCAAACCGGCGACATGCACCAGCAAGCCGCCAAGATACGGGCTACTGGTGCAACAGCGCTGCGGCACCAGGCACAGTCCATAACGCTTTCCATGGGCTGATCGAAGCGAACAGCAATCCCGTTTGCAGGCGATTTTCCCCTGTTTTTGCGGTCTACCGGAAAAATCCGGGCTTTTTCAGCCAGGCCAATCCGGCCAGCCGGAAGGCTCAGGGCGCGCTGCCAGCCTCCGGGCAATGCACATGCTGCTTGCACAGGCATGGGCAGCCAGCCAGCATCCCTGTAAAATCGAGGGCTTCTTTCCCTTTCGCGCCCCAGAACCGGCCCGTGCCAGCTTCCCTTACTGCGAAATATCCCGCCCTGCGCCTGGCGATCAACGGTTACGGCCGCATCGGTCGCTGTTTCCTGCGTGCCCTGCGCGAATCACCGGTCGCCCACAATTTCCGCGTGGTCGCCATCAACGAGCCAGCCAATCTCGACAGCATGGCCTACCTGACGCGTTATGACTCGACGCATGGCCGCTTTCCTGGCGTCGTCGAAGCGGTGCATGGCCAGTTGCTGATCGACGGCGACGCCATCCGTGTCAGCCACGGCCGCAGCCCTGAAGAGGTCGACTGGCGGGATATCGATCTCGTCGTCGAATGTTCCGGCATCTACGGTAGACGCCCTGAACTCAGCCGTTTTCTGGCCGCTGGCAGTCCGCGCCTGTTGCTGTCGCATCCCGGCGCCAGCGCCGAGGATGTCGACGCGACGATCATCGCCGGCATCAACCAGCGCAGTCTGAGCGGCCGCGAGCAGCTGGTGTCCGCCGCCTCCTGCACAACCAATGCCATCGTCCCCATCCTTGACCTGCTCGACCGCGAAATCGGCATCGAGCAAAGCCTGCTGACGACGCTGCACTCGGTGATGAACGATCAGCCGCTGATTGACGGCTACCACCATGACGACCTGCGCCGCACGCGCTCGGCGATGCAGTCGATCATCCCGGTGTCGACCGGCCTGGCGCGCGGCATCGAGCGCCTGTTGCCGCAACTCGCCGGCCGTGTGCAGGCCAAGGCGATTCGCGTGCCGACGACCAATGTCTCGGCCATCGACCTGTCCATCGTCACCCAGCGCCCGGTCTCGGCGCACAGCATCAACCGCCTGCTTGCCGACGCCAGTCGCGGCCCGCTCAAGCGCCTCGTTGCCTACTCGGAAGCAGCGCATGCTTCCATCGATTTCAACCACGATCCCCATTCGGCGATTGTCGACGGCAGCCAGACCCGCACTGCCGGCACCCACCTGCTGAACCTTTTCGTCTGGTTCGACAATGAATGGGGCTTCGCCAACCGCATGCTCGAAGTTGCCGACCACTGGTCGCGCCTTTGGCCTGATCAAAAAACCACCTAGGAGATAACCATGAACGTCATCAAACTGACCGACCTCGACGTCGCCGGCAAGCGCGTCTTCATTCGCGCCGACCTCAACGTGCCGCAGGACGAAGCCGGCAACATCACCGAAGACACGCGCATCCGCGCTTCGCTGGCCTCGATCAAGTACTGCCTGGAAAAGGGTGCGGCGGTGATGGTCACCTCCCACCTCGGCCGTCCGACTGAAGGCCAACTGAATCCTGAAGACAGCCTGACGCCGGTCGCCGTGCGCCTTGGCCAGCTGCTGCACCTGCCGGTGCGCCTGATCGCCAACTGGGTTGACGGCGGCTTTGAAGTCAAGCCGGGCGAAGTCGTGCTGCTCGAAAACTGCCGCGTCAACAAGGGCGAAAAGAAGAACAACGACGAACTGGCGCAGAAGATGGCCCAGCTCTGCGACGTTTACGTCAATGACGCCTTCGGCACCGCCCACCGCGCCGAAGCCACGACCCACGGCATCG
>JAVBXO010000115.1 GCA_030824535.1 Azonexus sp. | reverse complement strand
TTGTCCGCCAGCGGTTCCCATTTGGCAATCCAGCCCTGGATCAGCTCGCGGTTGCCCGGCGTTTCCACGGCCATCTTGACCAGCGCGGCAATCCAGCGGCGATGACGGGCCGCATCGATCAGCTGGGCATCGGTCAGCAGACCGAGCAAGGTATCGCCGTTGTGGCGGGCGGATTCACCCAGCTTGCGCAGCACCGCTTCGTCAATCGCCGGCTTGGCGACCAGGTTGAGGACAACAATGGCTTCGCCCCAATCCCAGACCGTCATTGACTTTTCCATCAGCTCGCGGAAACCCTGCCAGACCGGGTCGTTTTCCCAGTACTGGCGCTCGTCGGTGCCAAAACCCTTGTCATTGAAGACCAGCGACAGTTCCTTGGTGCGGTAGGCGGTGTGGCTGAGCCAGCGGAAGCTGTCGGCCATCTGGAAGTAGTGGCAGTTGGTGATGGTGCTGGCCGGCGAAACCTGGCCGACATAGGCCGAAGCCATCTGCACGGTGTGGAACAAGTAACGCGAAGGCGTGTAGAAGCGGGCCAATGTGCCGGCCCAGCGCGGATCGAGCGCGAGATCGTGCTCGCGCTGGTTGAACTGGTCGAAGAGCCCGAAAACATAGGTTTCCTGGCCGTCCTGCATCATGTTGTAAGTGCGATAGATGACTTCCTCGGGATCGCGGAAGGCATTCCAGTCAGCATGCTTGAGCGCGGTACCGAAGGTGTTCTTCTTGTACCACTCGTTCATGAACATGGTCGGGGACAACTCGTAGGGCGTGTCCGGGCGCTTGTCGTTGTAGTGCAGATTGGTGCTGACAATTTCGTATTCGCTCGGCTTGCGGCGGCGGGCCGCGAGGTGGCTCCAGGTCTTGAGCGGCTTCAGTACTTGAACTTCCGACATTCTTGTCTCCTCAATTTTTGTGTATTGGCTAGGCCGTTGCTGCGTCTGGGCAGCGCTTACATTTTTTTCATGAAGTAAAAGCGGATGGAGTTGTCACCGCTTTCGATCTGCCCGGCGAAGGAACTCAGGTCCACTTCCAGGTCATTCATCTTGAACGGGCGTCCCAGTTCCTCTTCGATGGTTTCCCGGTGCAAAACCATTTCATGCTCGGTATGAATGCGGATATAGGCGCGCTTGTCGTCGATAAACACTTCCTTGCCTGGATTGTCGATTTTGGCTGCCTCGATGACGGCCATGGCCAGATCGCCAGCGCGCATCACCGGGCCAACCAGATTGTTGTGATAAGCCTGCGCAGAACTCGTGGTGCTCATTTTTTTCTCCTCGTTTTCTTTCAAGTCTGGCGCGGCAATAAGGCTTGCCGGTCCGGAAGGGCAAGCCATTTGCGGCTGTGCTTGCCCGAAGCGCAGCAAGCGCCCCAGCCATTCCAAAATTCCCATGCGACTCGTCCTTTAAATGTGCGGTGCAGCGCGGTGTCAGGAATGGGCAAACAGCGGCTCAACGCCTTCGGTTTCGACCAGAACATCATCCCCGTCGAGCTTGACCGGGTACTCAGCCAGCGCGCAGTCGTCGGGGTTGATGCCCTTGCCGTTGCAGGCGTTGAACTGCCACAGGTGCGCCCGGCAAATGATCTTCTTGCCGTCGAAACTACCTTCGATCAGCGGAATGTCCTGATGCGGGCAAATACCCTGGAAGGCCTTGATGTCGCCCCCTTCAGCACAAACCAGCAGAATTTCCTGACCATCGACGTCGAACGACTCCATTTCCCCTTCCCAGAGGTCGTCGAGCGTGCATACCTTTTTGAAACCCATTCCTGACTCCTGTTATTTCCTGTGTTGGTTGGCCGACCCGCAAGCACTCAGTGCTTCGGCGCCTCCCAGATGATTTCGATGGTTTCCGTCGGTTTCAGGCCGGATTCGCTGACCCGCATGCTGCGCGGCAGAAAATCCTCGCTGCCCTGGCGGCGCACCCGCATGAGCTGGCCCGGCCGGGCGCGGACGCGGCGACCGACGGAATGCACGGCCGCCGCAGCGGCGACCTCGTCCATGGTGTTCTCGGAGTCGACCGCAAGCAGTTGCAGTACGAAGTCGCCTTCGAAGTTGGATGTCAATGGAAACAACGCCATTTCTTGAATCTCCTGTGTTTGTTGAAAGCGGCGTCACACGACGCCGGCTGGCATCGCCTGCGTTCAGCTGGCCTTCTTGGCCGCGCGCATGGCCCGGTACACTTCGGCCCAGGCGTAGTTGTGGGCGTCGTCGCCGCACTCGCCGGGAGCGATGTTCATGTAGTTGAGGGCGCCGCCCAGGTTCATCGGCTGGATCATCCCGGCCAGGAAGCGGTCGACGATGGAGAGGTGACCGGCGTAGCGCTCCGGTTCCTGCTCAAAACACCAGCGGTCGACTTCCGAACCGAAGTGATAGAGGCGGCCGTTGTACTCGAGCGGGTAATCCTTGACGTTCCAGCCCTTGCCCGGCGTACCGAGAATCGGCAGCTGGCACATGTTGCAGACGTAAGGCAGGGTTTCCGGGTAGGTCATGGCCATGTTGCCGTCGACGACGTTGTCGATGATGACGTCCCAGCACTCGCCCCAGGTTTCGTTCCAGCCGGGGTACTTCTCTTCCAGCCAGGCCCGTTCGTCGGGCGTGACACCGGCAGCCGGGTTCCACCAGACGGTCGGACGCCAGAAGTAGGAGCCCATGTGCATGCCGTGGTGAGTCTGGGCGATGTCCTTGAGGAAGATGTCCCAATACCAGGGCAAGTCCAGGCCCATGTCGGTCAGGGCGCGCTCGAACTGGGCGACGATCCATTCCTCCATGAATTCCTTGAAGGACTGTTTGCGGTGCTCGAGCGGGGTGTAGTAGTCCATGATCGGACCGGTCAGCACCGAGAACAGCTTCCAGGCGCCCCAGACGGCGATATCGACGCGCTTCTGCGCTTCCGCCTTCTGGCCGTTTTCGATCAACACCTTGAGCGCCGGGCCGCCGATCTGGGCGTGACGCGATTCGTCGGTCTGAATGCTGGAAATCAGGTTGGCGAAGGTGTGGTCACCCGCTTCGGCAGCGTCGGCGGCGAGGCCGAGGAACTGCATGTTGGTGAAGCCGGTTTCGAAGCTGAAGGTCAGCATGATCGAAACACTGATGGCGTCACGCGTCATCATGATGTCGTCGAAGAAGTGACGCGCGGCGATCATGCCCCATTCGTTGGTGTCGTAGGCCTTGAAGGCCCAGTCCATCTGGCGGTCCTTCGACACATGCTCGTGCGGGAAGTACAGCTGCATCTGGCCGTGGCGAACTTCGTCGAGGCAACCCAGCGTGGACATGTTGCGCATGCCCGGTGCCTTGGAGAAACGCATCATCCGCGCTTCGGCGCTGGCGGCAGCGTATTCGCCACGGGCGATGGCGCCGTAGTGCGCCTTCATCACCGACTTCCAGCCCGGATCGGCGTTTTCGAAAATGCGGCTGCGTTCCAGCGCGGCCTTGACCGAGTAGGCGCCGGCGTCCTTGTCGCGCTGCACCTTCACATATTCGGGATACGTCTGTTTGTACGGCTCGTCGTATTTTTCCCAGGCATTCTGGGGCAAGCCAAAGGCACCGGACATCAGCGGCGGAAACAGTTCGTCTTCCGTCACATACTTGGGCGTCCAGTTTGTGGTCCTGGCCAGGTCGTACCAGTCCATCCGATTAAGCACAGCCATTTATGTCTCCTCTTTATCGCAGGGCTGGGGGCCTGCATTTCCCGAATCGCGGCGAATCCTGTCGCCGGGCTTCCGCAGTACCTCGTTGGTCGTGAAGTCCGCATGGGCGCTAAGTTATTCGGAAAGAAAAGCGAGGGGTATTAGACTTTGGTTTAGCCGGGTACTCGCGCCTGCACCTTTAGCGCTGGCAAGCACGGCCTCAAACGTGGTTTCGGGAAATCCGGGAATCCGCTATAAACCGGACATGCGCGCCCTCTTTCTGATCCCGTTCATCGCACTTGCCGCCGCCCTGCCGGTGTCGGCGGACATCTACAAATGCCGCCTGGCCAACGGCCAGACGGAGATTTCCAGCTCGCCGTGCACTGGTGCCAGCACCATTGCCGTGCGTCCGGAGGAACGGGTGACTGAGGAAGCGCGACAGTCAGCGGAACAGGATCTGGCGCGAGCGCGGGCCTTTATCGAAAAGCGCGAAGCCAACCAGCGGGCGGATGAGGCCAGCGAACTCGAACGCGCCCGGCTGAATGCCGCGCAGCAGCGCAATCCCGTGTCGCAGGGGCGCAATTACAGCAACACCGATCAATGCCTGCGCGATGTTGATCAGATGGTTCTGGATGCCATTCAGCGCTCGACCATGGAAGCCGATTGCCGGCGCATCGGTGGCTCAGCGCAGAGCACACCGCAGACGATCTACGTGCCGGTGCCGGTCCATCAATACGCCCCAGTGCCAGCGCCGGTCATTCACGTCCCGCCGCGCCCGACGACACCAGCACCGCCCCCTGCCCGAATGATCCTGAAACGGCCTGGCGGCTAAGCCGGACGAGCGTTGTCAACTGGCGCCTTGACCGGACGGTTCAGCCAGCGCGCCAGCGTCTGGAACAAAAGATCAGGATCAAGCGGCTTGGCAATGAAATCGTTCATCCCGCCGGCCAGGCAACGCACCCGGTCATCGGCGAAAGCATTGGCGGTCAGGGCGATGATCGGCACCTCCTTGCGCCCAAGCCGCGTGCGAATTTCCGCCGTCGCCTCCAGGCCGTCCATTTCCGGCATCTGCATGTCCATCAGGATCAGTGCGTAATCCCTGGCGGCGACCCTATCGACCGCTTCCCGGCCGTTATTGGCGACATCAAGCTGCAAGCCGCTATCCGAGAGCAACTCGAGAACGACTTCCTGATTGATCGGATCGTCCTCGACCAGCAGCACCGGCGTTGCCGAATGCCGCTGCTTGCGCAAGGCATCAATCCCCGAAATCGCAACAGCTCTTTCGACCAGCTTGGCCTGACCACGCTGCAGGCGGGCGGTAAACCAGAACAGGCTGCCCACGCCGAGCTGACTTTCCACGCCGACCTCGCCGCCCATCAGCCGCGCCAGATGCTGGGTAATCGCCAGTCCCAGCCCGGTGCCGCCGTATTTCCGGGTCGTCGAGGCATCGACCTGCTGAAACACCTGGAACAGCTTGGGCAAATCATCGGCCGGAATCCCGATTCCCGTATCCTCAACTTCAAAGCGGAACAGCAGGGCCTCCTCCGAAGAGGCCAATAGTCGGGTGCGCAGCGACACCTTGCCGCGCTCGGTAAACTTGACCGCGTTATTGGCAAAATTGAGCAAGCCCTGGCGCAGGCGAGTCGGGTCGCCACACAAGGCATAACGGATTTCGCCATAATCGGTCTCGACCAACAGCCCTTTGGCTCGGGCGGCATTGGCGATCAGCGCCTGCACCTGATCGAGCACGGTATCGAGAGAAAAATCGGTTTGTTCGAGCTGCAACTTGCCGGCCTCGATTTTCGAGATATCGAGAATGTCATTGATCACCGCCATCAGGTGTTCGCCGGCATCATCGATTTTCCCCAGGCGCCCGGCCTGTTCCGGGCTCAGCGGGGTTTTGCGCAGCAGGTGGGTGTAGCCGAGGATGGCGTTCATCGGCGTGCGAATTTCGTGGCTCATATTGGCCAGGAAGGTGCTCTTGGCCATGTTCGCCGCTTCGGCAAAGTCCTTGGCTTCCTTGAGCGCCAGTTCCACTTCCTTGAGACGGCTGATGTCAGTCAGGGTGACGATCAGCCCGTCATCAACCATCTGCCCGCCAATCAGCAACTGCAGGACATGCCCGTGCTTGCAGGTCACGCTGTATTCACGCCCTTCGATCTTGCCGTCGGTCACCACCGCCAATTCGACTGCTTCCTGCCAGGTCTTGCGGACCCAGCCGCGATATTCCGGGTCGGGGTAGGCTTGCAACCACCACTCCGCCAGACTGGGTATGTCTTGCCGGGTATAGCCAAACAAGTCCTTGAAAACCTGGTTGACCAACTCGATGCTGTCGCCTTGCAGATAGGCCAGCGCCACCGGTGCGGCATTGAAAAGATTGCGGAAGCCGCGATTGCGCTCGGCAATCAGGACTTCCTCGCGCGCCTGCCGCAGTTCCAGTTCGTCCTTGCGCCGTTGCGTGACATCGCGCGACAGGATCAGCACATGCCGTTCCCCCGTGGCATTCAGCTTGGCCGTTGCCGACAGCTCGAACCAGAAAGTTTCGCCATTGATCGCCAGAGAGATCGTCCGGCCATAATCGCAGCCGTCGACCAGCGCATCGGCCAGGGTCTGGCGAATGATCCGGGCGGCTTCGGCAGGCATGACTTCATCGACCCGCTTGCCGATCAGCCGCTCTTTCGGTGCGGCCAACAGGCTGGCCGAGTTGGCGAAGACATCGAGGTAACGCCCTTCGCCATCAAACTCGAAAAGCATGTCGGGAATGGCTTCCAGCGTTGCCGTCAGGCGCTCCCGGGCTTCCTGGGTCGCCTGGTGAGCGGCGCGCAATTCCTCCAGGGCCTGGTTCAGACTGGCGGTCCTGAGGCTGACCCGACGCCGCAACGCCAGATTCCATGTCAACAAGAACGCCCCCAGGAAGAGCAGCAGGAACAGCGACCAGCCTAGCCATTTGGCGTAGGGCAGGAAATCAATGCGCGTACCGAACCACTTTTCCCGCAATTTTTGCTTTTCCTCGGCGGTGATCAGGTCCATGCCATCTTCAACCGTCCGCAATGTCTCGCTGTCGCCTTTGCGTACCGCCCGATGAAACTGCCCCTGATACAGAGCGAATGCCTTGCGGAATTCGGATTGGAGGTGTTGCTGGTACAGATAAAAATTGGCCGGGTATTCGTCCAGGCAGAACACCTTGATCTCATGCAGGCGTGCCGCGTCGATCATTTCTGCATAATTCCGGTAATACATCAGCGTGGTGACGCCGTTTTCCGCCAGCTTGTCGATGCAGGCGTCGCCCGCCTGAACGCCAACCTGCAAGCCCTTGAGCGTGGCCACGCCGGTAATGCCGCCAATCGACGAATGACTGTAGATGGCAACCGGCAAATCGGCATAGGGCGGCGAAAAATCGTAGATCGCTTCGCGCTGCGGCGTCGCGAAAATCATGTCGATCACATCGGCTTGCCCGGCCTTGAGCATGGCCTGGGCCTCGGCCCAGTTGGTCGCGGTCAGGCTGACGCGGATGCCGGTACGCTGCTCCCAGAGTTGCCAGAGGTCGATCAGGTAGCCCTCGGCCTGACCGTCAGCGTTGCGAAACAGATAGGGCGGGTAATTGTCGTCAGCGACGACGTGAAGCTGCTTCGCCGCGTGCACCGCTGGCAAAGGCTGAGCGGCAGTCGCCACGGAAAAGGCGAGCAGGCAGCCAGTGATGAAAAAAGCGAGTATCCGGACAGCAATCATCAAGCATGGCTCCGCAAGCATTGGCCAGTTCCCGAAATAGTCTGCCGGGCAGATCGAAATCACATTTCAGGAAACCGTACCAGCTTAGCAGCAATCCCGCCCGGCGACCCCGGCCCTGGCGAGCGTTCAGGCCTTTTCGTGTTCCTCACCATCCTGGCTCTGGCGGCCGAGGAGCAGTTCGGTGTCCATGCTGACGGCTTCGAAGAAGGCCTGCACGGCTTTCGGTTCGCCGGACGCGGCAAAGGTCGTGTGGCCGCAATCGCACTGGCCGACCCAGATCGAGGTCAGGCCACGCAGGCCGCGGGGGCTGACCGGGTTGACCTTCGTGACATCGGCATTGCAGCTATTGCAGACCAGCTTTTCCGGCCGGCCGGCGAGCAGTTTTTCCTGCGCCTGTGCAATGCGCTGTTCCTGCGTGCCCCGACGTTTGGCTTGACCCATGATGAACTCCCTGAATTGGCAAAGGCAGCGAGGATAACGGCCGGGGCGGCGGATGTCGAATGCCCGGCGCGCCAGCTGCGCGTTACGGCAGGATGACGATTGCCTGTTACGTCGCCATGCACCGCGTCATCCGTGGCAAACTCTGCGCATCCCACTGCCCGCCCAGGATGCCCGCCATGATCTCGCCTCGCCTTGCCGCCACGTTCGCCGGCCTGCTGCTTGCCCTCAACAGCTTTGCCGCTGGTGTCAGCCAGTTCCAGCCGCAGGGCAAGGTCGCCGACCAGACGCGGGTCAGCGCCCGTTTCAGCGCCGACATGGTCAAGCTCGGCGACACCTCGGCCGCCGCGCCTTTCGCGATTGATTGCGCGCAGATTCCCGGCGAGGG